>NZ_JBAKHP010000029.1:0-74513 GCF_036902745.1 Micromonospora sp. CPCC 205554 | reverse complement strand
CCTGTTGAGTTCTCAAAGAACAACCACACACCAACCAGAAGCCCCACATCCGCGGAACCCCCGTTTGGGGCAACCTCTCCAACCTACTCGGTCTTACCTCCGTCGTCAACCTCGTGTCCGAGGCGATCAACTTGGTTCGACCAGACCCACGCTGACGCTCACCGTTTCCGGTGGTCGTGTCTTTCGTGAGTTTCGGCGGACCGGCCGGCGTCGCTCTCGCAACCACCCGCCCGGCTCCCTGCCGGCTTTCGAACTCTACCCGGTCGGCTTCGCGTTCGCAACTCCGTGTCCTGGAGTGTCGAGCACCGCCCGAATCTCAGTCTGGCTCGGCGTCACCGCCACCAGCCTGGCGCCCGTTCTCGGCCGGTTTGCCCGGCCTCCCGCGTGCAGAGAGAAAGTTACGCGGACCCGCGTCGGAAGGCAAATCAATGATCGTCATTGGGTGAACGCGACGGGCCCACGGAGAGGCCACTGCCGAAGGGGGACGTCAGGAGCGGCGCCGTGCCAGAGTGGTCGGCATGGATGATCCGTCCCCGGTCCCGGCCCTCGCCGAGGACGCTCTGCTCGGCCTCCTGCTGCCGTTCTGGCAGTTGGTGATCGGGGCCGTCGTGCTCGCCGTACTGCTGCTGTCGGTCAGACGCCTGGCCCGGCGCGGCCCCTCCCGGATGACGACCGCCCTGCTGATCACTGCGGCGGCGATCGCCGGGATCGCCGCACTGGGCCTGCTTTTCGGGAGCTGACCGCGGTCAGAGCCGGCGGTTGGCCAGGCTGGGCAGCTCGCTGCGGATCGTCCGCAGCCGCTCCAGGTCGATCTCGGTGACGGCCAGCCCCGGACCGTCGCCGACCTGACTCAGCACCGTCCCCCACGGGTCGACCACCATGCTGCGTCCGAAGCAGGTCCGGTCCGGGTCGTGGTCACCGGTCTGGCCCGCCGCCGCCACGAAGCACTGGTTCTCGATCGCCCGGGCCCGTAGCAGCACCTCCCAGTGGTCGCGCCCGGTGTGCATCATGAACGCCGCCGGCACGACGAGCAGCTCGGCGCCGCCGTCGGTCGCGAGCTGCCGGTACAACTCGGGGAACCGCAGGTCGTAACAGATGGACAGGCCCACCCGGAGGCCCTCGACGTCGACCACCACGGGCTTCTCGCCGGGTGCGACGGTTGCCGACTCCAGGTAGGAGACCCGGCCGGGGATCTCCACGTCGTACAGGTGGATCTTCCGGTACGCGGCGGCGAGCGCGCCCTCGCGGTCGAACACCAGCGAGGTGTTCCAGGTGTGCGCCGGGTCCGGACCGGCCTCGTGGAACGAGCCGGCGATCACCCACATGCCCAGCCGGCGGGCGGCCTCCGCGAAGAACCGCCCCACAGTGCCGTCGACCGGCTCGGCCGGCGGCATCCGGTCGGCGTGACCGAGATAGTCCACGTACTCCGGAAGGAGAGCGAGATCCGCGCCGGCCGCCGCGGCCCTGACCAGCAGGGCCTCGGCGGCGGCGAGGTTCGCCGCCCGGTCGTCGCGGGCGTTGAGCTGGCAGACGGCGACGCGCATGACCCGAGGGTACGGGCGGAAGCGGGCGCGCGACAGGGCTCAGACGCTGGACAGGACGAGCGCTGCCGCGGCGAAGCCGAGCCCCGCGACCTGTGCCGGCCGGAGTCGTTCCCGGTCGACGGCGAGCGCGAGCAGGACGGTGCTCGCCGGGTAGAGCGAGGCGATGGCGGCCACCACGCTCAGGTGTCCCCGGCCCGCCGCGGCGAGGAAGAGCGCGTTCGCGGCGGAGTCGAGCAGGCCGGCCGCGACGGCCCAGCCGAGGACCCGCCGCCCCAGGCGCAGTCGTGCGCCGGTGCGGACGGCCAGCGCGAGGCCGAACGCGATCGAGCTGACGCGTACCGCCAGGACCGGCCACATGCCCGCGGACTCGTCGGCCTGGCCGAGCAGCGCGAAGAAGACGCCGAAGAGCAGCCCGGCAGCCAGCGCCATACCGAGCACGCGGCCGGAGACGCGGCGGGCCGTACCGCGCTCACCCAGGCTGACCAGGCCGATGGCGACCACGGCGAGCCCGGCGCCGCCGAGCGCGACGGCGCCCGGCGAGTGGGCGAGAACCAGTCCGGCGACGATCGGCACGATCGCCGCGGTGATCGCGGTGACCGGGGCGACGACAGCCATCACGCCGGTGGCGAGCGCGCGGTAGAGCAGCATGACGCCGCCCGCGCCCGCCACGCCGGCGAGCAGTCCCCACCCCAGGTCGAGCGCGCTCGGCGACCCGGGCACCACGAGGACGAGGACGAGCAGCAGCGGAACGCTGAGGATCTGCGACACCACGGTCACGGCGATCGGGTCGGCGCGCCGGGACGCCTTGCCGCCGGCGAAGTCGGCGGTGCCGAAGGCGAGCGCGGACACGGCGGCGAGGACAATGGGGAGCACCCCGCAGTCGTACCACAATAGTGACCGTGAAGGACAGTGTGATGACCGACGCAAGCGGACGGGTCGGCGCGGTGACCTCCGCGGTCGCCCGCCAGGTACGTGAGCTACGCGCCGCCCGTGGCTGGTCGTTCGAGGAACTGGCCGGCCGGTCCGGGGTCAGCAAGGGCATGCTCGTGCAGATCGAGGGGGCCAGGACAAACCCGAGCATCGGCACGCTCTGCCGGGTCGCCGACGCGTTCGGCGTCAGCATCGCCCGGCTGCTGGAGCCGGCCGAGGAGAGCACGGTACGGGTCAGCGCGGCGGACGAGGCACCCGTGCTGTGGCGCGGCCCGCACGGCGGCCTCGCGCGTCTGCTCAGTGGGCTCGGCGAACCCGACCTGGTCGAGCTGTGGGACTGGCGGATGGAACCCGGGGAGGCGTTGCAGTCCTCCGACCACGCCCACGGCACCCGGGAGATCCTGCACGTGCTCGACGGCGCGGCCACCGTCACCGTCGACGGCGTCGACCACGAGGTACGCGCCGGCGAGACGGTCGAGTTCCATGCCGACCGGGAGCACGGCTACCGCACGGCCGGTCACGGGCCGGTACGCCTGATGATGGTGGTTGTCACCCCGTCGGGCGAGTGGGACCGGCGGACCCGCTCACGCGGACCGCGCCCGAGCTGACCCCCGGGCGCGGTCGCGACGGCGATCAGGCCGACTTCTCCTCGCGGTCCCGCCGGCGCCGGCCGGTGAACTCGCGGGGCACGATCGTCGGGTTGACGTTCTCCAGGACGACCTCGCGGGTGATCAGCACCCGGGCGGCGTCGGGGTTGCTCGGCACCTCGTACATCACGGAGAGGAGCACCTCTTCCATGATCGCCCGCAGGCCGCGAGCGCCGGTGCCGCGGAGCATGGCCTGGTCGGCGATGGCCTCCAGCGCGGGCTGCTCGAACTCCAGCTCGACACCGTCCAGCTCGAACAGGCGCTGGTACTGCCGGACCAGAGCGTTGCGCGGCTCGGTGAGGATCCGCACCAGGGCGGTGCGGTCGAGGCTGCGCACGTTGGTGATCACCGGCAGCCGGCCGATGAACTCGGGGATGAGCCCGAACTTCAGCATGTCTTCCGGCATGACCTGGCTGAAGATGTCGTCGGTCGACCGCTCGGACACCGACCGGAGCCGGGCGCCGAAGCCGGTGCCGCCGGAGCCGGTGCGGGCCTCGATGATCTGGTCGAGCCCGGCGAACGCGCCACCGCAGATGAACAGCACGTTCGTGGTGTCGATCTGGATGAACTCCTGGTGCGGGTGCTTGCGCCCGCCCTGCGGCGGCACGTTGGCGACGGTGCCTTCGAGCATCTTCAGCAGCGCCTGCTGCACGCCCTCGCCGGACACGTCGCGGGTGATCGACGGGTTCTCCGACTTACGGGCGATCTTGTCGACCTCGTCGATGTAGATGATGCCGGTCTCGGCGCGCTTGATGTCGTAGTCGGCGGCCTGGATGAGCTTCAGCAGGATGTTCTCGACGTCCTCACCGACGTAGCCCGCCTCGGTGAGCGCGGTGGCGTCGGCGATGGCGAACGGGACGTTGAGCATCCGGGCGAGCGTCTGCGCCAGGTGCGTCTTGCCGCAGCCGGTCGGGCCGAGCAGCAGGATGTTGGACTTGGCCAGCTCGACGCCGTCGGTGCCGGAGCCCGGCGCGCCGGCCGCCTCGGCCTGGATCCGCTTGTAGTGGTTGTAGACCGCGACGGCGAGCGCCTTCTTGGCCTGCTCCTGACCGACTACGTAGTTGTCGAGGAACTGGCAGATCTCCATCGGCTTGGGAAGCTCTTCCCACTTCACCTCGCCGGACTCGGCCAGTTCCTCTTCGATGATCTCGTTGCAGAGATCGATGCACTCGTCGCAGATGTAGACACCAGGGCCCGCGATGAGCTTCTTGACCTGCTTCTGCGACTTGCCACAGAAGGAGCACTTCAGTAGGTCGCCGCCGTCACCGATCCGTGCCACCTACGTTCTCCCTGCACTCGTCGGCCGGAACGCCGGCCCTGACCTGCGGGCGCCGGAGCGCCCGTCCGTCCTGTCGTCCCACCATGCTGTCGGCTCCACCTGATCCGACCGGCGGAGCGGTACAGACCCGACGTTACCCGGTGGCCGGGTTTTCTCCGACCCCCAAAACGGGTGTGTCAGAGGTCGACCGGGAACGATACCCCGACCGACCTCCGACCACACGTTGCTCAGCCCGCGGCGTGCGACGCCAGCAGACCCTTCTTGCGGCTGGTCAGGATCGTGTCGACCAGCCCGTACTCCTTGGACTCCTCGGCCGTCATGATCTTGTCACGGTCGATGTCCTTGCGAACCTGCTCGATCGGGCGGTTGCAGTGCCGGGAGAGCATGTCCTCCAGCTGCGTCCGCATCCGCAGGATCTCCCGCGCCTGGATCTCGATGTCCGAGCCCTGGCCGTAGCCGCCCTCGGTGGCCGGCTGGTGGATGATGATCCGGGAGTTGGGCAGCGCCATCCGCTTGCCCGGGGTGCCCGCGGAGAGCAGCACCGCCGCCGCGCTCGCCGCCTGCCCGAGGCAGACGGTCTGGATGTCGGGGCGGACGTACTGCATGGTGTCGTAGATCGCCGTCATGGCGGTGAAGGAGCCACCGGGCGAGTTGATGTACATGATGATGTCGCGGTCCGGGTCGGTGCCCTCCAGCGTCAGCAGCTGGGCCATCACGTCGTTGGCCGACGCGTCGTCCACCTGGACGCCGAGGAAGATGATCCGGTCCTCGAAGAGCTTGTTGTACGGGTTGGACTCCTTCATCCCGTACGACGTGCGCTCGACGAACGACGGCAGGACGTAGCGGTTGTGCACGGCCGCGAACTGGGGCGGCAGGCTCAGGTCGGTCATCGTCAGCTCCTCGGTCAGCTCAGGGTCCCGGCGCCATCCGGAACCTGCGCGGCCCCGATGATCACCTTGTCGATGAAGCCGTAGTCCATGGCCTCCTGGGCGGTGAACCAGCGGTCACGGTCCGAGTCCGCCTCGATCTGCTCCTGGCTCTGGCCGGTGTGGAACGCGACCCGCTCCTGGAACATCCGCTTGGTGTAGAGCATCTGCTCGGCCTGGATCGCGATGTCCGACGCGGTGCCGCCGAGACCGCCCGAGGGCTGGTGCATCATGATCCGCGCGTGCGGCAGGGCGTACCGCTTGCCCTTGGTGCCCGCGCAGAGCAGCAGCTGGCCCATGGAGGCGGCCATGCCCATCGCCACGGTCGAGACGTCGTTGTCGATGTACTGCATGGTGTCGTAGATCGCCATGCCGGAGTAGACCGAGCCACCCGGCGAGTTGATCCAGAGGAAGATGTCGCGGTCCGGGTCCTCCGCGGCGAGCAGCAGGAGCTGCGCGCAGATGCGGTTGGCCACCTGGTCGTTCACCTCGCTGCCCAGGAAGATGATCCGTTCCTTGAGCAACCGGTTGTAGACCGAGTCGTCGAGGTTGCCAATGGAGTCGCCACCGCGGGCCTCGTTCGCCCGGAGCGACTTCTTGGGGATGTGCATGTCGGTCATGGCAGCCCTTCGCTCTCCGTACCGTCCTACCCGACACTAACCGCTCAGCCGGGAGGCGTACTCCCGGTCGGGGCACTGTTCGCTCTCAGCGCAGTCACCCGCACGGCGTACCCCGGAAAGGGTTTCGGCCGCCTCCCGGCGCGCAGCGCGGGACGGCGGCCGACACCCCCGATGGTCAGTGCTGGTGGTCGTGCTCGGCCTCGTTCTGGGCGCGCAGCGCGTCGAGGGAGACCTCGTTGCCCGCCGAGTCCTTGATCTTGATCTTCTCCATCACCGCGGCGAGCGCCTTGCCCCGGCGGACGTCGCCGAAGACGGCCGCGGCGGCGCCGGAGCGGACCAGCTGGTCGTAGTACTGCTGCGGGGCCATGCCGGCGCGCTGCGCGCGGTGCACGATCTCGTGACCGAACTCGTCGTCGGAGACCTGCACGTCCTCGGCGTCGGCCAGGGTGTCCAGCAGAAGCTGGATCTTGACGCCGTCGGTCGCCGCCTCGGTCAGCTCGGTGTCGATCTGCTCCTCGGTCTTCTCCTCCGCCGCGAGGTATTCCTCCAGGGAGGCGCCGATGCGCTCGAGCTGGTCGACCATCGCGGCCTTGCGGCTCTCGACCTCCTCCTTGACGACGCCCTCGGGGGCCGGCACCTCGGCGGCGGCCACCATCTGCTCCAGGGCCTTGTCGCGAGCGGCGTAGATCTGCTCGACCTGCTTGCCGCGGGTGACCCGCTCCCGCAGGTCGCCGCGCAGCTCGTCGATGGTGTCGAACTCGCTGGCCATCTGCGCGAAGTCGTCGTTGAGCTCGGGGAGCTCCTTCTCCTTGACCGTGCGGACGGTCACCGCCACGTCGGCGTCACGGCCGGCGTAGTCGCCGCCGACGAGCTGCGTGGTGAAGGTGGTGCTGTCGCCGGCGGCCAGGCCGACCAGCGCCTCGTCCAGACCCGGCAGGAGCTGCTTGCTGCCCACCTCGTGCGAGATGTTGCTCGCCGAACCGCCCGGGACCTCCTCGCCGTCGACGGTGGCGTTCAGGTCGATCTGCACGAAGTCGCCCTCCTGGGCGGCCCGCTCGACGGTCTTCAGCGTGGCGAACCGCTCGCGCAGGCTGTTGATCTGCTCGTCGATCTCGCTGTCGGCGATCTGGATCTCGTCGACGGTCACCTCGATGGTGGCCGGGTCCGGCAGGGTGATCTCCGGCCGGACGTCCACCTCGGCGGTGAAGTTGAGCGAGTCGCCGTCGTTGAACTCCGTGATGTCGACCTCGGGACGGCCCAGCGTCTTCAGGTCGTGCTCCCGGACCGCGGCGAGGATGTTCTGCGGGATGGCCTCCTGGATCGCCTCGTTGAGGACGGTCCCCCGGCCCACCCGCTGGTCGATCACGGCGCTGGGAACCTTGCCCCGGCGGAAGCCGGGAACCTGGACCTGCTGGCCGATCTCCCGGTACGCCTTCTTGAGGCTCGGCTCGAGCTCGACGAACGGCACCTCGATGGCGAGCCGCACGCGCGTCGGGCTCAGAGTCTCGACGGTGCTCTTCACAGGCGTACTCCTTGACGGATCTGGGTGTTGAGTCTGGGGCGTGATTGCGCGCATCGAGTGTAGGCGAGCGGGCCGACGGCATCGGCAGGGCCCGGGCACCGCGCGGAAAAAACCGGCGGTTCCCGGGACCATCCGGTCGCGAACGACAGTCGGGGTGGCGGGATTTGAACCCACGGCCCCTCGCTCCCAAAGCGAGTGCGCTACCAAGCTGCGCCACACCCCGGTGGCGACGAAGAGTGTATGCCGTCCGGCCCTCCACGCGGGTGACCGGGGCGCGGTGTGGCGGCGGCCGGACGCCGTCGGGTGGGGGCCGGACGCCAGCTCGGGGAAGTCAAGGGGTCCGAGGGCGCGGGAAGGCGCCAGCTCGCCGAAGTGGTGTGGATCTTGCGGGTCAGCGCCGTGCGCGGGGTATGCGCTTCGCGACGTCTACCGGGGTTCGGTACGCTGTCGGCGCATCCCGCGATGGTGGGGTGCGCGCGGGCGTAGCTCAATGGCAGAGCTTCAGTCTTCCAAACTGACGGTGCGGGTTCGATTCCCGTCGCCCGCTCCACCCACGAAGGCCCAGGCAGACCGCATGATCGCGGCACCTGGGCCTTTCGCTTCTCCCCCGGGTTGGATCTTGCGTGCCATCCGCGTGCCAGTCACGGTCGGCGTCGACCACTTCCGGCGATCCGGCGGTCCATCGCTTGGGCGATCTCGCGGTCACGCTCGCTGGTGGCGTGCTGGTAGATCAGGGCCGCGCGCATGGTGGCGTGGCCCATGCGATGCATCAGCTCGCGCGTGCTGGCCCCGGAGGCGGCGGCGAGGGTGTTGCCGGTATGGCGCAGGTCGTGGAAGTGGAAGCCAGCCAGGCCCACCGACGCGGCAGTCTTGGTCCACTTGACGGCACGCCCGAAGTTGCCGGAACGCAGCATCGCGCCCTTCGCCCCGGTGAAGATCAGCGCATCATTGCCGTCCTCGACGTGCTCGGCCAGGTGCTCACTCAGCGCCTCGACCGCAGCCTCAGGCAGCGCGACGACACGGACCCCGGCCGCAGACTTCGGTGGCCCGAACTCCAGACGATCCTTCAGCGCCGCCAGCTTCCGGGGCACTCGCACGGTCGCCGCGTCCAGGTCGACGTCACAGCGGCGCAGGGCAGCCAGCTCTCCCCACCGCAGGCCAGAGAGAGCAGCCAGGATGATCAGCGCGGAGAAGCGGGCCGGCATGGCGTCGGCCAGGGCGTAGACCTGGGCGATGGTGGCCGTGGGCCGTTCCGGGGTGTGGTAGCGGTCATAGCCTTTGATCCGGCACGGGTTCTGCCGAAGGATCTCGTCCTCGCGCACCGCCGTGTTGAGGATCGCCCGCAGCAGGCAGTACGCCTTGACCGCCTGGGGCTCCGGAGTGCCGCCGTTGAGCAGGTTGCCGCGCCAGGTCCGGATGGTCGCCGGCTTGATCGCGGCCAGGGCGAGGTGCCCGAGATGCGGCCCGATGTGCAGGGCGAACAGGTACTCGTAGAGCTGTCGGGTACGCGGGGCGAGACGGCGCTCCCTGATCCAACGATCCCCGTAGTCCGACAGCCGGATCTCCCCCGCCTCCGGAGGCACCCACTCCCCCCGCAGGATCTCCGACTCAACGACCGTGAGCCACTTCTCGGCCTGGCGCTCCGTGGCGAACGTCTGCGGTGCAGTCCGCATTACGCCGTCCGGGCCGAGATAACGGGCCTGCCAGCGGGCGGACGGCAGCTTGCGCACGTTGCCGAAACGCCGGCGACGCTTGACGCCCATCAGGCCACCGCCCCGAACTGACGCCGAAGCTCTGCCCGCGAGGTTGGCACCACCCGATTGGCCTCGATGTACGCGGCCACCGCAGCAGGCTCGAACCGCACCAAGCGCCCGACCTTGACGTAGGCGATACGACGCTCAGCCACCAGCCGGCGGACGAAGCGAGGTGTGGCACGAAGGCGAGCGGCCACCTCGCCGGGAGTCAGCAGATCATCCGTCACGTCGGGGCTCCTCTCGTTCTGGGCGGCTCTGAGCAGTTGCCGAAACATCGGCCGGTTCGACGGCGGCGCGTCTGGCGGCGTCGAGCTGGACGCGCCATTGGATGCGTTCGGAGATCGCCCGGAGGACCCGGTGGCCAAGGGGCGGCACGTCCGGGTCAGTCGGCTTGGCGAGTTCCCAGGCATGCCGGACCGTGTCGGACCCCGCCGGGGCGGTGTCGGCATCGGTGGTAACCCCGAGCAACGCCTTGACCCACTCCTTCCGGTCCGCCCGGTGATCCGTGAGGGTCTTACCGGACCACTGTCGGGAGATCAGGACGCGCCGACCGCCGATGCCGAGGGTGTCCCGCTTGTGGACCTTGTTCTTGCAGTTGCCCGGCTTCAACCCGGCCCGGGCCTTCTTCGGCTGGACACCGTAGAGCAGCCAGTTGGCGCACCGCTCCGAACAGGGCGTGTGTCGCAACTCCTGCCAGAGCCGTTCCAGGTGTGCGCGTTGCCGGACGGTGGAGATGTCGTGGCAGTCGGCGGCCTGCTTGGTGAGGTATTTGGTGATGTAGCCGACGCACCGATCCGCGTCCTTGGTCCCGGCAAGCACGCCCTTGGCGTCGACCTGAACGCCGAACCGGACCACGTGCACGGGTTCGGCGTCGGGGTCGGCGTCGAGCTGGTCCAGGGCGTCATCCCAGGACGGCAGCAGCTCGCCCGAGTCCGGGTCGATGTAGCCGCCGGCGGTGGCGTCCCACTGCGGCGCCCTTCCCGGTTCGTAGACCAGCTCGGCGGCGGGTGGCCACCACACCTGGTGGTAGGTCGCGGCGGCGACCTGGCGGACGAGGGCACGGGGGATGGTGCCCCGCATGGCGAAGTGCGCGTGCGGGGCCAGCCGGCGCTGCGGCTCGACCGCCCCGGCGTATTGGACGTTCCAGCCGACCGCCCGCCTGAGGTTCTGCCAGAACCGGTCCAGGAGCCGGGGGAAGTGCACCGCGTCCCAGGCGGCCCGCCGGTAGTCGTAGCTGTCCGGGTCGACCGGCGTCCCGTCGGAGTGCACCCGGCCGTAGGAGCCGAGGGTGAGGGTGAGGAACATCGACGGCCGGAACACCTGCCCGGCATGGCCCTCGAAGGTCCGCCCGATGGTGCGGTTCTCCACCGGCAGGCGGGGCAGGTCCGGGGCGTCCTGCCGGCGCTTGGTCGAGCGCACCCGCCGCTTGCCGTCGCCGTCCTCCTGGTCCTCGGCGGCGTGCGGAGGGGCAGGCCGGCCCCGCATGCCTTCGGTGGTGATCTGGGCTTCCAGCTCTCCAATGGCGTCGTCCAGGTCCGCGACCTGATCCCACTGCGAGGCGCGGACGGCTTCGTCGCGGGCGAATTCCAGGTGAGCGCGAGCCACGATCAGGCCGCGTTGGGCGTCGGTGGCGGGTTGGGGGCCGGGGTCGGGTTCGTCGTCGCGGTGCCAGCCCTCGCGGATCTGCTGCTGCCGCAGCCGGCGGGCGCGTTTGGCGCAGGCCGGGCACTTAGCTTCCTGCGTCGCGCCGCACGGCATGTCGATGACCTCAGTGCGGCCGGAGTCAAGGTCGGTGCGGCGCAGGCTGACGGGGCGGGTGCAGACGCCGTAGTCGGCGGCCAGATCCTTGACGACATCGACGGAGCGGGGCATAAGCATCCGGGCGGCCCGGGAGCCCGGCCTCGGCTCGACCACGGGGGCGGGAGCGAGGCCGGGCAGCATCGGGGCGGTCGTCATCGGCCCACCCGCAGCGACGGGGTGAGGTCGCGGACCCGGAGGGCGGGGCGGGGGTCGCCGGTGGTGTGGTCGTCGCGCAGCGGGTCGAAGGCCGCAACCCCGGAGCGGGTGGTCTTGGGGCGGTACATGGCCGCGTCGGCGTCGGCGAGGGCGGCGGCGAGCCCGGCGGGGCTGGCGGGCGCGAGGCCGATGCTGGCGGTCACCGACACCGCGATCCCGGAGGGCAGCCGGACGGGGGCGGCGATGGCGGCGGCCAACTGGCGGGCAGCCGCAGCCGGATCGGTGTTGAGCAGCAGGGCGGCGAACTCGTCTCCACCGAGGCGGGCGGCGACACCGTGAACGGTGCGGAGTCGGTGGGCAACGGCGGTGAGCACGTGGTCCCCGGCGGCGTGGCCGTGGGTGTCGTTGACGGGCTTGAAGCCGTCCAGGTCGACCACGACCACCCACGGGCGAAGCGCAGCGAGCTGTTCCCAGCCGGCGGCGAGGCCAGCGCGGTTGGCGAGGCCGGTGAGCGGGTCGCGGAGGGTCGCGCGTTGCAAGGCGGCCAGTTCGTAGCGGGCTACGTAGAGCCGGTACTGATCCCAGCAGAACAGGGCGAGGCCGGCGGCCAGGAACAGCCCGGAGAGCAGGTGGTCGGTCATCGGGTCACCTCTCCGATCAGCGGGACGCCGTTGCGGCGGGCAAAGGCGGCCGGCGGCACCGGGGCGACCGGGGCAGGCCGGGCCGGCTGGACGGGGGCAGGGCGGGTCGGCTCGACGTCGACCAGGGCGACGGGCTCAGGCACGACAGGAGTCGGTTGGACGGGCGGGGTCGGCGGCGTGACCGGCCGGGGCGTCGGGGTGACAGCCGGCGCAGCAGCGGGGGCGGAGGCAGGTTCGGCGGTCGGGACCGGAGCCGGGGCGGTGGTGAGGACGAGCTTGGACAGGCCCATGAACGCCAGAGCGGGCACGGCGGATAGCAGCCAGCCGGACAGGCCGGGCTTGGCGACGGCGAGCTGTGCGGCGAGGGACAGGAGCACGGCGGCGACGAGCAGGAACATTGGGTAGCCGACCGGCTGACCGTTGCGGCGTCGGCGGCGGATGGTCAGCAGCGCCGCGACGGGCACCAGTTCGGAGATGACGGCGTTGGCCCAGCCGAACCACTCGCCGGTGCCGGTGGGGCTGTTGTCGAGGGTCCAGTCCTTGACGTGGGTGAACGAGGCGGCCCCGGCGAAGCCGGCGACGAGTAGGAGGATGACGACGAGGACCAGGCCCTCAGCGCGGTCGGTGCGGGTGTGGGTGGGGTGGGGTTTCATGCTGCACCGTCCAGGACTTCACCGTCGATGACGCGGAGTCGGCCGTAGGTGTGGGCCATGTCGCGGATCTCGTCGTCGGTCAGGTAGGAGAAGCGGACCCGCATCGGCGTCGGATCACCGTCGATGACCACGAACCCGACACCGGGCAGGGACTGCGGGATGCGGTCGCACAGCGCACCCCGGTCCCGCATCCCCTCACCCAGCACCAGGTCCACCTGCGCCGCCTCAGCCAGCCGCAGCCCGATACGGGTCGGGAACAGGTCCCGGAACGGCAGCACCTCCTTGCGGGGGTCCTGGATCGCCGCCAGGACGTGCACCCCGACCGCGCGGCCCTGGCTGAGCAGGATGGACAGGGCGGCCTTGATCCGGTCCTTCAACTGCCGGTCGGTCAGATACGCGGTCAGGTTCGCCAGCTCATCGATCACCACGACGATCAGCGGCTCATCCGGCGTCGGCGTGTGCTGGCGGGTCCGGCCGTACAGCTTCCCGGCCCGGTCCTTGGCCACGGTGGCGGCTTCCTCGATCAGCTCACACATGGCCGCGTAGTCCTTGCGGGCGAACCGGGCGAACATCGGCGCGCCCATCCCGAGTTCCATGCCGCCCTTGGGGTCCAGGCCCCACAGCTGCACGAGGCCGGAGGTGACCCCGGCGGCGAGGGAGCGGACCACGGACCAGATGACCGAGCCCTTCCCCGAACCCGTGGCGCCCACCACCAAGACCTGAGTTCCGAAGAGGCGCAGGTTGTAGCCGTCGCCGTCCTCGCGCCGGCCGACCGGCAGGGCGGTGAACTCCGGCATTGCCGGCACCGGGAGGGGGCGGAGGAGCTTGGCGAGGGGGTCACCGCGGAACAGGTGCAGCAGCACCACGTCTGGCCGGTTGCCGGGGGTGGCTTTGACCTGGCGGACGCCGAAGGTGTGGGCGAGGCGTTCGGCCACCTTGGCGAAGTCGTCGGGGATCTGCCCGGTGACCATCCGCACCATCACCACGTCGACGCCGGCCGCGCAGGTGACCCGGCGCAGGACGGGCAGGACGGTGTGCGAGTCGAAGGAAACGGCGAGCTTGGCGGTGACCATCGCGGCGTGCCAGTTCCGGCCGTACAGCCACCGCCGATACCGGGCCAGCACCGGCCACCACCCGAACCGCCGGAACGACGAACGATGACCGAAGCCCCACCCGGCGGCGACGACCGCCACCAGGACGACGACCCCGACCGGACCGGCCCAGCCGAACCGCACGTAGAGCCAGCCGAAGAACACGGCCGGGGCGGTGACGTACCAGAAGCGAACCAGCACCACGGCGAGGCGGGCGAGGGCCTTGACGGTCCACCAGGTCAGGGCCAGCCACAGCGGGATGCGGATGAACGGGGTACGCACGTTGATCGGGGCGGAGTCGACCCGGTCACCCCGGATCACGTTGACCAGCGGCATCCCTCAGCCCTCCCCGGCCGACGCGGCGGCGGTGAACAGGGAGCCCTGCCCCGGGGAGCCGGGTCGACGGCGCACAACACGGCGGCGGCCCGCCGGACGGGCCGGCATCAGCGCGGCCAGGTCCACCGGCCCCGACTCCGGGGCGGGAACGTGACGGGTCATGGTCGGCAGCCACCGGCCCCGACCGAGCACCGCCCGCAGGTCGACCCGGTCGGACACGTGCGGGGCGATCAAGGCGGCCCGCAAGCGGGCCGCGCCGGCCCGGCCCCGGCCTGCTGGCGACCTCCGGCCGGCATCGGCCGGGCCGACCGGCCACGCTTCGGGATTGCCAGACTTCGAAGACCTCGGGGCTCCGCCCCGAACCCCGACCCTCCTCAGAGATGCCGCCGCGGATCACCTCGCCGGGCACCACAAGGGCTACCAGCCTCCCCGGACGGGGCCAAGGTCGTTCGTCCGGTAGGGCGCTCCACCTTGTCCCCGTCCGGGGAGGCTGGACGGTCTGGCGACTGCCCGACGAGGAGATCCGCACACAACTGGCTGCCCCTCCCTGCCCCTCATCAACGAGCAGCCCCACTGGGCGGCCGGGCCGGTGGCGATCTCCGGTGCCTATGACCTACATGTCATGCAGGGGCGCCAGCCAGTTCAGGTGTCCGTCAACCTGCACCAGCGACGTCGGCTTGCTGTCGCCCGGACCGTGAAACGCGATCACTCCCCGGTCGTCCGCCAGCTCGCCGTGGTGCTGTGCCGACGGCGGCTCCTGCCAGACGTGGTACAGCGGCCCATCGCTGCCAATTGAATCGATCGCTTCATCGAAGGCGGCTCGCCGATGGGTGGGCACATGCATTCGTGTCGCGGCATGGAATACAACACGCGGCTCGCCGGGCGGCAGGCTTCGGCCCAGCGGCGAACAGACATCAATGGCGTCGCCGGCGATGATCTCCGGCGGGTCCGCCGCCACGTGTTCGAGGGCGGCCTCAAGAAGCCCCGCTCCGGCGTGGTCCTCGGGCCAGACCAGCGCCCTGAGCCAGCGCCGATTCTGAATGCTTGTGACATCCACTGGGTTCAGGTCCACGCCGACCCTGGTGGCGATCAGCGGGATGTCGTCTAAGTTCGGTGGCTGCTCCGTGCCGAGCCAGCGGCTCTCGATGGTGACCGGAGATTCCTGCCGCCCGAACGAGTGTCCGCCGATGAGGTAGCGGTATCGGTCCACTTGGAGGTGGATGCCCGCACTGGCGCCCACCTCGATCAGATGCACAGGGCCGTCACATTGGCGTCTGAGCGCGGCCAGCGCGAAGCGGAGACCGGCAGCTCTACGCACAACGTTCGATTGCACGAGACGGGAACGGACCAGCTCTCCAAGTTCGCGGCGAAACGCACGACAGAAGTCGACGAACACCGGTCCTGCCGACTCTGCGTCGGCAGCATCGGGCCCGACGACCGAGGGGTAGAAGTGGCGCAGATCGTGGTGGACACCGTCCAGCAGGAGGTAATGGGCTGCGCCGAAGAGCAGGAACGACGCCTGCTGCCCGGAGCGTCGTTCGAGCAGCATCTCCAGTGTTGGCTGGTCGGCCGCAACAGCTGTGCACAACGCCTGGTACAGCGGCGAGGTGGTGAAGATGGCTGGTGCCTGGGCGAAGTGCTCCGACAGACCCTCCAACTCCCGCGTCCGGTCCATGGCACTCCTGTCAGTCAGCCCCAGGCCAGCGTTACCGGCGTCACTGGGCGGCAAGTTAACGGGCAGCATCTGGAGTAGGTGATTGGCATCGCCTCGGTGGCGTCACGAGCCAGTACGGGTGGGGGTCGCCGGGATGGCGGCCGAGACCTCGGTAATCAAGTCGCGGACATCGTCGCCCCAGTGCGAGGCGATGACCAGGTCCCGGGCGGGGTCGATCCAGAGCAGGTGACGGCCGCCGTTGCCGCGGGCGCATCGTCCGCTGGCCGGAGCGCCGGGCTGTACCCGCTGGGAGTCGTTGCGCCACCAGAGGTAGCCGTAGTCGGGGTTCAAGTCGCAGGGACTCCAGGCGCGGTCGATCCACTCTTCGCTGAGCAGCCGCCGGCCCCGCCACTCGCCCCGGCACCGGTGCAGCTCGCCGAGCAGAGCCAGATCCCTCGCGGAGATCCACAGACCGCCGCCCCAGTGCGCCCCGCCGCTGACCACCGGCGTGGGCATCCCGTCGATGTCGATGACCGAGTCGGTGTAGCCGTGCCAGGACCAGGACGAGGAGGCACCGAGTGGTTCGAGCACGTCCTCGCGGAGCACGTCGGGCAGCGGTCGGCGGAACAGCACCGTCAAGGCAAGGCAGAGCAGGTTCACCCGTACGTCGTTGTAGGCCCACCCGGTACCGGGCGCTCCCTCGCGCTCGAAGCCCTCACGGCGGCTCTGCGCGTCCACCCCCGTCGGCTTCCCCCACAGCTCACCGTTCCACCCGCTGGTCTGCTGCAACAGATGCTGCCACGTGATCCCCTCCATTCCGAGGCAGTCGACCATCGGATGACGGACCGTCGCCGACACCAGCGCATCCGGGGCAAGCAGTCCTCGGTCGAAGGCCAATCCCGCTACGGTGGCGACGACGCTCTTGGTGCCGCTGAACAGCATTTCCGGGATCGCCGAGTCGCCCCATTCGGCGACCACCCGACCTCGGTACCGCACGACACCGCTCGCACCGGTGCCCGCCAGCAGGGGACCAGTCACCTCGCGATGCGACTCATCCGCCACCTGCTGGGACAGGTAGGACACCATGTCCTCGATGCCGGAGGTCACCCGCTGGGCCTGCCGTCGGACAGCTTCCCGGATTGCCGTCAGGTCGCTGGTTGGTTCGCCGCTGTCGCCTGCGATCCCGGAGCCAGGCACCAGAAGCTGACCGGAGGAGTCCTCGTTGACGCTCACGCTCCGACCCTATGGCTGGCCACACTCATCCCGTGCTCCCGCCCACAGCGATGTGGATCACAGGCGACCTGGCCATGGCGGGGCGACGCGGCGAGCACTGGGGCGAACAGGCAGCGTGCCAGCCACGTGCCAGTAGCCAGGGCCCGGAGCGGGCACGAGCGGGCACGAGCGGGCACGAGCGCTCACCTGGCCGGGCGCGACGAGCAGGCGTTTGGGGCATCCCGGGGCGCTGATCTTCGTCCTTCCAAACTGACGGTGCTGGTTCGATTCCCGTCGCCCGCTCCGACAGCCTCCGGCCCGGTCAGAGGCTGCACCGCCCCGATCCTGCGCCGGTCGGCCACTCCCCGCCCCTCACAGATCAGGTCCCACCGGCATTCGGCGCTCCAGCCAGGTGACGACGAGTTCGTCGAAGCCCGGAGCCCTCTCCGCGGGGGTGTAGCGGCCCCCCTTGACCTGCGCGGGCCCCGTGCCCGTGTAGATGCGGATGCTGTGGTCGGCACCGGGAAAGACCACGATCGTGTGATCGGCATGGCGTGCCTCCCCGAGGGAGTCGCTGACGGCACGCACGCTTGCCTGGACCGGCACCAGCAGGTCGTCCGCGCCGAAGATCGCCAGCAGCGGGCAGTGCAGAGCCGCCAGTGCCGGGGCGGGGTCGTAGTCCGCGATGCCCGCGAGGAATGCGATGGACTCGGGTGTCGTCCCGGCGAGCAGCGGATACCAGGGGGCGTCGTGCCAGTGCGCCTGCGCGGCGTGCACGCGTGCCGGGTCGTCGCCCGACCGGACCCGCTGGATCTGGTCGCTCAGCAGAAGAAGCGCCTGCCGGATGTCCGCGCTGCTGAAGCCCTCCGCCGCGAGTTGGTGGCGGAGGCGGTACTCCTCCTGAACCCGCACGCTCACGCCCGGACCCGACACCGTCACCACCGCCGCGATCCTGTCGTCCGCTGCCGCCGCGAGGTGGGCCACCCACCCGCCCTGGCTGCCGCCGATCAGCGCGACCGCGTCGGACAGCACGTCCTCGCGGCTCCGCACGGCCCGGACCGCGGCCAGAGTCTCCTGAGCGCGGTCGGCCATGGTCTGACGGGTCCAGTCACCCGTTGACGCTCCGGAACCGGGCTTGTCATAGGCGAGGCTCGCGAAGCCGGCCGCGGCCAGCCTCGTCTGCCACTCCCCCTGGTCGCGACCGCCCGGACCGGAACCCTCGACGAAGACCACCGCGGGGTACGGACCCGGCCAGGGCGGCCGGACGAAATCACCGACCAGCTCGTTCCCGTCGTCCTCGAACGACAACTCCGCAGTCACCGGCTCGAACAACACCCGTCAACCGTACGAGGCGCCCACTACCCGCTCGCATCCTTGATCGCCGTGCCACGCACGTGCCGGTAGCAGTAGGCAGACCGGGGACGTGCTCGATCGTGCTCAGGCAATCCCGCACGCTCGGTCGATGTCGAGCAGGTCCTGGACGTTGTTCTCCCTGATGCAGACGACGATCCGTCGACGCGCCACGATCCGGCTGATCCGATGGAACAGGGAGCCACCGGTCAGGGTGTAGGTGAGCTGAAGGTTCGTGCCACGACCTCCGTCGCAGGGAACGAGCCGATACTCGGTCACGCTGTGCCCGCCCGCGAAGCACTCGACAACGTAGCGGAACGGAGGCCGGCACTCGGTCACGCGGAGATCCACGGTGACGGGCCAGCCGTACGGCCTGCGGGTCTCCCGCCAGCTCGTGCCCGGTCCGAACGTCTGGTGGTGGAGCAGCTCGGTCGCGTCGACCTTGGTCAGCAGCGCCGGATACCTCGCGACGTCGGTGAGGCGCCGCCACACCTTCTCCGGCGGTGCGGAGATCGTGCGGCTGAATGTCATCGGCTGCATGCTGGTCCTCTGCTGGGCGGCGATCCGGCAGCCTAACCGAGTCTCACCGCCCGACGACCGACTCCTCATGCCTCGGTCACGGCCTCCAGGTCACGCTGGACCGGATCAGGCTGGTCGGGTGTTCGCGGTCGAGCGTGCCGACCAGCAGGGGTACGGGAGGACGACTCCGCGCCACCTCCCGGAACAGCGCCGCACCGGCGGCGGCGCCGAGCAGGGTGCCGGTGATCGTGGCGGCGCGGAACCCGCCGGGCGCGGACTGCGTGACGCTCAGTCTCGACCCGTACGCCGGATGGGTGAGCGTGACCACCATCCCGTCCCGCTCGGCCCGAATGGGATCACGGTTCTACCACTGCCAGATCTCGGTCAGGGCGTCGCCCTGCAGCAGCGGTGGCCACCACACGGCCATGTCGAGACGTAGGGCGACGACGTTCAGCAGCCAGCCGCCTGCCCACCCGATCAGCAACCCCAGGCTCAGCCGCCGCCGGAAGAAGGCCAGGCTCAGGGAGGCCACCAGAATCGTGAGCCCGAGAGCGGCGTGGGCGAGCACGAACGTGCGTACCGCCTCGAAGTTGACGGCGAACCTGCCCCCGGCTTCCAGGTCCACGTCGCTGTAGCCGCCCATCCACCAGATGACGATGGGGACAGCGGCCGCGACGACCGCATGACCGAGCAGGGCCGCGCCGACGCCGACGGGCATCAGACCCCTCGATCGGGTGCTCCGCTGTGGAACCTCCACCGATGCCTCTGACACGACCATCTCCACCCGTGCTCGCCCCCCGCGGCCGGCGCCAGGGGCCGGGCAGTGAGTGTCGGTATCCGGCGGAACGCTGTCAACCGATCGGTGCCGACGGCCTAGTAGTGGTCCTCGATCGGCCGGCGTGCCTCGTCGAACAGCGCCGGCCCGTCGTACCGCACCGGGCGCGGCGCGGGCGTGGCCGGCTTGACCTGTTCGAACTGCTCGGTGGACAGCGCGTACACGACCCGGCCGAGGCCGGACGCGTTGATCGCAACGGTGCACATCGGGCAGGGCTGGCAACTGGTGTACATGGTGGTGGCGACCGCCGCCTCGGGGGCGAGCTGCCGGGCGGCCCAGCGGGCCAGCTTCAGCTCCGGGTGCGCGGTGACGTCCTTGTCGGAGACCACCGTGTTGTGGTCCTCGACCAGGACGGTGCCGTCCGCGCCGACGAGCAGCGACGCGAACGGTCGCTCGCCGGACGCGCCGGCCCGGTCGGCGAGTTCCACGGCGCGGCGCAGGAACGCCTCGTCGTCGGGTGTCATCAGCCCTCCACGTGTTCAGTCGGCGGCGATCTGCTCGACGGATCGGGCGGCCACGGCGAGCAGGGCCGGGTCGCCGCTGCGGGCGTACGCGTCGCTCAGGGTGTCGATGAATTTGATCGCGTGCGCGTCCCCGGTGTCCAGCGCCCGCGCCATGACCTCGTCGGGTTCCGGCGCGGCGGCCGGCGGGAGGGCACGGGCCTCGGCCGGGGCGTAGGCCGCGGTGACGGCGGCGGTCGCCGCCCAGGCGGCGGCCAGGCCCGGGTGCCACAGCGACGTCGGCAGGGCCGGCAGGGTACGCAGGACGGCGTTCGGCGCGGTGGCGGCGTGCACGAGCATCACGGGGCTGGCGTACCCGTGGGTGCCGTGCCGGATCACCGCGGCGTCGACGACCGCGCCGAGCCGGGTGGCCACGTCGTCTGCGGCGTCGCCGGGCACGGCCGCCGCGGCGGCCGGCCACCGGTCCAGGTCGGCCAGCTGCGCCAGGCGGGACCGGATGCCGAACCGCTGATCGGGTACGCGCGGCACCGCGTCGAGCGCGGACCGGGCGTCGGTTCCGGGGTACGGTCCGGCGCCGGGCGGGGCGAGCGGCTGCCAGCGGGCGGCCCAGTAGGCGAGCCCCTGGCCGAGTTCGGTCACGCGCGGTGCGGTCTCGGCGTCGAGCAGCGCGCGCACGGCGTGCCCGACGCGGATGACGCCGTGGGTGGCCCCGGCGGCGATGCCCGGCAGCAGGCGCGGCCACCAGCGGGCCAGCACGTCGCGCCACGGCTCGCCGGCCAGCTCGCGGTCGAAGAAGTCGAGCCAGTCGCCGGTACGCACCGGGTCGCCGAGCGGGTCACGCCACTCGTCGGCGGCGATGCGCCGGATGCCGCGCGGGCGTTCCTCCAGCCGGTCGGAGTACGCGTCGATCCAGCGGTGCACGGCCCGCCCGTGGCCGTGGCGCACCAGCGCCTCGGCCGCCATCGGCACGTGGTTGGACAGCCACCCGTCGCGCTCGGGACCGGTGTGGCGTACGCGCTCGTACGCCTCGTCGAGTACGGAGTTCAGCACAACGGGAAGCGTCCGACCTGAAGTGCGGTTCAGGTCAAGCGGCGGCGGATCCGCGCCATGTCCTCCTCGGGGAGCGCGTCGGCGACCAGCAGCCGGGGCAGCAGCTCCGTCTCCAGTGTCGTGGCCCGGAACACCAGCGCCACCGTCACGTCGTGGTCCGGCCGGTGCACGACCTCGACCGGGTCTCCGGCGCCGACGCTGCCCGGCGTGACCACCCGCAGGTACGCGCCGGGCCGTACCTCCTCGGTGAACCGCTTGATCCAGCCGCGTTCGCCCAGCCAACCCTGGAACGTGCCGCACGGGATGCGCGGGCAGGAGACCTCCAGCACCAGTTCCGGCCCGATCCGCCACCGCTCGCCGATCAGCGCGCCGTTGACGTCCAGCCCGGTGGTGGTCAGGTTCTCGCCGAAGCTGCCGTCGGCGAGCGGGCGGCCCAGCTCGGCCTCCCAGTGGTCGAGGTCCTCCCGCGCGTACGCGTAGACCGCCTGGTCGGTGCCGCCGTGGTGGGCCACGTCGTAGACCCGGTCACCGGCGAGCCCGACGTCGCCGGTGCCCTTGGGGCCGGGCGCGGTGACGGCGACGCGACCGTCCACGGGCCGCTTGTCGATGCCGGTGGCCCCGATCCCCTTCCACGGGTTCGGTTGCGGTCGGCCCACGTTGACGGAGATCACCTCATGACGGCGACGGTATGCGGCCGGGGGCCGTACCGGCCAGTCCATTCCCGGGCCGGGTGGGCGGCGCGGCGGCGCGGGCTGCGTACGATGCGGGCCGGACATCCTCGTCGGGTGGTGGAGGTAGCCGCGGATGGCAGGCCAGCAGGACGGTTTCGCCCTCGGCGTGGACCTCGGCACCTCGAACACCGTGGCGGTGCTTCGCTGGCCCGACGGGCGGACCCGGCCGGTCCTCGTCGACGGCCACCCGATCCTGCCGTCCGGCGTCCACGCCGACGCGGACGGTCACCTGCACGTCGGGCGGGACGCGCAGCGCCTGGCCCAGGCCGACCCGGCCGGCTACGAGCCGAACCCGAAGCGCCGGGTCGACGAGGAGACGGTGGAGCTGGGCGGGCGGGCGTACCGGCCGGCGGAGCTGCTGGCCGCGACGCTGCGCGCGGTCGCGGACGCGGCGGTGGCGGCGGTCGGGATGCTGCCCCCGGCGGTGGTCACCCACCCGGCGGCATGGACGCCGGCCCGCCGTCAGGTGCTGCACGACGCGCTGGAACTCGCCGGCTGGCCGGCCGCGGCCGAGCACACGATGGCCGGGCCGATCGCGCCCGGCACCCGCCTGCTGCGCGAGCCGGTGGCCGCCGCGCGCTACTTCACGCAGGTGCTGCGCCGGCCGGTGCCGGTGGGCGGTGCGGTGGCGGTGTTCGACTTCGGCGGCGGCACGCTCGACGTGGCGGTGCTGCGCAACGAGGGCGCCGACCCGTGGGGCGACTCCGGCTTCCAGCTGGTCGCCACCGGCGGGATCCCGGACCTCGGCGGGCTCGACCTGGACGCGGCCCTGCTCGGGCGGCTCGGCGAGCTGGTCGGCCCGGCCCATCCGCGCGAGTGGGCGCGGCTGACCGACCCGGCGACCACCGCCGAGCGGCGGGACCGCCAGCAGCTCTGGGACAACGTGCGCGGCGCCAAGGAGATGCTGTCCCGGGCCATGGTGGCGCCGGTGGCCGTGCCGGGGGTGGAGGCGGCGGTCCCGCTGTCCCGGGAGGACTTCGAACGCCTGGCCGCACCGCTGCTGGCCCGGGCGGTGACGGAGACCCGGGAGGTGACCGCCGCCGCCGGGCTGCGCCCCGAGCAGCTCTCCGGCCTGTTCCTGGTCGGCGGGTCGACGCGGGTGCCGCTCGTGGCCCGGCTGCTGCACGCCGAGCTGGGCATCGCGCCGACGGTGCTGGAACAGCCGGAGATGCCGGTCGCCGAGGGCGCGCTCACCGACCTGCCGCTGCCCCGGCGGTCCGGCCGTCCCGCCGTGCCCGCCCACCCGGCGTCGGCACCGCCCGCGCCGACCTGGCCCGAGTCGACCGGACCCGCGCCCACCCGGCCCGCGCCGGCTGCGGACGCCGGCGCGGCAACGGTCCCCGCGGCGATGCCGAACCCGACCGCACCGCTCGGCGGAGCGGACGCGGCGCCCGCCGGTCCGCACGGCACGCTGGTCGCCGACGGGCCCGTCCCACCGACGTCCCCCACGAGGTACGACAGCACGCCGCTCGCCGGAGGCCCGGTTCCGCACCCGAGGTACGACGGCACTCCGGCCGCCCCCGGTTTCGTGCCGCCGGGGGCAGTGCCCGCCGCGCACCACGCCGGACCCGGCGTACCCGGGATGCCGCCGCCCTCGCCCGGCGGCGGCTGGCAGCCCGGCGTACCCGGGGCGCCCTTCTCCCCCGCGCCGGGCGGTGCCCGGCCCGGCGGCGGCGGGCCACGGCGCGGCCGGTGGGTCGCGCTCGGCGCGGGTCTCGTGGTCGTCGCCGTGGCGGCGGCGGTGCTGCTCTGGGTGTTCCGGGACCGGCACCCGGCGCTGGACTTCCACACCGCCGAGCTGGTGACGACGGTGGCCGCCGGTGACACGCGGCCGGATCAGATGTTCACCGCGACGCTCGGGGAACGCGCCTACCTGGTCCGTTCGCTGCCCGACGACCATCTCCACGTGACGGCCGTCGAGGCGGCCACCGGGAAGACGGTCTGGGAGCAGCGGACCGACGCGAGCGCGCAGCGGTGGGCGGGGATCCGGGCGCTGCCCGACGGGCTGCTCGTCCTCGGCGACGCCACCGGCAGCGACACCCCGCGCGTGCTCGCGGTGCTCGACGGCGACTCCGGCGAGCAGCGCTGGCGGACCGACGTCGGCCGCGACGACACCCTGTACCTCGGACCCGACACGGTGGTCCGGCTGGACCGCACCGGCGAGCGCCTGGTCGGGCTGCGGCTGGACGACGGCAGGCAGCGGTGGGAGCAGCGCAATCCGCGCACCGAGTACGGCGACGCGCGCACGAAGGTGGTGCCGGTCGGCACCGGCGCGGCGCTGGACGGGCCCGGGAACGCCGAGGGCTCGCCGCTCGCCCCGTGGGCGGGGAAGGCGGACCGGCTCGTGCAGGTCGGCGCGGACCGGTCGGTCCGGGTCCTGGACATGCGCAGCGGCAAGGTCCTCAAGGAGCGGGGCAACATGGCCGGCCTCGACGATCCGATGGCCGCCCGCGACGACCGGCTGTACGTGGCGGAGAACGATCGTGGCCTGCGGCTGCTCGCGTACGACCTGGGTAGCCTCGGCACGCCGAGCGTGCTGTACGAGGCGCCGGAGCAGGGCGGCCGGGTGAAGGATCTCGTCACCTGCGGGGAACGCCGCGTGTGTCTGCTGGAGACGCCCGGCGGCGGCGCCGACGACACCCGGGTGGTGGCGGCGACCGAGGGTGAGGGCACCCGGCAGTGGGCGGCGCCGCGCGCCGAGTCGCTCGTGCCGGTCGGTGAGCACGTGCTGGCCGGGCGGGACTCGCCGGACGCGGTGACGCTGTTCGCGCCGGACGGCACGGCGGTGCTGCGCGACCGGGACGGAGTGGCGGTCCGGCTGGACGCCGGCAACCTGCTGATCTTCTCCGAGGCGCCGAGCGCGTACGAGGACGACCGCGTCCTCGCCGGGACGGCGGTGGACGGCAAGCCGGTCGAGATGGGGCAGCTCAAGCAGATCCGCAGCGAGTCGTGCTCGTGGAACACCGAGATGCTGGTCTGCGGCGCGGACAAGGAGTTCCGGCTGTACCGGTTCGCCGGCTGACCGGAAGTGAGCTTGACAGCGATCGATGCCTCGGCTGGTGTGAACGGCAGAGAGATCGACGTTCGTCAGGAGGCCCCGTGTTCGTCCGACGACGGTGGACCGCACTCGCCACCACCAGCATCCTGATCGCCGCGGCGCTGGCCCATCCCGGGCCGGGCGCCGCCGCACCGCCCTCCCCCGCGATCACGCTCGCCCCCACCGAGACCGCTCTGGTCCGCGTGCAACTCGCCGACCGGGCGCAGCTCGACCGCCTGGTCGCCGGTGGCGCCGACCTGGCCAACCGTCCCCGCTCCCGCGACGGCGCGTTGATCGCCGACCTGGTCCTCACCGGACGGCAGCTCGCCGACCTCACCCGGCAGGGGGCCACCGCCGTACAGGTGGTGCAGCGCGCCGACGACGGGGCCCGGCACCTGGCCGAGAGCCGCCGCGCCGCACAGGACCGCACCCGCGCCGGGCTGCGTACGAGCGGCGCCGCCGCTGTCGACACGCTCCAGTTCCTCCAGGCGTACTGGTGGACCACCGGCGGCCGGACGTTCCTCCAGGCCCAGGTCGCCACCACCGCCACCGACGACCCGGACGTCGAGATCACTGTCACCTGGCGGACCGCCGACGGCGCCACCGGATCCTTCCCGCTGTACCGCTTCGAGGACTCGGGCGAGTACCAGTACCACTACGCGCTGCCGCAGCCGGTGCCGAGCCGGCCGGTGCAGCTCACCGCCACCTCCACGCTGGGCGGCACGAGCCGTCCGGTGACGCCGTCGCTCTGGCCGAACGCGACCCCGCCGCCGCAGCCGGCCGGCTACCAGAAGGACTTCATCGACGCGTACCTGACGCCCGTGGACATCGAGGCGCGCATCGCCCGGCTCGGCCGCCAGTACCGCGACCTGGTCGACGTGATCGACCTGCCGAACAAGACCCAGGGCTACCGCCGCAACGCCGCCGCCTACCTGGGCGACCCGGCGGCCGCCGCCGTCGTGGTCGAGTCGGTCCGCTTCGGTGACCAGGGCATGAACGGCGTACAGGTGCGCACCGTCGACCCGGGCCGGCCGAACCGGCCGCTGAGCATGCGCTACCGGGACCGGGTGCTCACCGTCTCGCTGGCCACCGACCGCGCGGGCAAGGTCACGAGCACCACCGACGACGTCGCCGCCCTGATCAACGCCCCGCGGGGCGCCCGCTTCCGGGCCACAGTGGAGGACGGCTCGGCCGGCCTGCCGATGCCGGTCACCGGGCCGGTACGCCTCGACGACGGGTTGCAGGGCACCGAGGTGCCGGCCCGGCCGTGGACGGTGCAGGCGCTGCGGATCGGCAAGCACCGCGACGGCTCCCGGATCGGCGTGCTGGCGTACTCGCAGGAGCACGCCCGCGAGTGGGCCACCCCGCTCGTGACGCTGGAGTTCGCCGAGCGGCTGCTGGCGAACGCGCGAACCGACGCGGCGACTCGCAAGCTGCTGGAGCAGGTGGACGTGTTCGTCGTCCCGACCGTCAACCCGGACGGCGCGAACTACTCGTTCCACGACTACAACTTCCAGCGCAAGAACCTGGTCAACCACTGCACCGGGGCCGCCCGCGACCCGAAGTACCGCACCAGCTGGGGCGTCGACGTCAACCGCAACTACACCGTCGGCTCCCTGTTCGACGGGTACGTGGGCGCGAGCACGAACTGTCTGTCCGGCAACTACGCGGGCACTGCGGAACTGTCCGAGCCGGAGAGCCGCAACGTGATCGACCTGGCCAAGGCCCATCCGAACATCAAGTTCGCGATGAACGTGCACTCGTACGGCGGCTACTTCATGTGGCCGCCCGGGGCGTACAAGGCCGACGGGCGGGTGACGCTGCCGCGCCCGTCGATCGACGAGTCGACGCTGTTCCTGGGCAGCGCGCGGCGCATCGTCGGCGCGATCGCGGCCGAGCGCGGCACCGTCACCTGGCCGTCGCAGACCGGCCCGGTCGCCGACGTGCTCTACTCGGCGGCCGGCAACTCGGCCGACCAGCTCTACTACGAGCTGGGCATCTTCGCCTGGGACTTCGAAGTCGGCAACGACAGGTGGAACGAGGCCACCGGCCGGTGGGAGGGCGTCGGCTTCCAGCCGCCGTTCGACGAGGCGCACGCCGAGGCGCAGGAGTACGCCGGCGGCCTGGTGGAACTCGTGCGGGTCGCCCGCGACTACGCCGCCGGCAACCCGGTCCGGCGCTGACCGCAGGCGGTCCCCGGCCGGTGGAGTCCGGCCGGGGACCGCGTCAGCCCGCCCGGCTCGTCCTGCCGGGACCGTTCCGGGTCGCGTCAGTTCGGGGTGCCGAGGTCACGGAAGACGGCGAGCGCGCCCGGGTCGTCGATGGTCGCCGGAACCGGCTCGTCGCGCCCCTCCACCAGGCCCCGCATGGTGCGCCGCAGGATCTTCCCGGAGCGGGTCTTCGGCAGCGCCGGCACCACTGTCACCCGGCGGAACGCGGCCACCGGGCCGATCCGCTGCCGGACCAGCGCGACCAGCTCGGCGGCGAGCGCGTCCGGGTCCACGTCGGCGCCGGCCTTGAGCACCACGTACCCGCTGGGCACCTGCCCCTTCAGCGCGTCGGCCACCCCGATCACCGCGCACTCGGCCACCGCCGGGTGCGTCGCCAGGACCTCCTCCATCGCGCCGGTGGACAGGCGGTGGCCGGCCACGTTGATGACGTCGTCGGTGCGGCCCATCACGTACAGGTAGCCGTCCTCGTCGAACCGGCCGCCGTCACCGGTCAGGTAGTGGCCGGGGAACCTGGACAGGTAGGAGCGGACGAACCGCTCGTCGTCGCCCCAGAGCGTGGGCAGGCAGCCGGGCGGCAGCGGCAGCCGGATCACGATCGAGCCGTCCGCGCCCGGCGGCACGTCCCGGCCCGCGCCGTCGACCACGCGCACGTCGTAGCCGGGCACCGGCACCGACGGCGACCCGGGCTTGATCGGCAGCGGCTCCAGGCCGCGCGGGTTGGCCGCCACCGGCCAGCCGGTCTCCGTCTGCCACCAGTTGTCCACCACGGGTACGCCGAGCCGCGCCCCCGCCCAGGCCCAGGTGTCCGGGTCCAGCCGCTCACCGGCGAGGAAGAGGGTGCGCAGCGCGCCCAGGTCGTACCGGGTGATGTGCGCGCCGTCCGGGTCCTGGCGGCGGATCGCCCGGATCGCGGTGGGCGCGGTGAACAGCGCGGCCACCCGGTGCTCGGCGGCGACCCGCCAGAACGCCCCGGCGTCGGGGGTGCCGACCGGCTTGCCTTCGTAGAGCACAGTGGTCGCGCCGGTGAGCAGCGGCGCGTACACGATGTAGGAGTGGCCGACCACCCAGCCCACGTCGGAGGCGGCCCAGAAGACCTCGCCCGGCTCGATGCCGTAGACGTTGCGCATCGACCAGCGCAGCGCCACCGCGTGCCCGCCGTTGTCCCGCACCACGCCCTTGGGCCGGCCGGTGGTGCCGGAGGTGTAGAGGACGTAGAGCGGGTCCGTGGCGGCCACCGGCTCGCACGGCACCGGTTCCGCGTCCGCCATCACCTCGTCCCAGGTGAGGTCGCGGCCGGGCACGAGCGGGGCCGGCTCCTGCGGGCGCTGCACCACCACGCAGCGCTCCGGCGCGTGCGCGGCCTCGTCGAGCGCGGCGGCGAGGATCGGGTGGTACGGCACCACCCGGTCGGCCTCGATGCCGCAGGAGGTGGCCACCACCACCTTCGGCCGCGCGTCGTCGATCCGGACGGCCAGTTCGTGCGCGGCGAACCCGCCGAACACCACGGAGTGCACCGCGCCGATCCGGGCGCACGCCAGCATGGCGACCACCGCCTCCGGGACCATCGCCAGGTAGAGCAGCACCCGGTCGCCCCGGCCGACGCCGAGACGGCGCAGCGCACCGGCGAACCGAGCGGTCTCGGCGAGCAGTTCGGCGTAGGTGAGGGTGCGGACCGTGCCGGTCACCGGGCTGTCGTGGATCAGCGCGGCCTGGTCACCACGCCCGGCGGCGACGTGCCGGTCCAGCGCGTTGTGGCAGGTGTTCAGCACCCCGTCGGGGAACCAGCGGTACAGCGGCGCCGCCGAGTCGTCGAGGATGCGCTCCGGCGGGACGACCCAGTCGATGTCGGCCGCCGCGTCCCGCCAGAAGCCGGCCGGGTCGGCGATGCTCCGCTCGTACGCTGATCGATACGCGCCCATGCCGTCATGCTGCTCCGCGACGCCGGGCCGGCACGACGGCCGGGCGGGTCCGGTGCGCCGGAAGCACGCCCCGGCTCGCTGAACGGCCGCTCACGGCGGTGGGCGGTCGCCGGCCCGGCCGTTTCCGGCGGCCCGGACGGGGGTAGGGCGGGCACATGGAGACGAACACGAAGGCGTACCTGGTCGGCGGTCCCCGCGACGGCAGCAGCCAGGACACGGACGGCAAGGCCCTGGTGGAGATCGAGATCGACGGCATGATCCACCGCTACATCCGGACCACCAAGCAGCACGGCGACGACGGCGTGGTCTACAACTACGACGGAATGGTGGCGCCCGGTGGCGGCGAGCCGGGCGTCGAGGACCCGGCGGCCCGCGTCGCGTCGCCGAAGGCCGACGAGCAGCGGTGACCGCTCAGCCCAACGGGCGACGGATGAAGCCCGTGGGGCGGGGTAAGGCAGTACGGTCCTGGTGGAGCGACGACCGGTGTCGCGGCGTACCGCGGCCGGGCACGCGGGCGGGCGGCACGGATGCCGCCCGCCCGCGCATCCCGGGGCCGGCCCGGGCAAACCGAGTTTGATCAATGACGGCCGTCGGCTAGCGTGCGCAGGCGTGAAAACCAACCGGATCTTCCCGATCCTCCTGACCTGCGCCGTGCTGGGCCTCGCCGCGTGCGGTGACGAGAAGCCCTCGACCACGGCCGGGCCGGCGGCCACCTCGGCCTCCGCCGTCCCCTCCACGGCGGCTCCCTCGCCGTCGGCCGCCGCCGTGAGTGACAAGGACCTCTGCACCGCCGCAGAGAAGATCAACAAGGACATGCGGACGAAGCTCATGGCCGTCGTGCAGGGGGGCGGCGACCTGACGAAGCAGACCGGCGCGATCCTGACCGAACTCGGCGACCGGGTGACCAAGCTGGCCGGGACCGCCGGCGACGGCAAGGCGGCCACCGCCCTGAAGGAGTTCGGCGCGGAGGCCGGCAAGGCGGGCTCGGCCGCCGACCCGGGCACCGCCGCCGACAACCCCGCCATGGAGAAGGCCAGCAAGGACATCAACGCCGCCTGCCGGACGGCCGGCGCCCCGACGACCTTCTGACGGCGGCGCCCCGGGTCGTCCGTCCGGCGCGTACCGGACGGACGACCGATCGGCTCAGTTGCCGGTCACCCAGTTCCAGGCGGAGACCACCCACTCGGTCTGCTGCAGATACGCCACACCGACGCCGACCAGGAACAACGCGGTGACGAGGTGGGCGCCCTTGGCGCTGCGGCGCACCCGGCCGAACTGCCGCTCCAGGATCAGCCGGCCGAGCAGCCGGGCCAGCGCGAACAGGCCGACCGCGGTGAGCAGGCTGAGCACGAACGTGAGCAGCGGCGCGACCAGGTTGCCCCGGCCGGAGATCGCCCAGATGCCCCAGCACACGAACGCGAACAGCGCCCCGGCGGCGCTCAGCTCGCCGCCCTTGCGCGCCTGGGCCAGGTGCCAGCTCATCGGCCGGCGCGGCGCCGGCTCCGCCGCCCAGTCGCCGTGCTGCTCGACGGTGGGGAACTGCTCGGTGCGCGGCGTACGCGACGGGCGCGGCTGACCGACCGCCGCCACCCCGCGCTGGAACGCGTCCCGCTGCGGGGGCACCACCCCCGGCTGGGGCGGCACCTCCACGGTGCGCTCGGCCCACGGCTGTGTCTGGTCCGCCATCTTCCGTCCTCCCCCTCGACCGGTACCGGCCTCCGTTCCGAGGGTAGCCAGCCCGCAAATAGGGTGCCGACCCCCGTCGCGGTGCGATACACACGTGCCGTGACTGACGTGCTGACATCCCGGGCCGAGGACTTCGACGACATCGCGGCGCTGCTGGCGCTGGCCTTCCACGGCGATCTCGACCCCGAGGTGCAGGCGCTGGAACGCCCGATCTTCGAGCCGGACCGGTCGCTGCTGGTCCGCGACGGCGGCACGGCGGTGGCCCACGCCGCCGCCTTCAGCCGCGAGCTCGCGGTGCCGGGCGCGGACGTGCCGGCCGCGCACGTGACGATGGTCGCGGTCGCGCCGACGCACCGGCGGCGCGGCCTGCTCACCACGCTGATGCGGCGCCAGCTGCGGGACGTCCGCGACGCCGGCCGGGAACCGATCGCGGTGCTCTGGGCCAGCGAGGGACGCATCTACCCCCGCTTCGGCTACGGGTCGGCGGCCCCGCGCTACGTGCTGTCCGTGGACACCACCGGCCTGCGCCTGCCCGCCCCGGCGCCCGCCGAGGGCAGGCTGCGACTGGACCGTCCGGACGCGCACCGGGACGAGCTGGCCCGGCTGTACGAGCAGGTCCGCGCCGAGCGTCCCGGCTGGTCCCGGCGCGACGAACGCTGGTGGTCGTACGTGCTGGCGGACCTCAAGGCGCACCGGGGCGGCGCCACCGAGCGCCGGGTGCTGCTGCACGAGGGCGCCGACGGCCTCGACGGGTACGCGCTCTACCGGACGAAGGACAGCTCGTCGGCCACCGGGCCGCAGGCCGAGGTGCAGGTCGGCGAGGTGGTGGCGGCGTCGCCCGAGGCGTACACGGCGCTGTGGCGATTGCTGCTCTCGGTCGACCTGACCCGCCGGCTGTCGTTCCCGATCGCGGCCCTGGACGAGCCGCTGCTGCGGCTGGTGGACGAACCCCGCCAGCTCTCCCCGCAGCTCGCCGACGCGCTCTGGGTACGGGTGGTGGACGTGCCGGCCGCGCTGGCCGCCCGGCGCTACGCCGCCGACGTGGACGTGGTGATCGAGGTCACCGACGAGCTGTTGAAGGAGAACACCGGCCGCTGGCGGCTGGTCGGCGGGCGCGACGGCGCGCAGTGCACGCCCACCACGGCTGCGGCCGGGCTGGCGTGTGACGTACGCGCGCTCGGCGAGCTGTACCTCGGCGGCGCGAACCCGTACGCGCTGGCCGCCGCCGGCCGCGTCCAGGAGCTGATCCCGCACACGCTGACCGCGTTGACGCCCGCCTTCACCTGGCACCGCACCCCCTCCCCCATGGAGGTCTTCTGACCGTCCCCACCCCGCCCGCCCTCTCCCCGTCGACCCCGGGCGCGGGTGGGTCGGGGGCGGTACGGTCGGGGGATGGGTGAGGCGGAGCGACGGCGACGACGGCTGCGGCATCACGGCGAGGCCGGCACCCCGGCCGACGACCCCGGCGCCGGCGGGACCACTGCCAGCACCGCCCCCGTACACGACGACGTGACGCCCCGGCCCGCGCGCGGTGGCCGGCCGGGCGAGTCGGAGCACCGGGGACGCCGCGCCGCCGCGCCCGCCGAGGAGGGCGAGCGCGGGCTGCGCGGGCTGGTCGGCTCCGGCTCGTCGCAGGTGAGCGTGACGGCTGCGCTGCGGGCACGGGACGCGGCCCGCCCCACCGAGGACGACCTCGCCGAGGCCGAACAGCGGGTGGTGCTCATCCGCCGCAACTGGGTGCCGCGCGAGGAACTGCCCCGCAACGGGCGGTGAGCCCGGACGTGTCCGCTCAGGCGGGCAGCTCGGGCAGGCGGCGGCTCTGCTCGTAGGCGGCCACCTGCTCGATGCGCCGGCTGTGCCGCGGGTTGCCGGAGAACGGCGTGGTGAGGAACGCCTCGACGAGCGCGGTGGCCTCGTCGAGCGTGTGCTGCCGGGCGCCGATCGCGACGATGTTGGCGTCGTTGTGCTCGCGGGCGAGCTGGGCGGTGTCGACGTTCCAGGCGAGCGCCGCCCGGACGCCCGCGACCTTGTTCGAGGCGATCTGCTCGCCGTTGCCGGAGCCGCCGATCACCACGCCGAGGCTGCCCGGGTCACCGACCACCCGGTCACCGGTGTGCAGGCAGAAGGCCGGGTAGTCGTCGTCCGGGTCGAAGACGTGCGGTCCCACGTCGACCACCTCGTAGCCCTGCTTGGCCAGGTGGTTGGCGAGGTGCACCTTCAACTCGAAACCGGCGTGGTCGGATCCCAGGTAGACGCGCATACCGCGCAGTCTGACAGGCCCGCCTCCGGGTCGGCGCGCGGGCGGCGGCCCGGAGGCGGATTCGTCACACGGTCAGTGCGGCAGCTCGGCCACGACCAGGCCGGCCCGCGCCTTCGGGGTGAACCAGGTGCTCTTGCGCGGCATCTTCTCCCGGGCCAGGTTCACCGCGACGAAGTCGTCGACCGTCACCGGCGCGACGAGCACCGCCAGCTCGGCCCGGCCGGCGTCGACCTCACCGACGAGCCAGCTCGCCGGGTAGTCGCCGCCCACGTACGTGATCCGTTTGTCGCCCGGGTCGAGGCCCAGCGCGTCGCGCAGCAGCAGGCGCTCGACGAGCGCGTGGTCGAGGTTCTCCAGCCGGGCGGCGCCGACGTGCGGCAGCGTCACCGCGTACCCCCGGCCGCCGAGATGGAGGTGCACGACGCCGCCGGTGGCCGGGACGTCGACCGGCCCGTCCGCCGGGGTGATCTCCGCGCCCGCCGCGCGCAGCCGGTCGAGCAGCTCGTCCGGCGTGGTGGTCAGCTCGCTGACCAGCCGGTTGTAGGGCTGGATGGCGACCGACGCGGGCGTGGTGACCACCGCGAGGAAGCGCGGGAAACCGCCGGTCTGCGCGGCCAGGCTGCGGTGGTTGCCGTCCGCGACCACCAGTTCCCCACCGCCGGCCAGCGCGGTCAGCTCGTCCTGCGCCGGGCCCGGGCCGAGCAGCCAGATCGCGTGCGTACGACCGGACTGGTCGACGTCCGTCGCGGCGGGCGCGCCGGCCGCGTCGGTCGCCGCCGCGAGCGCGGCGTGCAGCTCGTCACCCTTGCCGGTCTGGAGCAGGAGTACGGGCGAGAGCAGGTGACCGAGCGCCTCGGCCAGGGCGACGCGCTCGCGCACCTTGGCGATGAACACGTCCTCGTTGCGGATCACCAGGCCCGGCTCGTCGGCGCGGGTGGAGATCTGGTCGGTGTCGACCATGGCCCACAGCCCGTACGCGCTCTCCTCGCCCGGCGCGCTGATCCGGTAGAGCACCACCACCTGCTCGGCCGGCGTGTAGCTGCCGTCCGCCTTCGCCTCGGCCAGGCGCGCCACCGCGTCGGGCAGCGCGTCGAGGAAGGACTTCCCGAGGCTGCCGGGCGCCCGGTGGGGCATCTCGATGCCCAGGGCGCTGTGCGGATTCGCCTCGACGATGGAGGTGATCTCCGCGTCGTCGGCGAACTCGTCGTAGTTCTGCGCGCCGGTGCCGCCAGTGGTGATCCAGGCCCGGGTGATCGGATGCACGACCGTCATGTCCGCTGACGCTACCCGGGCCCCGATCGGTGCCGCCGCCGGACTCACCCGCTTACCACCAGGTGATAGCGACGGGCCCCGGACGGCTCAGGCGGTGGAGTTGCGGTGCCGGCCCGGGGCCGGGCGGCGGGCCACCGGGGCGGGGCGGGAGCCGGCGTTGAGGCGTACCGTCGTCGCGCCGGCGGCGGCACCGGACCGCGACGGCGCGCGGCCGGGCCGGACGGTCTCGCCGGGCGGTGTCATCCGCGAGGTGGCCACCACCCGGGCCACGCCGACCACGATCGGCGGGGCCAGCAGGTCGGCCACCTCGGCCGGGCCGGCCGGCCAGTCGCTCTCGGTCACCGACCAGTACGTCGCACCGGAGTCCTCGGTCGCCTGCTGCGGCGCGTCGTCGGACATGCGGCGGTGCTTGGCCATGGGAACGCCTCCAGGAGCTGCCGTGCTGCGGCCCCGCGGGCCGTCGGCTGGGACACCCGGTGAAACGAGCCCCGCACCGGCCCGGTGACGGGCGGCGCGGGGCTCGGGCGCGTCACGTTCCGCGCTCAGTCGAAGGTCGGACCCTGCTCCCGGGTGCGCTTCAGCTCGTAGAAGCCGGGGGTGCCGGCGACGAGCAGCACGCCGTCCCAGAGGCGGCCGGCCGCCTCGCCCTTCGGCGCCGGGGTGATCACCGGGCCGAAGAAGGCGACCTGACCGCCGTCCGGACCCGGGGCGTGGATCACCGGGGTGCCCACGTCGGTGCCGACCGGCCGCATGCCCGCCTCGTGGCTGGCCCGCAGCGCCTCGTCGTACTGGGTGGACCCGGCCGCGTCGGCGAGCGCCGGGTCCAGGCCCACGTCGTTGAGCGCGCCCACCAGCATGTCCCGGCCCAGGCCCTCCTTGCCGAGGTGGATCCGGGTGCCCATCGCGGTGTAGAGCTTCGCCAGCGCCTCGGCGCCGTGCGCCTGCTCGACGGCGATGCACACCCGCACCGGGCCCCAGCCGTCGCGCATCAGATCCCGGTACTCCTCCGGCAGTTCCCGGCCGTCGTTGAGCACGGACAGGCTCATCACGTGGAAGCGGATGTCCACGTCCCGGACCTGCTCGACCTCCAGCAGCCAACGGGAGGTGATCCACGCCCACGGGCACAGCGGGTCGAACCACATGTCCGCGGTGACACGTTCGGTCACGGTGTTTTCCCTTCACGACATCGTCGCGCCGGGGGACCCGGCGCGGTCACCTCCGATCCTCACCCCGCACCCCGGCGCCCGGTACCGGAATGAGAGCGTGACCTCGACCACCGAGAGCGGTCCGTGCATGGAAGACTCGGTTCTCGACGGGCCGTCACGAGCGGCCGGGCAGAACCGGCGCCGCGGGGCGCGGCGAGACGAGTGGGATGGAGACGAACAGTGCCGGGAGTGCGCAACCTGACCCAGGTCGAGGCGACCGAGCGGGCCCGCCTGCTCGAGGTGACCGGGTACGACATCAGCCTTGACCTGTCGACCGCGGTGCAGCCCACCGGTCGCACGTTCCGCTCGGTGACCGAGGTCCGGTTCCGCTGTGTCGAGCCGGGGGCGACCACGTTCATCGAGACAGCCGCCGAATCGGTGCGGTCGGCCACGCTCAACGGCGAGCCGGTGGACCTGTCCGGCTGGTCCGCCGAGAAGGGACTCACGCTCAACGGCCTGGCCGCCGAGAACGTGCTGGTGGTCGACGCCGACTTCGGCTACTCCAACAGCGGGCAGGGCCTGCACCGCACCGTCGACCCGGTGGACGGCGAGACCTACCTCTACAGCCAGTTCGAGACCGCCGACGCGCAGAAGGTCTACGCCTGCTTCGACCAGCCCGACCTGAAGAGCGTCTACACCTGGCACGCCACCGTCCCGGACCACTGGCGGGTCGTGTCGAACATGCCGGTGGAGCGCGAGGAGGCCGCCGGTGAGGGCCTGAAGACGGTGCACTTCACCGTCTCGGAGCGGATGAGCACCTACATCACCGCGCTGTGCGCCGGGCCGTACCACGAGGTGCGCCGTACCCACGACGGCATCGACATGGGCTACTTCTGCCGGGCCAGCATGGCCCCGCACATGGACGCCGACGACCTGCACCTGATCACCACGCAGGGCTTCGACTTCTTCCACGAGAAGTTCGGCGTGCGCTACCCGCTGCCCAAGTACGACCAGCTCTGGGTGCCGGACTTCAACGCCGGCGCGATGGAGAACTTCGGCTGCGTCACGCACGCCGAGTCGCACTACATCTTCCGGTCGCAGGTCACCGACTTCGAGTACGAGCAGCGCGCCAACACGATCCTGCACGAGCTGGCGCACATGTGGTTCGGTGACCTGGTCACCATGCGCTGGTGGAACGACCTGTGGCTGAACGAGTCGTTCGCCGAGTGGGCCAGCCACTGGTGCAACACGCACGCCACCCGCTTCACCGACGCCTGGACCACGTTCCTGTCGATCCGCAAGAACTGGGGCTACCGGCAGGACCAGCTCTCCTCCACCCACCCGGTCTACTGCGAGATGCCGGACCTGGAGGCCGTCGAGGTCAACTTCGACGGCATCACGTACGCCAAGGGCGCGAGCGTGCTCAAGCAGCTCGTCGCGTACGTGGGCGAGGAGCCGTTCCTGGCCGGCCTGCGCGCCTACTTCGGCAAGTACGCCTGGGGCAACGCCACCTTCGACGACCTGCTGTCCGAGCTGGAGTCGGCCTCCGGCCGGGAGCTGCGCAAGTTCGCCGCCCAGTGGCTGGAGACCGCGCAGGTCAACACGTTGCGCCCGGAGGTGACCATCGGCGCCGACGGCACGTACGAGCGGGTCGTGGTCCGGCAGGAGGCGCCGGCCGGCTACCCGACGCTGCGTACCCACCGCATCGGCGTCGGCCTGTACGACCTGACCGACGGTCGGCTGGTGCGCCGCGAGCTGGTCGAGACGGACGTGACCGGCGAGCTGACCGAGCTGTCCGAGTTGCACGGCAAGCCGGCCGCCGACGTGCTGCTGCTCAACGACGAGGACCTCACGTACGCCAAGCTGCGGCTGGACGAGCGGTCGATGGCCACCGTGGTGCAGCACATCGCCGGTTTCGACTCGTCGCTGGCCCGGGCACTGTGCTGGACGGCCGCCTGGGACATGACCCGCGACGCGGAGCTGTCGGCCCGCGACTACGTGGCGCTGGTGCTGGCCGGGCTGACCGCCGAGACCGACATCAACCTGGTCACGGCCACGCTGCGGCAGGCGACCACCGCGCTCACCTTCTACGCCGACCCGGACTGGGCGCCGACGGGCTGGGCCGACCTGGCGCGTACCGCGCGGACCGCGCTCGCGGCGGCCGAGCCGGGCAGCGGCTTCCAGCTCGCCTGGGCCCGGGCGTACGCCTCGTCGGCCCGCTCCGGCGAGGACCTGGCCACGCTGCGCGGCTGGCTCGACGGCAACGGGGTGCCGGAGGGGCTGACCGTCGACACCGAGCTGCGGTGGACGGTGCTCCAGTCGCTCGTCGCCAACGGCGCCGCGGGCGCGGCCGACGTGGACGCCGAGCTGGCCGCCGACCGTACCGCGAGCGGCGAGCGGGAGGCCGCGTACGCGCACGCGCTGGTGCCGACCGCCGAGAACAAGGCCGCGGTGTGGGCGCTGCTCACCGGCCCGGACGCGCTGCCGAACTGGCGCAACCGGGCGCTGCTGCAGGGCTTCACCCACCCGGCGCAGGTCGAGCTGACCGCGCCCTACCGGGAGCGCTACTTCGCCACGGTGGACCAGGTGTGGGCGCAGCGCGACAGCGAGCCGGCGCAGGAGTTCGTCCAGCTCGCCTACCCGTCGTACCTGGTCGAGGAGGACACCGTCGCGGCCACCGACGCGTGGCTGGCCCAGGACGGCCGGCCGGCGTCGCTGCGGCGGCTGGTGGCCGAGGGCCGCGACGGCGTGGTCCGCGCGTTGAAGGCCCGGGAGCGGGACGCGCGCACCGCCTGAGTGAGGCACGCCGGCCGGGGCCGGCGCGGGTGGCAGCCCGCGCCGGCCCCGGCCGCTGTCGTGGGCCCTGCGCCGTCGGGGAACGAGAAAGCCCGGCCCGCGTGTGCGCGGGCCGGGCTTCGTCGTGCGTGCGGGCGGGTCAGCCCTTGCCGGCGTGGCTGGCGAGCTGGTCGAGGCCCTGGATGATGCCGCCGGCCAGGTCGCCGCCGCCGAAGGAGGCCACCATGGAGAGCGCGGCCAGCTTGGCGTACGTGTCCGGGATGCGCTTGCGCGCGTACTTGCCGGTGACGATCTCGAGCTGCCGCTGGTTGGGCGACACCGCGATCAGCACCGAGCGGTCCGGCTCGGCGAGCTGCCGGTGCAGCCGCTCGGCGTGTTCCCGGATCGGCTCGTCGAGGCCGCCGACGTAGACCGAGAAGACCAGGCCGGTGCCCTGGTCGGCGAGGCGCAGCGCCTCGTCGATGCGGAGCAGCTGACGGGTCGAGAACGGCCCGTCCAGCACCTCGGGCGGGGTGCCCGTCCCCGTCGTGGGCCGCGCTTCACCAACGGTCACTTGCGCCTCCGGTTCCACCGGCCGGTGCCTCCCGGCCGGCCTGCTCCTGCTTGCGGCTGGTCAACGCCGGCGCCTGCGCCCCGGCGGCCAGCGCCGTGCCGGCCGAGTCGGCCAGCTGCTCCGGACGGCCCAGGAACCAGACCGGAGTGAAGTCGAAGGGCCGGCCCGGCCGGTAGCGCTTGGCGCCGCCACCGCTGCCGCGGCTGCCGGCTGCCGCCAGGGCGGCGATCAGCAGCACCGCGGCGGCCGGGATGCCGACGAAGACCACCAACGTCTCGGTAACAGACAATCCCAACGCCCCCAGGCGGAAAGAGAGACCAGGAATGGTGCGGAACGGCCGGTCAGGACCGGTCGCGCCCCACGTCACTTGTGATGTTCACGTTAGCGGAGTCGGCGGCCCGCCAGATTGCGGGGTGCTGATCCCATCCGTCACTCCGGTGCTCCAGTTGCGCGGCAGTGGCGAGCAGTGTCGCGTCGTCGCCGTACCGGCCGGTGAGCAGCACCCCCACCGGAAGCCCACCGGCGGTCCGTCCGACCGGCAGCGAAACGGACGGATCGCCCGTGACGTTGAAGACCGCACAGTACGGCGAGAAGCGCCGCTGCCCGTCGAAGTCCGCCGCCGGTTCGAGGGCGGCGAACGCGCCGACCGGCGCCTGCGGGCTCGCGAGCGTCGGGCAGAGCAGCAGGTCACACCCGGCGGTACGGCGTATCCCACGGCGTACCTGCGCCTGGAGTTCGCCGAGCGCGGCCATCAGCCGGGCCGCGCCGAGCGCCTCGCCGCGTTCGCGCAGGAACCGGGTCAGCGGCAGCAGGTCGCCCTCGCGCCCGGCCGGGACCGGGGTGACCGCCAGCGCGTACCAGACGGTCTCGAACAGCGGCCACGCCTCGCGGCCGAGCGGCGCGGGGACGTCGACCACCTCGTGGCCGGCGTCGGTGAGCAGCGCGGAGGCCCGGTCGACGGCGGCGACGCAGTCCGGGTGGACCGGTTCGTCGGCGAGCATCGGCGTGGTGAAGCGGCCGACGCGCAGCCGGCCGGGGCCGGTGGCGCGGGCGGCGCGGGTGACGCCGAGGTACCCGCCGGCGGGCGCGGCCGGCGGCAGGTACGGCTCGCCGGGCACCGGACGGGCGAGCACGTCGAGCAGCGCGGCCACGTCGCCGACGGTACGGCCGATCGGCCCGTTCACCGGCAGCCCGAAGCCGCCGAAGCCGAGCGGCCCGCCGGAGACCAGGCCCCGGCTGGGCTTGTAGCCGACCAGACCGCAGAGCGCGGCCGGGATGCGTAGCGAGCCGCCACCGTCGGAGCCCTGCGCGACCGGCACGAGCCCGGCGGCGACCGCTGCCGCCGCCCCGCCGCTGGACCCGCCCGCGGTGTACGCGAGGTCCCACGGGTTCCGGGCCGGCGGCGCCACCAGCCCTTCCGAGTAGAGCGAGCAGCCGAGTTCGGAGGTGGTGGTCTTGCCGAGGCTGACCAGGCCGGCATCGGCCAGGAGGCGGACCACGTCGGCGTCGACCGGCGGGACGAAGTCGGCGAAGGCGGCCGAGCCGAAGGTGGTGCGCACCCCGGCGGTGAGCGTGAGGTCCTTGATCGCGGTCGGCACCCCGTGCAGCGGGCCGCGTTCCTCCGCCCCGAGCGCGTCGGCGGCACGGGCGGCGGCGAGGGCCCGGTCGGCGGTGACGGTGACGAACGCGCCGACGGTGTCGCCGAGCGCCTCGACCCGGCGCAGGTGGTGCTCGACCAGTTCCAGGCTGGACAGCTCGCCCCGGCGGATCGCGGCGGCCTGTTCCAGCGCGGTCAGGTCGTGCGGCTCGGCCATGCCGTCCATCCTGCCGGTCCGGCGGCCCGGAGGCCGGGCGACACGTCCGGCGGGCTGACGTCAGCGGCCGAGGAACCGCAGCGCGTTGCCGCCGAGCAGCGCGTCCCGCTGCGCGTCGGTGAGGAAGTCCGCGCGGTGCACCACCTGGCCGACCGGCCGCTCCCCCAGCGGGTACGGGTAGTCGCTGCCGAGCAGCACCCGCTCGGTGCCCATGGTGTCCACCAGCAGCCGCAGCGCGGCCGGTTCGAAGACCACGGAGTCGACGTGGAACCGGTCGACGTAGGAGCTGGGCGGTGCGCTGGACGCGCCGCGTACCAGGTCGCCGCGACGGTGCCAGGCGTTGTCGGCGCGGCCCAGCCAGAACGGGAAGCTGCCGCCGCCGTGCGCGAAGCAGATCCGCAGCGTGTCCGGCACCCGGTCGAACACGCCGCCGAGGATCAGCGCGAGCACCGACAGGTGCGTCTCGGCCGGCATCCCGGTCAGCCAGCGCGCCATCCACCGGTCCAGCCGGGGGCCGCCGGGCATGTCCCACGGGTGCACGAACACCGGCGCGCCGACCTCGGCGCAGTGGGTCAGGAACTGCACGATGCCCTCGTCGTCCAGATCCCGGTCACCGACGTGGTTACCGATCTCCACGCCGGCGTGCCCCGCCGACAGGCAGCGGTCCAGCTCGGCGCAGGCCGCGTCCGGGTCCTGCAACGGCACCTGGCAGAACGGCACCAGCCGGCCGCCGTCCGCGGCGGTGACCTCCAGCGTGAGGTCGTTGAAGATCCGGGCCACCTTGACCGCCTGGTCGGCCGGGCGGTCGTAGCTGAAGAACACCGGGGTGGGCGAGACGACCTGCACGTCCACTCCGTCGGCGTCCATGTCGGCCAGCCGCGTCGGCGCGTCCCAGCACGGCGCGCCGATCGGGCGGAACTCCGTCTCCCCCACCATGATCATGGCGGCGCGCTCGGAGTCCACCCGCAGCCAGGGCCAGCCGGACCCGCCGCACGCCGCGGCGAGGTCCGGCCACCCCTTCGGTACGACGTGCGTGTGCACGTCCACGACCGGCACGCGTCAGCCCTTGCCCGGGTGCAGCGCGCCGCAGTTGTCGCAGGTGCGGGCCTTCTCGTCGGCGTAGAACGCGGCGAAGACCGGGGGCAGGTCGGCGGCGATGTCGCGGACCTGCAACTCCACCTCGTGCACCTTGTGGTGGCACTCGCCGCAGTACCACTGGAACTTCTCCAGCGTGCCCTCCTCGCGGACCCGCTCGATCACCATGCCGATCGAGCCGGCCTCGGGGCGCTGCGGCGAGTGCGGCGTGTTGCGCGGCAGCATCCACATCTGACCCTCGCGCACGTGCACCGTACGCGGACCCTCGGGCAGCATCAGGTTGATGTGCATGTTGCCCTTGACCTGGTAGAAGAACTCCTCGTACGGGTCGACGTGGAAGTCCGTGCGCTGGTTCGGGCCGCCCACCACCATGACGATGAAGTCGTCGCTGCCGGGCAGCATCTCCTTGTTGCCCACCGGCGGCTTGAGCAGGTGCTGGTTGTCGCCGATCCAGCCGGAGAAGCTGAACGGCTCGGCGATCTCACTCATGGGAACCTCCCGACGGAAGTAGGGCGACTGCCTGCATCTCGATCAGCAGATGCGGGTGCGGAAGCTGGTGCACGGCGACTGTGGTCCGGGTCGGCCCGGTGACGTCGAAGAACTCCGCCCACACCTCGTTGTAGCCACCGAAGTCGTTCATGTTGACCAGGTAGCTGGTGACCTGCACCAGATCGCTCAGGTCGGCGCCGACCGAGCGGAGCAGGTCGCGGATGTTCTCGACCACGGCCCGGGTCTGCTCCCGGATGTCCAGGTCGGTGGTGCCGAACTCGTCCACCGACACCCCGGCGAACGTGTTGTCCGGCCGGCGCGACGACGTACCGGAGACGTAGACGAACCCGCCGGCCACCTTGACGTGCGGGAACGCGCCCCGCGGCACGGCCTTACCGGCCACCACGCGGGCCGTCATGGCAGGGCCTTGAGCGTGGCGGAACCGAGCTTCTCCACAGTGGCGCGCACGTGTGCGCCGGGGCGCAACGGCACCGCTGCGGTGGCCGCGCCGGCCAGGAACACCCAGCCCTTGCGCAGCCGTACGCCGTGCCGGCCGGCCAGCCGCAGGCCCTCGTCCAGCGCGCGGCGCGGGTCGCCGAGGATGGCGGCGGTCGAGCCGACCTGCGCCACCCGCCCGTCGATCTCCAGGAGCACGCCGAGGTTGTCCAGCCCGTCCGGCACCGGCGACCACGGCCCGACCACGAACGCGGCGGCCGAGGTGTTGTCGGCGATCACGTCCGGCAGCGAGAAGGTGAAGTTCGCGTACCGGGAGTCGATCAGCTCGATCGCCGGGGCGACCGCGCGCACGGCCCGGGTGAACGAGCCGACCGGTTCGCCCGGGTCGGGCAGCCGGTCCAGCAGGAACGCCACCTCCGGCTCGACCCGGGGATGGATGAAGTCGCCGACGTCGACGCCGCCGCCGTCCGGCACCCGCATCACGTCGGTCAGCCGGCCCCAGATCACCTCGTCCACGCCCACCTGCGCCATCTTGGCCTTGCTGGTCAGCCCCATCTTGAGGCCGACCAGCCGCTCACCCCGGTCGAGGCGGCGCTGCACCAGCGCGGTCTGCACCGCGTACGCGGCGTCGACGTCGAGGCCGGTCTCGGCGGCGAGCTGCGGGATCGCGGTGGCGTCGTCGGCCGCCGCACCCAGCTTCTCCGCGATGCCGGCGATGTCCGGCCCGATCATGCTGCGCCACCTTTCGTTCGCGACTGCGGGGCTCGCAGGCCCGGCTCACTCCTCGCGCTCACGTTCTCCTTGCCCGCCAGGTCCAATGCCACGTCCACGATCATGTCCTCCTGGCCGCCGACCATCCGGCGACGGCCCAGCTCGACCAGGATCGAGCGGACGTCCACGCCGTACTTGGCCGAGGCCCGCTCGGCGTGGCGCAGGAAGCTGGAGTAGACGCCCGCGTACCCCAGGGAGAGCGTCTCCCGGTCCACCTGGACCGGCCGGTCCTGCAACGGGCGGACCAGGTCGTCGGCGGCGTCCATCAGCGCGAACACGTCGCAGCCGTGCTTCCAGCCGTGCAGCTCGGCGACCGCGACGAAGACCTCCAGCGGCGCGTTGCCCGCACCGGCGCCCATGCCGGCCAGCGACGCGTCCACCCGGACGGTCCGGCCGGACGGCGAGCCGAGCGGGCCGTCGCCGAGGATTCGGCCGTGCTCGACCGCGAGCACGCTGTTCGCCACACCCAGCGACAGGTTGTGGTGCGCGTGGATGCCGATCTGCGTCTCCGGTTCCAACACCTGCCGGTACGCGTCGACGCGCTGCGCCACGTCCGACATCAGCAGCCGCCCGCCGGAGTCGGTGACGTAGACGCAGTGCGCGCCGTACGACTCCATCAGCTTGGCCTGCGCGGCCAGCCCGGCCGGGTCGTTGAGGTGCGACATCATCAGGAACCCGGAGACGTCCATGTCGTTCTCCCGGGCCCACGCGATGTGCTGGGCGGAGATGTCCGCCTCGGTGCAGTGCGTGGCGATCCGGACGCTGGTCACGCCGAGCGCCTTGGCCGCCTTCAGGTCGGCGATGGTGCCGATGCCCGGCAGCAGCAGCGTGGTGAGCCGCGCGGTGGTGAGCACCTCGGCGGCGGCGGCGATCCAGTCCGCGTCGGCGGCGGCGCCGTGCCCGTAGTTGACGCTGGAACCGGCCAGGCCGTCGCCGTGCGCCACCTCGACCGCCGCCACACCGGCCGCGTCGAGCGCGGCGGCGATGGTACGCACCTGGTCGACCGTGTAGCGGTGGGCGATGGCGTGCATGCCGTCGCGCAGCGTCACGTCCTGGATGTAGAGGTCGGTCATCACGCACTCACCTCGCTCGCACGCAGCGCCACGAGCCGCTCCGCGGTACGCAGCGCGGCCGACGTCATGATGTCCAGGTTCCCGGCGTACGCGGGCAGGTAGTGCCCGGCGCCGGAGACCTCCAGGAACACCGACACCTGAAGGCCGGTGAAGTGCCGGCCGAGCACCGGCGCGTACGTGTCCACGGCGTCGAACTGCACGTCCTGCTTGAGCCGGTAGCCGGGCACGTACTCCTGCACGGTCTTCACCATGTCGGCGACCGAGGCGGCGATCGCGCCCCGGTCGACGTCGGCGTCCGGGCACAGGCAGTAGACCGTGTCGCGCATGAGCAGCGGCGGGTCGGCCGGGTTCAGCACGATGATGGCCTTGCCGCGCTCGGCGCCGCCGACCACCTCGATGGCGCGGGCTGTGGTCTCGGTGAACTCGTCGATGTTGGCCCGGGTGCCCGGCCCGGCGGACTTCGAGGCGATCGAGGCGACGATCTCGCCGTACGCGACGGGGGTGACCCGGCCGACCGCGTGCACGATCGGCACCGTGGCCTGCCCGCCGCAGGTCACCATGTTGACGTTCGGCTCGCCCAGGTGCTCGTCGAGGTTCACCGGCGGCACCACGTACGGGCCGATCGCGGCCGGGGTCAGGTCGACCACGGTGCGGCCGTGCGCCCGCAGCACCTCGTCGTGACGCTTGTGCGCACCGGCCGAGGTGGCGTCGAAGACGAGCTGGACGTCTGCGAACTCGGGCAGCGCCACGAGGCCGTCGACGCCCCCGGCGGTGGTGGTCACGCCGAGCCGGCGGGCCCGGGCCAGACCGTCCGAGGCCGGGTCGATGCCGGCCATCGCCACCATGCGCAGGCTCTCACTGAGCCGCAGCACCTTGATCATCAGGTCGGTGCCGATGTTGCCCGACCCGAGCACCGCCACTCCGACAGTCATGAGGTGGCCTCCTTCGAGAAACAGGTACGCACCGAACCGAGCCCGGAGATGCGCGCCTCGTACGCGGCACCGGGCGTGACCGGCACCATCGGTCCGAGCGCGCCGGAGAGCACCACGTCGCCGGCCTTGAGCGGGTCGCCCGCCCGGGCCATGGTCGTGGCCAGCCACTGCAACGCGTGCAGCGGATTGCCGAGGCAGGCCGCGCCCGCGCCGACCGAGACCGGCTCACCGGCGTGCTCCAGCACCATGCCGCACAGGCGCAGGTCGACGTCGGCGAGCCGCCGGGGCGCGGTGCCGAGCACGAACAGCCCGCTGGAGGCGTTGTCCGCCACCGTGTCCACTATGGAGATGTCCCAGTCGGCGATCCGCGAGTCGACGATCTCGATGGCCGGCAGCACGTGGTCCACCGCCCGGATCAGGTCGACAGTGGTGACCCGCTCGTCCGGCAGGTCCGCGCCGAGCACGAAGGCGATCTCCGCCTCCACCCGCGGCTGGAGCAGCCGGTCGATCGGCACCTCGACGCCGTCGCCGACGGCCATGTCGTCGAAGAGCACCCCGAAGTCGGGCTGGAAGACACCGAAGCTCTCCTGCACTGTCCGCGACGTCAGGCCGATCTTCGCGCCGACGCGGCGGTGCCCCTTGCCCAGCCGTTGCCGGGTGTAGACCTGCTGCACCTGGTACGCGGCCTCGATGTCGCCCTCGGGCAGCAGCCGGCCGCGCAGCGGCGGGCAGGGCTTCCCGTCCTGCCGGGCCACTGCCAGTTCCCGGTTGGCGGCCTCGATGTCCACGGTCATGGCGGCTCCTCGCTCACGTCGCTGGGGATTCCGGCCATTCTGCCCACCACGCGCGCTCATGAGAGATCCACGCAGACGTTGGTCAGCTCGGAGTAGAAGTCGAGCGAGTGCACGCCGCCCTCGCGGCCCACTCCCGACGCCTTCACCCCGCCGAACGGGGTGCGCAGGTCGCGCAGGAACCACGTGTTCACCCAGACGATGCCCGCGTCGAGCCGGACGCCGGCCCGGTGCGCCCGGCCCACGTCCCGCGTCCACACCGTCGCGGCCAGGCCGTAGGCGGTGCCGTTGGCCAGCGCGAACGCCTCGTCCTCGTCGTCGAACGGCGCGACGTGCACCACCGGTCCGAAGATCTCCTCCTGGTTGGTGCGGGCGTCCGCCCCCAGGCCGGTGAGCACCGTCGGCTGCACGTACGCCCCGCCGTCGCGGGCGTCGCCGAAGCGCGGCGCACCGCCGCCCGCGCGGACCTCGGCGCCCTCGGTGCGGGCCAGCGCGTAGTGGCCGAGCACCTTGTCCCGGTGCCCGTGCGAGATGAGCGGCATGTTCGCCGTCGCCTCGTCGTCCGGCCAGCCGTACGCCAGCTCGCCGGCGCGCTCGGCCAGCCGCGCGGTGAACTCCTCGAACACCGGCCGCTGCACGTAGATGCGCTCGGTGCACAGGCACACCTGGCCGCCGTTGGTGAAGCTGGACCGCACCGAACCGGCGACCGCCGCGTCCAGGTCGGCGTCGGCGAACACCAGGCCGGCGTTCTTGCCGCCCAGCTCGAAGCTGACCGCCTTCACCCCGTCGGCGGCGGCGCGCATGATCGCGCTGCCGGTCGCCGACTCGCCGGTGAACGTGATGGCGTCCACGCCGGGGTGCCGGGTCAGGTGCTCACCGGCCGAGCCGGGGCCGAAGCCGTGCACCAGGTTGAACACGCCGTCGGGCACGCCCGCCGCGGCCATCACCTCGGCCAGCAGCGTGGCCGACGCGGGTGTCTCCTCGCTGGGCTTGACCACGACGGCGTTGCCGCAGGCCAGGGCCGGGGCGACCTTCCAGGTGAGCAGCAGCAGCGGCAGGTTCCACGGCACGATGACAGCGACCACGCCGACCGGCTTGCGGACCGCGTAGTTCAGCGCCCGGCCCCCGGCCGGGGTGACTGTGGTGAACGACTCGGTGGGCGCGGTCGCCACGATCTCGGCGAACGCCCGGAAGTTCGCCGCGCCGCGCGGGATGTCGAGCGTCCGGGCCTGCGAGATGGCCTTGCCGGTGTCCGCCACCTCGGCGGCGACCAGGTCGTCGAAGCGCCGTTCCAGCTCGTCGGCGACCCGGCGCAGCACCTCGGCGCGTTCCCGCTCCCCCATCCGGCCCCACGGGCCGCGCAGCGCCGCCCGGGCCGCCGCGACCGCGTCGTCCACTGTCGACTGCGACGCCTCGGCCACCTCGAACACCGGCTCGCCGGTGACCGGGCTGCGCTTGGTGAACCGGGAACCGGCGTCGACGAACTCGCCGCCGACGAAGTTGCGGAGCAGGCCGGGGCCGTCCGGCGCGTGCCCGGTCATCAGCCGGGGATCCCAGAGCGTCATCGCCGCCGCCCCAGCGCCGCGCGGACCCCACCGGCCAGCAGCGCGACCGCGCCGGCCGCGACCGCGCCGACCACCGCGTACTGCGCGCGCACCCGGCGGCGCACCTGCGCGTACGGGGTGGTGGAGAAGGACACCAGCTCGTACTGGGAGACGTAGCGGCCCGGCAACGCCCGTTCCAGCGCGTGCTCGACCTGCTTGCGGGTGCGGAACACCGGCGAGGCGACCTTGTCCCGCATCTCCACGAAGTTCGCCAGCGCCATCCGGGCGATCGCCTCGGCGTTGTCCTGGCGGCGGTGCTGGAACAGCGGCAGCGCGGCGGCCCACTCGTCGTCGCACTCGTCGAGGCAGCGGTCCAGTTCGACCACGTCCTCGAACGCGCAGTTCGCGCCCTGGCCGTAGAACGGCACGATGGCGTGCGCGGCGTCGCCGATCAGGCCGACCTTGCCGGCCACCTGCCACGGCGTGCAGCGCACCGTGCCGAGCACACCGACCGGGTTGTGCTGGTAGTCGTCGACGAGGTTCGGCGCGAGCGGGACCAGGTCCGGGTAGTGGGTGGCGAAGAACTGCTCGATCGCCGCCGGGCTGCTCAGCGACGCGAAGCTGCGCGTGCCGTGGGTGGGCCAGAACAGCGTGCAGGTGAAGGAGCGGTCCGGGTTCGGCAGCGCGATCATCATCGAGGTGCCGCGCGGCCAGATGTGCAGCGCGCCCGGGTCGAGCGCGAACTCCCCGCCCAGCGGCGGGATGGTCAGCTCCTTGTAGCCGTAGTCGAGGAAGTCCAGGCTCTCGGTCAGGCCGCCGTACGCGAGCAGTTGCCCGCGCACCGCGGAGCCGGCGCCGTCGGCGCCGAGGACGACCGAGGCGGTGGCGGTGACCTTGCCCTGCGGGGTCTCGAACGTCATCTCGCCGCCGAGCGGGTCGAGCCCGACCAGCCGGTGGTCGAACGCGACGCGCACGTTCGGCAGCGCGGCGGCGGCGTCGAGCAGCGCGTTGTTCAGCGCGCCCCGGCTGATCGAGTTGATCGCCCGGTCCCCGGAGCCGCTGTACGACTGGAACTCCGGCTCGCCCTCGACCGGGTGGATCATGCGGCCGCGCATCGGCAGCGCGTCCGCCATCACCTCGTCCTCCAGGCCGATGCGGCGCAGCGCGTCCAGGCCGCGCTCGGACAGCGCCAGGTTGATCGACCGGCCCCGCTCGACGGTGCCGGTACGCGGGTCGGGCCGCCGCTCGTAGAGGGCCACCGGGTAGCCGCGGCGAGCCAGGTAGCAGGCCAGCAGGCAGCCGGCCAGCCCGGCGCCGACCACAGCGATCTCGTCGCGCTCGCTCCTCGCGCTCACGGCCCCTCCTTCCGTTCGCGACTGCGGGGCTCGCAGAACCGGCTCACTCCTCGCGCTCACGAGCCCTCCTTCTCGACAGTCGCCGCCAGCGCCTCGGCGACCCGCCAGCAGTCGTGGTACGTGGAGTAGAGCGGCACCGGCGCGAACCGGACGATGTCCGGCTCCCGGGCGTCGGCGATCACGCCGTGCTCGTGCCGCAGCCGCTTGGTCAGCTCGTTCGCGCTACCGACTCCGATCCGCACGGAGAGCTGGCAACCGCGGCGGGCCGGGTCGCGCGGGGTGACCACGGTGAGCGGACGGCCGGGCGTCACCTCGTCGAGGAGCTGCTCCAGCCAAGCGGTGAGCCGCAGGCTGCGTTCGCGCAGCGCCGGCATGCCGACGGAGTCGAACAGCTCCAGCGACGTACGCACCGGGCCCATCGCGAAGATCGGCGGGTTGGAGATCTGCCACGCCTCGACGGTGGCCGGCGGCCGGGACACCGGCGTCATCTCGAACCGGGTTGCCGCCTCGGTGCTCCACCAGCCCTCGAAGCGCTGGATCGACGGGTCGCCGAGGTGCCGCTCGTGGACGAAGACGCCGCCCAGCGCACCCGGGCCGGAGTTGAGGTACTTGTACGAGCACCAGGCGGCGAAGTCGACGTCCCAGTCGTGCAGCGCCAGCGGCACGTTGCCGGCGGCGTGCGCCAGGTCCCAGCCGACCACCGCGCCCGCGGCCCGGCCGGCGGCGGTGATGGCGGGGATGTCCATCAGCTCGCCGGTCAGGTAGTTCACGCCGCCGAGCATCAGCAGCGCCACCGTGTGACCCTCGCGGGCCAGGAAGTCCAGCACGTCCTCGGTGCCGAGCGTGTCGGAGCCGGGACGCGGCTTGAGGCGGACCACAGTGGTGTCCGGGTCCAGGCCGTGGAAGCGGGCCTGGCTGCGCACGGCGTAGCTGTCCGAGGGGAACGCGCTGTCCTCGATGACGATGCGGGTGCGCTCGCCGGCCGGACGGTAGAAGCTGACCATCAGCAGGTGCAGGTTCACCGTGAGGGAGTTCATCACCACGGTCTCCGCGGGCAGCGCGCCGACCAGGCGGGCGGCCGGTGCGGTCAGCAGCTCGTGGTACGGCAGCCAGGGCCGCTCCGACTCCAGGTGCCCCTCGACGCCCAGGCGGCTCCAGGCGTCCAGGTCGGCCAGGAGTTCGTCCCGGGTGGCCCGCGGCTGGAGGCCGAGCGAGTTGCCGGCCAGGTACGCCGTGTCGGGGTAGCGCCCGCCGTCCGCGGGTGGGATGTGGAACAGGTGCCGGTGGCCGGGGTCGGCGGCGTCGCGGCGGAGGGCTTCGTTCTCGGGGGTGTGCATGCTGTTCTCTCTCGTCACATCGCGGTGCGGGCCGACCACAGCTCCGGGAAGACCACCCGGGCCATGCTGCGCTGCAACCATGCCAGTCCGGCGGAACCGCCGCTGCCGACCTTGGCGCCCATGGTGCGCTGGACGGCCTTGACGTGGTTCCAGCGCCAGTCGCCGAACTCCTCGGCGATCTCGGTCAGCGCGTCACCGAGCAGGCGCAGGTGGTTGTCCGGCCCGTTGTCGCCGTAGATCCGGACCCAGGCCGCCTCGATCGCCGGGTGCGCCTCGTGCTCGGCGTTCACGTCCCGGGACAGCAGCTCGTCCGGCACGTCGAAGCCCTGACGGGCCAGCAGCGCCACCACCTCGTCCCAGAGGCTCGGCGTGGCGAGCGCGGCGGTCAGCTCGTCGTACACCTCGCTGTGCCGGCGGAACGGGCGGATCAGCGCCCGGTCGCGCAGGCCGAGCAGGAACTCCAGCTGACGGTACATGGCGGACTGGAAGCCGGAGCCCTCGCCGAGCCGGTCGCGGAAGCGGTTGAAGTCGGCCGGGCTCATCCAGCGCAGGCCGTGCCACGCGGCGTTGAGGCCCTCCAGGTGCAGGGCGGCCCGGCGCAGCGGGGGCAGCGCCTCCCAGATCCGGTCCTCGCGCAGCTCGCGCTTGGCGTGCCGCAGCTCGTGGCAGGTCAGGCCGAAGTACAGCTCCATGATCTGGCTGACCATCAGGAAGGACATCTCGCCCGGGTCGTCGCTGAGCGGCTCCTGGAGCCGGTGCAGCGTGCTGGCCCGCACGTACGCGTCGTACGGCACGCGGTCGGCGAACTCCAGCGTCGGCTCGCCGCCGTTGCGCGCCGCCCGTGCCGCCCGTTCCTGGGGGGTTACCGGGCGCACCGCCGTCGTCTGTTCCACAGTCATTCTCCGTCCGTGCGCGGGGTAGACGTCATGATCCCGCTGGTGGGCGGCCGAATGGAATGCCTGTTCAACGGCGGTATGGTGGTCTCACTTCGCGAACCGAAACCATCTCGCGTCGCCGTCTTTACGGAAGGAAGGTCCGCGCGTGGACGACATGGACTGGGCGCTGCTGCGCGAGCTCCAGGCCGACGCCCGGCTCTCGTACAGCGAGTTGTCCCGCCGGGTCCACCTGTCGCCGCCCGCTGTCGCCGAGCGGGTGCGGCGGCTGGAGGAATCCGGTGTGATCACCGGCTACCACGCCCACGTCGACCTCACCCGGGCCGGGCGCACAGTGCTCGCGCTGATCCGGATGTCCTGCTACGGCGCGCGCTGCATCCTCAACGACCCCGACGTCGCGGGCTGGCCAGAAATCATGGAGATCCACCGGATCACCGGGGACGCGTGCAGCATGCTCAAGGTCGCCGCCACCAACATGGGCGAGTTCGAGGAGGTCATCGACCGTCTCGCGCCGTACGGGCAGCCGTCCAGCACGATGGTGCTCTCCACCCCGCTGGCCTGGCACCCCGTGGTCAAGGCACCTCGTTAGCTTCCCCCGCCCTCCGGGAAAGCAGGCGCCGCTGCCCGTCAGTGGTCCGGCGCACCGTCGCGCCGGGAGGGGGGAACCATGCGAGGGCTCCTGTCACATCGTGCGCTGTCGTCCGTGTTGGGCCTGCTCGGCCTGGTCGCGGCGTTCGTCCTGACCACCGCGCCGCCGGCCCGGGCCGGGGAGAGCGTGTTCATCGAGGTGACGCCGAACAGCGTCCAGGCCGGTTCCCGGGTCAGCCTGCGGGCCGGTTGCGACAACAGCAACAACCGCCAGGCCCAGGTCACCTCCGACGCCTTCGGGCGGGTGACGCTGCGGCCGGACAACGGCTTCCTCACCGGGTCGGTCACCGTGCCCGGCAACAAGGCACCGGGCGACTACCCGGTGAACCTGGACTGCTCCAACGGCAACACCGCCTCGACCATGCTCACCGTGCTCAACATGGCGCAGCCGAGCAAGGGGCCGGCGACCGGCGGCGGTGGCACCGCGGGTAGCCGGGGCACCGGTTCGCTGCTGCTGGTCGGTGGTCTGGTCGCGGTGGCAGTGGTGGCCGGTGTGAGCGCCCGCCGCAAGACCGGCGGCCGCGCCTGACGAGAGGTGCCGCGATGGCCCGCTCATCGCGCCGCCGGGACCGTACCGGCCCGGCGGCGGACCGCAGACGCCGCGACGCCGCCCGTCCCGGCCGCCCGTCGCGGCAGCGCGCCGGCCGGCTCCGGGCCGCGCTGCGGCTGACCGCCGGAGCCGCGCGCCGGTTCGCCCACGTCGCCGGGCACGCGTTCTCGGCCAGCGTCGCCACCGCCGACCCGCAGTCCCGGCCGGTCCCGGCCCGCGCCGCCCGGACCACCACCCGCCGGTACGCCCCGAGCCGCAACCCGGGTGTCCCGGTACTCGTGGTGGCGAGCGTGATGGCGCTGATCGTGGCGATGCTCGGCGTGGAACGGGTGACCGGTGTCAGCGTGCTGCCGGACCGGATCGTCGCCGGCCTGCGCCCGCCGCCGAAGAAGTTCCCGGTGCTGCCGGCCAGTCCGCCGACGGACCTGAGCATCGGCAAACTGAACCTGCGTGCGCCGGTGCACCGGGTGGGCATCGCGCCGGACGGCAGCATCGGCGTGCCGGACGTGGAGCGGGCCGGCGAGGTCGGCTGGTACGACCAGGGGCCCACCCCCGGCCAGTACGGACCGGCCGTGCTCGTCGGGCACGTCGACACCACCACCGGTCCGGCCGTCTTCCACGGGCTGAAGGAGCTGGACGACGGCGACCGGATCGAGGTGACCCGCGAGGACCGCTCGGTGGCGGTGTTCGAGGTGACCTCGATCGAGCGGTACGGCAAGGAGAAGCTGCCGGTGGAGGACGTCTACGGCGATTTCAGCCGGCCCAACCTGCGGCTGATCACCTGCGGCGGGCGCTGGGTCGGCGGCGAGACCGGGTACGCGGACAACCTGGTCGTCTACGCCTCACTGGTCAAGGCGCGCTGAGCGGGCCGGTCAGGCCGCCTCGGGCTCGGGCTCGCGCAGGTCGAGCCAGTCCGCCCAGCGCGGGTCGGGGGCGCGGTGCCCGAGCACCCGCCAGGCGGCTCCTTTGGGCGCGGCCGGCAGGTGGTGCAGCCGCCAGCCCAGCTCGGCCGGCGTCTTGTCGCCTTTGGTGTGGTTGCACCGCGCGCATGCGGCGACCACGTTCTCCCAGGCGTGCCGGCCGCCCCGGCTGCGCGGGAAGACGTGGTCGATGGTCTCCGCCGGCCCCCGGCAGTAGGCGCAACGCCACCCGTCGCGGGCGAACACGGCCCGCCGGGACAACCCGACGTGGGTGCGGTACGGCACCCGGACGTAGCGGGTCAGGCGCACCACCGAGGGCACCGGTAACGCGTTGCGCGCGCTGTGCAGGATGCCCTCGCCGTCGGCGACGCAGACCGCCTTGGCGCTGAGGACGAGGATCGCGGCACGACGCACCGACACGACGCACAGGGGCTCGTAGGTGGCGTTGAGAACGAGTGCACCGGAGCCCGCCGTGGGTCGTATGTCAGGCATCGTGCTCACCCTCCCGGTCCAGCCGCTCCCGCCTCGTCTGCGCCGGAACCGCCCCGCGGACAGCGCGGAACGGCTCCGACGCCGGCCGGATCACCGACGTCCGTTGCGCCAATAGTCCCTGATCGCGCCCCGGATTGCACGTACTAATCCGGGCTACCCCCTCCGGTAGCGACACTTCGCCGAGGTGGCGGTGTCCGCCCTCGGTCACCGGTGCGGTACGAAAGCAGGGTGAACGTCTCCGACCTGATCTCCGCCCTGCTGTCGGCCTTCTCCGACCGGCGCCCGGACTGCCAGGGCAGCAGTTCCTGCGAGTTCCTGTACCGGCTCACCGGCTCCGCCTGGTTCGCCGAGAGCAGCTACTGGATCCTGCTGAAGCCGCTGCGGGTCGCGTTGATCCTGTTGATCGCGGTGGCCGCCCGCTGGGCGCTGCACCGGACCATCAACCGGCTGGTGCGGACCACCACCGACGGCGCGGTGCCGACCATGCTCCGCCCGCTGCGCGAACGGATCCCCAGTGCCGCGCCCGACCCGGAGCAGTTCGTGCCGGAGCGACGGCGGCAGCGGGCCGAGGCGATCGGGTCGGTGCTGCGCAGCATGGTCACCGCGTTCGTCTTCGGCATCGCGCTGCTGATGGTGCTCAAGGAGTTCAGCTTCGACCTGGCCCCGCTGCTGGCCAGCGCGGGCATCGCCGGCGTGGCGCTCGGCTTCGGCGCGCAGAGCCTGGTCAAGGACCTGATCGCCGGCCTGTTCATGCTCATCGAGGACCAGTACGGCGTCGGCGACACCGTCGACCTGGGCGAGGCGACAGGCGTGGTCGAGGCGGTGGGGCTGCGGGTCACCACGGTCCGGGACGGCCGCGGCGTGCTCTGGTACATCCGCAACGGCGAGATCGTCCGCGTCGGGAACAAGAGCCAGGGCTGGGCGCTGGTCGTGGTCGACCTGCCGATCGGGTTCGCCGGCACCGAGGAGGCCACCGCCGTGCTGCGTACCGCGGCGGCGTCGGTGGCGCTGGACCCGGAGCTGGCGCCGAGCATCGTGGAGCAGCCGGAGGTCCTGGGCGTCGAACAGATGACCGTCGACGGCGCGGTGATCCGTACCGTCGTCAAGACCACCGCGGACGGGCAGTTCGCGGTCGGCCGCGAGCTGCGCCGGCGCCTCGCGGAGGCGCTGGAGAACTCGGGGATCGTCGCGCAGATCGCGGCCGCCCGGCTGTTCCCCGGCCTGCCGGTCCAGCCACCGGCGCCGCCCGCCGCCGAGGGCACGGGTACCGGCGGACCCACCTGAGCCGCCGGACGATCCGGACTATTTCCGGGGGTCGCGCGCCGCGCGGCCCCTCGGGTATCGTCCGTTCGTTCAGTCGGAGATGCGACGATCAATCCGTTCGCCCTAGCCAGTTGTCAGACGATCGGGCAGAATCCGGTGCACACGCTCCGCCGGGGGGCGTGCTCGTGTCCTCGCTGATCGGTTGATCTGACGACGGTTCCCGGTCGGGCCATCACAAGTGGTCGACCAGGAACGATGGAGGCGACGGTGTCCGACGCGCGACCCGCCCGGGAGGACCCGGCCACCTTCCGGGACGTCTTCGGTCAGTCGGAGTTCCGCGCGATCTTCGCCGCCAACACCCTCTCCTGGGTGGGTGACTACCTGGCCCGCGCCGCGGTCACCGTGCTCGTCCTGCGCGAGACCGATTCGGTCGCGCTCTCCGCCGCCGCGTTCGCCGCCAGCTACCTTCCCTGGCTGGTCGGCGGCCCCCTGCTCTCCGCGCTCGCCGAGCGGCACCGCTACCGGCGCGTCATGGTGGTCTGCGACCTCCTCCGGATGGCGCTGATGGCGCTGGTCGCGATGCCCTGGATGCCGACCTGGTCGGTCTTCGCGCTGATCTTCCTGGCCACGCTCGCGAACCCGCCGAGCCAGGCGGCGCGGTCGGCGCTGATGCCGCACATCCTGACCGGGGACCGGTTGGTCGTGGGCCTGTCCGCGTTCACCAGCGCCGGCCAGGCCGCCCAGGTCGTCGGCTACCTGATCGGCGCCACAGTGGCGGCGCTCAACCCGAACACGGCGCTGCTCGTCAACGCCGTGACCTTCGCCGTGTCGGCCGCGCTGGTCCGCTTCGGCGTACGCGAGCGGCCACCGGCGATGACCGAGATGCACCGCAGCCACCTGCTGCGGGAGACCGTCCAGGGCTTCCAGATCGTCTTCGAGCGGCCGGTGCTGCGCGCCATCGCGGTGCTGGTGTTCAGCGCGATGCTCTTCTCGATCGTCCCCGAGGGCCTGGCCGCGGGCTGGGCCGCCGACCGGACCGACGGCCGGATGGACGCCGGCACCGCCCAGGGGCTGATCATGGCCGCCGTCCCGGTCGGATACATCCTCGGCGGGCTGACCATCAGCCGGCTCGTCGGCCCGGAGCGGCGGCTGACGCTGATGCGACCGTTGATGATCATCGCGCCGGCGACGCTCGTACCCGCGCTGTTCAATCCGCCGCCGACTGTGGTGGCGCTGCTGGCCGCCGGGTGCGGCTTCGCCGTCGCCGGGCTCGTCCCGGTCGCCAACGGCCTGTTCGTGCAGGCGCTGCCGGACGGATTCCGCGCTCGGGCGTTCGGCGTCATGGCCAGCGGCACACAGATCATCCAGGGCGCCGCGGTGCTGGTCACGGGCGCGCTCGCCGAGCGGTTCTCGGTCCCGTCGGTGGTCGGCGTGTGGAGCGCCGCCGGGGTGCTGATCATGACCGTGGCCGCGCTCGCCTGGCCCCGGCCGCAGGTGATCCACGAAGCCATCGAGACCGCCCGCGCCGAGTCGGCGACCGGCGCCGGAAGCGCGCACGCGCACTCGCACGGCCCCGCGGCGGGTGACCGGAACCGCGAGCACGGCCGACGCCGGCACGCGGTGACGTGATCCGCGACGCCCGGCGGGCGGGCGCGGGCGCCGGGGCGCACCTGGCAGGATGGAAGCGTGACTTCCCCAGGCGAGTCGATGACCCTCTTCGAGGCGATCGGCGGTGAACCGGCCTTCCGCAAGCTGGTGGACGAGTTCTACGCCGGTGTCGCCGACGACCCGCTGCTGCGGCCGATGTACCCGGAGGAGGACCTGGGCCCGGCGGCGGACCGGCTGACCCTGTTCCTCATCCAGTACTGGGGTGGCCCGCACACCTACTCGGAGCAGCGCGGCCACCCGCGGCTGCGGATGCGGCACGCCCCGTTCCGGATCGGCGCGGCCGAGCGGGACGCCTGGCTGCTGCACATGCGCCGGGCGGTGGACACGCTCGACCTGCCGCCGCAGCTCGCCGCCGCGCTCTGGGACTACCTGGAGCGGGCCGCCTACTTCATGGTGAACGTGATGGAGGACCCGGCCGCCGGCTGAGCCCGGCTCAGAGCAGGGCGCCCTCGTCGTGCAGCCAGTCGACGAACGTGACGGCGACCGCGGCACCGCAGTCGAGCATCTCGACCAGCAGCGCGTCGTGGGCGCCGGCGCCGAGCGGGACCTGCAACTCGGCGTAGATCGGGAGCTGACCGCGCTCGGTCGGGTCACCGATGTACGCCTTGCAGAAGCGCCGGGTGTGGTTCCACTCGTTCACCACGCGGTAGGCCCGGTCGGCCCAGTCCGGCGGGACCGTCGCGTGCGGACGGGCCCGCATCACCAGGATCTCGTCCTCCGGGCCCTCCAGCGCGACCAGCACGGCGTGCCGCTCCCACATGGCCAGCAGGTTGCCGTCGCCGTCGGCCAGATAGCGGACGTCGAGCAGGTCGAGCGCGTCGCAGACCCGGCTCAGTGTGACCGGCGCGACGGTGGCCGGCATGTCCGCGAGGACCGGCCGCTCGGGTGGCGCCACGTCGTCCCCCGGCTGGCGAGGGGTCGGTGGGCCGACCCGGATGGTGTCATCCACTGTGGTCCCGCTTCGAGTCTCCGGCTCCCCGCCAGCGGCGGGACCAGGGCGCCATGACCACCACGGCATCGCTCGCGCACCTCACTCCCCAGCGGATCCGGACGCCTACGGTGCGTTGGATCCGAGGATGGACGGTACCCGGACAGACGGCGTGAGGCATCCCCCCAACGACCGCCCCAAACCGGAAGGACGAAGCGGGGTCATCCGTTCGGATGACCCGGCGTCGGCCTGAGTGCAAGATCGGCGACGGTACGCGACCAGGCCGCCCCGAACGGTCCGACGAGCCCGACCCATCGGCCCGCCGTGCGCACCTGAACGTCGTCCCCGCCGGCGCCGAGGAAACCCATCCGGACCAGGGCCTGCACCAGCCGCTGCGACACCTCCACGGGTGTGCGCGGCGCCTCGTCCGGGGTCACCACCACCGCGACGTGGTCCAGCAGGGCGTCCCGCAGCACCCGCTGCCCGACCGCGCGGCCCGCCACGCCGTGCGTGGCCGCCTCGCGCAGCGTCCCGGCCGCCGCCTCCGCGATCCGGCGCAGCTCGGCGCCGGGCAGCGCCTCCACCGCCCGGCTCGCCGCCGGTGGGAGCTGCCACCGCCAGCCGTCGTCCCGGCGTACCGGAAGCGCCGCGCCGCCGGCGGAGAGTTCGGCCAGCAGCTCCCCCGCGGCGACCGTGACGTCCCCGGGGGCGGTGCCCGGCACGGTACGCACCACGAGCACACCCCACGGCAGCCGCGCCCAGAGGGCGGTACGGCCCGCGCCCGGCACCGGCCGCAGCCGGACCACTGTGGCCGGGTCGAACCGGACCAGCCGGGCCAGGAAGGCCCCGGCGTCGGCCGTCCCGGTCAACCCGTGCCCGGTCACGCGCTCAGCCCCGGTGCGTAACGGAGCAGGAACGCCCGCTCCTCCGGCGAGATCCGGCGCGGTCGCTGCGCCGCCAGGTCGAACGGCACCAGCAGCGACCGGGCGGTGCCGGCCAGCGTGTCGCCGTCGTACAGCTCGTACGCGACCGAGAAGGAGGCGGCCTTGATCTGGTCCACCCACAGCTCGATCCGTACCGTCGGGGCGGCCTCCGCGCTGGCCCGGCCGAGCGCGTAGTCGACCGGGCGCAGGTAGTCGACCTCGTGCCGGCGGATGACCACACCGTCGGCGAACGAGCCCACTCCCCACGCCCGGCCGCCGGCGAACATCATCGCCACCCGGGCCTCCTCGTAGAGCGTGAGGAAGCGGGCGTTGTTGACGTGGCCGTACGCGTCCAGGTCGGACCAGCGCAGCGCGCAGTGGTAGACGAAGCGGTCAGTCACGGGTTAGCTTGCGGTAGGTCACCCGGTGCGGCCGGGCCGCCTCGGCGCCGAGGCGGTCGACCTTGTTCTTCTCGTACGCCTCGAAGTTGCCCTCGAACCAGAACCACTTGGCCGGGTTCTGGTCGTCGCCCTCCCAGGCCAGGATGTGCGTGGCGACCCGGTCCAGGAACATCCGGTCGTGGGAGATGACCACGGCGCAGCCGGGGAACTCCAGCAGCGCGTTCTCCAGGCTGGACAGCGTCTCCACGTCCAGGTCGTTGGTCGGCTCGTCGAGCAGGATGACGTTGCCGCCGATCTTGAGCGTCAGCGCCAGGTTGAGCCGGTTGCGCTCGCCGCCGGAGAGCACCTTGGTCGGCTTCTGCTGGTCCGGCCCCTTGAAGCCGAACGCGGCGATGTACGCCCGGGACGGCATCTCGACCTTGCCCACCATGAGGTGGTCCAGCCCGTCGGAGACGACCTCCCAGACGGTCTTGTCGCCGTCGAGGCCCTGCCGGTTCTGGTCGACGTACGACAGCGAGACGGTCTCGCCGACCCGGACCGAGCCGCTGGTCGGCTGCTCCAGCCCGACGATGGTCTTGAACAGCGTGGTCTTGCCGACGCCGTTCGGGCCGATGATGCCGACGATGCCGTTGCGGGGCAGCGAGAACGACAGGTTGTCGATCAGCACCCGGTCACCGAACGCCTTGGTGAGGTTCTGCGCCTCGATGACCGTGTTGCCCAGGCGCGGGCCCGGCGGGATCTGGATCTCCTCGAAGTCCAGCTTCCGGGTCTTCTCCGCCTCGGCGGCCATCTCGTCGTAGCGGTCGAGCCGGGCCTTGGACTTGGTCTGCCGCGCCTTGGCGTTCGAGCGGACCCACTCCAGCTCCTCGGAGAGGCGCTTGCGCATCTTGGCGTCGCGGCGTCCCTCGACGGAGAGCCGGGCGGCCTTCTTCTCCAGGTAGGTGGAGTAGTTGCCCTCATACGGGTAGGCCCGGCCGCGGTCCAGCTCCAGGATCCAGTTGGCCACGTTGTCCAGGAAGTACCGGTCGTGGGTGATCGCCAGGACGGTGCCGGCGTACTTGGCCAGGTGCTGCTCCAGCCACTGCACGCTCTCCGCGTCCAGGTGGTTGGTGGGCTCGTCGAGCAGCAGCAGGTCCGGCGCCTCCAGCAGCAGCTTGCACAGCGCCACCCGGCGACGCTCACCACCGGAGAGCGTGGTGACGTCGGCGTCCGGCGGCGGGCAGCGCAGCGCGTCCATCGCCAGTTCGAGCTTGGAGTCGATGTCCCACGCGTCGGCGGCGTCCAGATCCTCCTGGAGCTTGCCCATCTCCTCCATCAGCTCGTCGGAGTAGTCGGTGGCCATCTGCTCGGCGATCTTGTTGAACCGCTCCAGCTTGGCCTTCGTCTCGGCGACCGCCTCCTCGACGTTGCCGAGGACCGTCTTCTCCTCGTTGAGCGGCGGCTCCTGCGCGAGCATGCCGACGGAGTAGCCGGGCATGAGCCGGGCCTCGCCGTTGCTCGGCCGGTCCAGCCCTGCCATGATCTTGAGGAGGCTGGACTTACCGGCGCCGTTCGGACCGACCACCCCGATCTTGACACCCGGCAGGAAGTTCAGCGTCACGTTGTCGAGCACGACCTTGTCGCCGTGCGCCTTGCGCGCCTTGTCCAGGACGTAGATGAACTGGGCCACGGTGCGGGCTACCTCCGTCGGTTGCGATCGCGGGCTTGTCGGGTGCGGGGCGCGGGCGTCGATCTCCGCCTGCCGCCGCCGGCCGGGAGCCGGCCGCGCGCACGCCGCCGTCAATCCTGACAGGTACGGACCGCCACGCCCACATCACCCCACCCCAGGGGTACGGCGTCGAGCCTCGTTGCCGGCGCAGGTATGACTGAATAGCCTTGACGTATGACCAAGAAGATCGCCGTGAGCCTTCCGGACGATGTCGCGGAGCGGCTGGCCAAGGAGCCGAACGTGTCCGCCTTCGTGGCACGCGCCGTGCGCCGCCAGATGGCCGGCGAGCAGACGCGGGTGGTGCTCGCTCGCGCCGGTGTCACGATCGAGGACGAGGACGTGGACCGTGCCCACGCGGAGATGCAGCAACTCGCCGCGAGCATCACACCCGAGCTGCGCGAGCAGGCCACCAAGCTCCAGTCGGAGGTGCTTGCGGCCAGGGCGAAGGCACGCCGGTGACCCAGTTCGGGCTGGCGCTCGACACGGCCGCACTGCTGGCCTACGCCTCGGGCGCCAAGGACGTCGGCGCGAGGATCGCCGAGGCTGCCGACTACGCGCGTGACGTGCTGGTGCCCGCCCTCTGCCTGGCGCACGCGCATCAGCAGGCCACGGCTGCGCAGTGGGAGCTTCTCGAATTGCTGGCCGCGCTGCCGCACGTACAGATCACCCCGGTGGAACCGGACATGTGTGCATATCTCGGCGGCTGGTCGCGCCGGATGACCGGCCGCATGGACCTCGCGCAGCTGGCCATGGAGGCCGCCGCCAACCCGCTCGTGCCGATCGTGACGGACCGGCGGGAACTGCTCGGTGAGGTGCTGCCCAAGGAGTGGCCGGTCATCGACCTCTGAGCCACCGGTGTCGACAAGATCACGTGGTGGGTTCGGCGGTTCTGGGACGGGTAGGTAACTCCGGCACGGGGGATCAGACGCCGCAGCTACGCTCAGTACGCTCATCGCGGTGGACCCGTCAGTACCCGGAGGTGGCCGATCGTGACCGTCCGTAGCTCCTTTGTCGTAGTGGCCAACCGCCTGCCGGTCGACGAGGTGAGCACACCCGAAGGGCGGCAGTGGCGGCGCAGCCCCGGCGGGCTGGTGACCGCTCTGCACCCGGTGCTGGCCGAGCACCAGGGCACCTGGGTGGGGTGGGCCGGCGGCACCGGCGCCGCGCCCGAGCCGTTCGACCTGGAGGGCATCCGCCTGCACCCGGTGCCGCTGAGCGCCGAGGAGCTGGAGCGCTACTACGAGGGCCAGTCGAACGCGACGATCTGGCCGCTCTACCACGACGCGGTGGAGACGCCCGCCTACAAGCGGCGCTGGCGCGAGGCGTACCGGCTCGTCAACGCCCGGTTCGCGGAGGCCGCCGCCGACGTGGCCGCCGAGGGCGCCACGGTCTGGGTCCAGGACTACCAGCTCCAGCTCGTACCGGCGATGCTCCGCGAGCTGCGGCCGGACCTGCGGATCGGCTTCTTCCTGCACATCCCGTTCCCGCCGATCGAGCTGTTCATGCAGATGCCGTTCCGCACCGAGATCCTGCGAGGACTGCTCGGCGCGGACCTGGTCGGTTTCCAGCAGCGGCTGGCGGCGCAGAACTTCGTCCGCCTGGCCCGGCACCTGCTCGGCCTGCGCTACGAGGGCCAGATGATCCAGGTCGACGGCCGGCAGGTGAAGGCAGGCGCGTTCCCCATCTCGATCGACACCAAGGAGATGGAGCGGCTGGCCGAGGACCCGGCGATCCAGGCCCGGGCCAAGCAGATCCGGGAGGAACTGGGCAACCCGAAGACGATCATCCTGGGGGTCGACCGGCTCGACTACACCAAGGGCATCGAACTCCGGCTGAAGGCCTTCCGCGAACTCCTGGCTGACGGAAAGTTGACAGTTCCCGACGCGGTTATGGTGCAGGTCGCCACGCCCAGCCGCGAGCGCGTGGAGCACTACCAGGCACTTCGGGTGAAGGTGGAACGCGAGGTTGGCCGGATCAATGGTGAATTCGGCCGGGTCGGCGTGCCTGCCGTGCATTATCTGCATCAGTCGTACAGTCGCTCCGAACTGGCCGCGATGTACGTCGCGGCCGACGTGATGATGGTGACCCCGCTGCGAGACGGAATGAATCTGGTGGCCAAGGAGTACGTCGCATCGCGCGCCGACCAGGGCGGCGCGCTCGTGCTCAGTGAGTTCGCCGGCGCCGCGACAGAGCTGCGCCAGGCGTTCCTGTGTAATCCGCACGACCCGGACGCGGTGAAGGACGCGTTGCTGCGGGCCGTGCATGTCGAAAAGCCCGAAGCCCGCCGCCGGATGCGCGTCATGCAGCGCCATCTGCGCAGCCACGACGTGGGCCACTGGGCCAAGTCGTTCCTCAGCGAGCTCGGCGTCCCCGATACGGAGGCTGCGTGACCTCGCCCGCCCCCGCCGCCGCCCACGGCGGCGTGCTGGATCCCGAACTTCGTGCCGCCATCGGCCGGATCGCCCGGGTTCCGCAACTCCTGGTCGCCTGCGACTACGACGGCACACTGGCGCCGATCGTCGAGGATCCCAGCAAGGCCGTACCGCTGCCCGAGTCGGTGGCGGCCGTACGCGCGCTCGCCGCGCTGCCGCAGACGAGCGTCGCCGTCGTCTCCGGCCGGGCGTTGCGCGACCTGGCCACGCTCTCCCGGCTGCCCAGCGAGGTGCACCTCGTCGGCAGCCACGGCTCGGAGTTCGACATCGGCTTCGTCGAGCGGCTCACCCCCGAGCTGATCGCGGTCCGGCACCGGCTCCGGGAGGCGCTGCGCGAGATCGCCGCCGAGCACCCGGGCATCCGCCTGGAACGCAAGCCGGCCAGCGTGGCCGTGCACACCCGAGGCGTCGACCCGCACGTCGCCGCCCGGGCCGTCGAGGCGGTCCGCAACGGCCCCGCGACCTGGGAGGGCGTGACCGTCACCCAGGGCAAGGAGGTCATCGAGCTGTCGGTGGTCGTGACCAACAAGGGCACCGCCGTCGACCAGCTCCGCACGCAGCTCGCCGCGAGCGCGGTGCTGTTCATCGGCGACGACGTCACCGACGAGAACGCGTTCGGCAACCTGACCGGGCCGGACGTGGGCATCAAGATCGGCCCCGGGGAGACCCGGGCCGACTACCGGGTGGCCGAGCCGATCGAGGCGGCCCGCGCGCTGGGGCTGCTGCTGGAGACGCGGCGGCACTGGCTGTTCGGCGAGCGGGCGGTGCCGATCGAGCGGCACTCGATGCTCGCCAACGGCCGTACGGTCGCGCTCGTCACGCCGGAAGCCAAGATCACCTGGCTGTGCCACCCGAAGCCGGACTCGGCGGCGATCTTCGCCGACCTGGTCGGCGGCAGCCCGGCCGGGCACTTCACGGTCGGCCCGGAGCGGGGCGGCATCCCGCTGGGCCAGCGCTACCGCAGCAACACGATGACCGTCGAGACCCGCTGGTCCGGCCTGACCGTGACCGACTGGCTCGACCTGCCGGTACGGGAGACCACGCCGGACGACCCGGCCGTGGTCAGCGGCGACTCGACACTGGTCCGGGTGCTCAGCGGCACCGGGCGGGCCCGCGTCGAGTTCGCGCCGCGCCCCGAGTTCGGCCAGGTGGCGGTGCAGCTCCAGCCGCTCGACGACGGCCTGCTGGTGCTCGGCTCCAACGAGCCGGTCGCGCTGCACTCCCCCGGCGTCGAGTGGGAGGTCACCAACGACGCCGGGTACGAGACCGCGAAGGCGGTTGTCGACCTGTCGGCGGCCGGCGGCCAGGTGGTGCTGGAGCTGCGCTTCGGCACGCAGAGCCTGGAGCCGCACCGGCTGCCGTTGCACGAGCGGCAGGCCGCCGCCGAACAGCCGTGGAAGGACTGGGTGGCCTCGCTGCGGCTGCCCGCCACCGCCCGGGACCTGGTCGCCCGCAGCGCGCTGACGCTGCGCGGCCTCTGCCACGAGCCGACCGGCTCGATCCTCGCCGCGGCCACCACGTCGCTGCCGGAGGAGCTGGGCGGTGTCCGCAACTGGGACTACCGCTACTGCTGGCTGCGGGACGCGGCGATGACCGCCCGCGCGCTTGTCGACCTCGGCTCGACCGAGGAGGCCGAAGGGCTGCTGCGCTGGATCGACGGCGTGGTCGAGCGCACCGGCGGGCACCCGGAGCGGCTGCACCCGCTCTACACGGTGGACGGCTTCGAACTGGGCGCCGAGGCGGTCATCGACACGCTGCCCGGCTACGCCGGCTCCCGGCCGGTACGGGTCGGCAACCTCGCCAACCACCAGCTCCAGCTCGACGTCTTCGGCCCGGTCGCGGACCTGATCGCGGCGGTGGCCGACGCCCGGGGCTCGATCCGCGACGACGAGTGGCGGGTGCTGGAGAACATGGTCGAGGCGGTACGCCGCCGCTGGCACGAGCCCGACCACGGCATCTGGGAGGCCCGCCTCCCCCCGCGGCACCACGTCTTCTCCAAGGTCATGCTCTGGATGACAGTGGACCGGGCGCTGCACGTGGTCCGCCGGCACGGCGGCGAGGACCGGCCCGAGTGGGTCGAGCTGCGCGACCGGATCGCCGCCAACGTGCTGGAGCACGGCTGGCACCCGGAGGCCGAGGCGTACAGCGTCGCCTACGGCTACGAGGAGATGGACGCCTCGTCGCTGTGGATCGGCATCTCCGGGCTGCTCGCCGGCGACGACCCGCGCTTCCTCTCCACCGTGCTCAAGATCGAGGCGGAGTTGCGCAGCGGTCCGGTCGTCTACCGGTACCACTGGGACGACGGCCTGCCCGGCCGGGAGGGCGGCTTCCACATCTGCACGTCGTGGCTGATCGAGGCGTACCTGCGCACCGGCCGCCGCAGCGACGCGGAGGAGCTGTTCACCCAGATGGTCGACACGGCCGGGCCGACCGGGTTGCTGCCGGAGCAGTACGACCCGCTGGCCGAGCGCGGGCTGGGCAACCACCCGCAGGCGTACAGCCACCTCGGCCTGGTCCGCTGCGCCCTGCTGCTGGACAACATGCTCAAGCAGTGACCGCACCGGGGCGGGGGACCTCACTCCCCCGCCCCGAGTCAGGGCGTCAGGGCGTGGACCACGTCGCCTACGACCACGATCGCGGGTGGGCGTAGGGCGGCGGCCTCCACGTCTGCCGCGACCGTGGCGAGCGTGCAGCGCAGCGTCCGCTGGGCGGCCGTCGTGCCTTCCTGGATCACCGCGGCCGGAGTGTCCGCCGGCTTGCCGTGCGCGATCAGGGTCGCGGCGATCGCGGCGAGGTTCTTCAGGCCCATCAGGATCACAAGCGTGCCGCGCAGCCCGGCCAGGGCGTCCCAGCGCACCAGCGACGCGGGCGCGTCGGGCGCGACGTGCCCGGACACCACTGTGAACTCGTGCGCCACGCCCCGGTGGGTCACCGGCACCCCGGCCACCTCCGGCACCGCGACAGCGCTGGTCACACCGGGTACCACAGTGACCGGCACGCCCGCCTCGGCACAGGCCAGCAGCTCCTCGCCACCACGGCCGAAGACGTACGGGTCGCCGCCCTTGAGCCGTACCACCACCTTGCCGGCCCGGGCCCGGTCCACCAGGATCCGGTTGATCTCCTCCTGGGCGCGCGACGGCCCGTACGGGATCTTGGAAGCGTCGACCAGCTCGACGTCCGGGCGCAGCTCGTCCAGGAGCAGGCCGGGCACGAGCCGGTCGGCGACGACCACCTCCGCCTCGGTGAGCAGCCGCCACCCCTTCACGGTGATCAGCTCCGGGTCGCCCGGTCCGGCGCCGACGAGCGCGACGCGTCCCCCGGCGGTGCCTGCCGCCTCGGGCGACGGCGCGAAGCCGGGGCCCGTCCGCGCACCCAGCAGCTCGCGGACGGCGTCGCGGACGCCCATCGCGCGGCGCGGGTCGCCGCCGCCGAGGACCGCCACGGTGACCGGGCCGTGCCGGGTCACCGCCGGGGTCCACGCGCTGGCCGCCGTCCGGTCGTCGGCGCGGACGCAGAAGATCCGCCGTTCGGCGGCCGCGGCGCTGACCGCAGCAGCGGCGGCCCGGTCGTCGACAGCCACCTGCACCAGCCACGCGCCGTCCAGGTCGCCGGGGACGAACCGGCGCGGCTCCCAGTGCAGCCGCCCGGCGTCGACGTGCGCGCGCAGCGCCGGGGTCAGTTCGGGCGACACCAGCAGCACGTCCGCGCCGGCGTCGAGCAGCGCGGGCACCCGCCGGGTGGCGACCGCTCCCCCGCCCACGACGACCACGCGCCGCCCGCCCAGCCGCAACCCCAGGGGGTACGGGCTCGGCGGCGTCGGTCCGGTCACTTCTCCGCCACCCCGGCGGAGTCGAACGTGGCCACCTCGTGCAGCACCCGGACCGCGCCGGTGACCACGGGCAGGGCGAGCAGCGCCCCGGTGCCCTCGCCGAGCCGCAGTCCCAGGTCGATCAGCGGCTCCAGGCCGAGGTGCCGCAGCGCCGCCGTGGCGCCCGGCTCGGCGCTGCGGTGCCCGGCGACCATCGCGCCCACCGCGTCGGGCGCGAACGCGGCGGCGGCGAGTGCGGCGCTCACCGCGATCACGCCGTCGAGCAGCACCGGCACCCGCCGGGCGGCGGCGCCGAGGATCAGGCCGGCCAGCGCGGCGTGCTCCAGCCCGCCGACCGTCGCCAGCACGCCCAGCGGGTCGGCCGGGTCGGGCTCGTGCCGGACCAGCGCGGCCCGCACCACAGCCACCTTGCGGGCGTACGTCTCGTCGTCGACCCCGGTGCCCCGGCCGGTGGCCGACTCCGCGTCCACACCGGAGAACGCGGCGATGAGGGTGGCGGACGGGGTGGTGTTGCCGATGCCCATGTCGCCGGTGAGCAGGATGCCCGCCCCGGCGTCGATCAGCTCACCGGCGACCCGGATGCCGGTCTCGACGGCCGTGCGGGCCTCGTCCCGGGTCAGCGCGGCGGTGACCGTCATGTCCCGGGTGCCGGGGCGGACGTTCGCGGCCACCAGACGCGGCCCGGCCGGGTCGGCGGACTCGGCACCCGGGATCGGCGTGGCCACGCCGACGTCCACCACCGTGACCGAGGCGCCGGCCTGACGGGCGAACGCGTTGACCACCGCGCCGCCGGCCAGGAAGTTGGCGATCATCTGGGCGGTGACCTCCTGCGGCCACGGGGTCACGCCCTGGGCGTGCACGCCGTGGTCGCCGGCGAAGATCGCCACCGCGGCCGGCTCGGGCAGCGGCGGCGGGCAGGCGCCGGCCAGCCCGGCGAGGCGTACCGAGAGCGGCTCCAGGGCGCCGAGCGATCCGGCGGGCTTGGTCAGCCGGCCCTGCAATTCGCGGGCCGCCGCCATGGCGGCCTCGTCGAGCGGCCGGATCGCCGCGACTGTGGACTCCAGCATCATGCCTCCAGGATCCGTGCCAGCGTCTCGATGAACGCGTCGGTGGTGCCCCGGTCGCGTACGGCGATCCGGAGCCAGTCCGGGCCGAGCCCGGGGAACGTGTCGCCCCGGCGTACCGCCCAGCCGTGCGCGCGCAGCCGCTCGCGTACGTCGGCGGCGCCGGCCACGTGGATCAGGACGAAGGCAGCTGCCGGGCGGCCCGCCACGCGTACCCCCGGCAGGCCGGACAGGCGGGCCACCAGGTGGTCGCGGTCGGCGGCGAGTTCGGCGGCGATGGCGCGTTCGGCCGCGACGGCGGCCGGCGCGGCGCAGGCGGTGGCGGCGGCGAGCGCCGGGGTGGAGACCGCCCAGAGCGGCTGCGCGGCGGCGAACCGGGCCAGCAGCGCGGCTTCGCCGAGCAGGTAGCCGATCCGCAGCCCGGCCAGGCCCCAGGTCTTGGTGAGGCTGCGCACCACCACGAGGCCGGGCAGGTCGCGGCGGGCGGCGAGCGACTCGGGCTCGCCGTCGGCGCCGGGCGCGGCGGTGGTGTCGGCGAACGCCTCGTCGACCACGAGCACCCGGCCAGGACGGGCCAGCGCGGCGATCGTGTCCGCCGGGTGCAGCACCGAGGTCGGGTTCGTGGGGTTGCCGATCATGACCAGGTCGGCGTCGCCGGGGACGCGGGCCGGGTCCAGGCGGAAGCCGTCGGCCGGGTCGAGCAGCACCCGGTCCACCCGGTGCCCGGCGGCCCGCAGCGCGGCCTCCGGCTCGGTGAACTGCGGGTGCACCACCACGGGGCGGCGGACGCCGGACAGCGCGCGGGCGATCAGGACGAAACCCTCGGCGGCGCCGGCGGTCAGGAGTACCTCCTCCGGGGGTCGCCCGTGCCGGTGAGCGACGGCGGCGCGGGCCGGCGCCGGGTCCGGGTACGCGGCCAGGTCGCCGAGCGCGGCGATGATCGGGTCGGCCAGCCAGTCCGGCATCGGGGCACGGCGCACGTTCACCGCCAGGTCCACCAGGCCGGGCGTGGCCTCGGCGTCCCCGTGGTGGCCCAGGTCGGGCTCGTCGAGCGCGGCGGCGCTCCCGGTCGGTGCTGCGGGCATGTCCGCGATCCTGCCGGGTAGCCGCCGCCCGGGACAGCGCATCCCGGCGTGGGTCGCGTCACGGTCCGCCAGTTTATGAGTTCTTCTCATTTCCGAATCGGAAATGTCATAGCTTGACCCCGTGAGCAGTCGTCCCCTTGCTTCCGCTGGCCGTCTCGTTCCCCTTCTCCGCGCCGGGCTGATCGCCGGCATCGTGGTCGCGGCCGCCCTGTACCCGCTGGTCGCCGTCACCGGCATCGGGGCCAAGGCCACCGCGCACGCGATCGAACAGAAGACGAACATCCTCAAGACCGCGCTGCCGGCCGAGACCTCGTACGTCTACGCGCCGGACGGCAAGACCGTGCTGACGATGTTCTACGAGGAGTACCGGCAGTACACCAAGATCGAGAACATGTCGCCGAACATCCAGCAGGCGATCGTCGCCGCCGAGGACAACCGCTTCTACCAGCACCACGGCGTCGACCCGAAGGGCGTGGCGCGTGCTTTCGTCTCCAACGCCCGGTCCGGCGGCGTCTCCCAGGGCGCCTCGACGATCACCATGCAGTACGTGCGGATGGCGCTGCGGGACAGCGCGACCACGCCCAGGGAGGTCCAGGAGGCCACCCAGCAGACCAGCCTGCGCAAGGTCAAGGAGATGCGCATGGCGCTGGACATCGAGAAGCACCTGAGCAAGGACCAGATCCTGGAGCGCTACCTCAACTCGGCCTACTTCGGTCACCGCGCGTACGGGATCTACGCGGCCTCGCAGATCTTCTTCTCCAAGACCCCGGCCACGCTCACCCCGGTCGAGGCGGCCACGCTGGCCGGGCTGGTGAAGTCACCGTCGGAGTACGACCCGATCACCTCGGACCAGAAGGACGCCACCGGACGGCGCAACTACGTGCTGGACAACATGGCCCGCCTCGGCTACCTGTCGCCGGATGCCGCCGCCGCTGCGAAGGGTCAGCCGATCAAGCTGAAGCTGACCACACCGCCCAACGACTGCGCCGCGATCGACGGCGGGCACCGCAGCTGGGGCTTCTACTGCGACTACCTGAAGAACTGGTGGAGCTCCCAGCCCGCGTTCGGCGAGAACCGGCTGGAACGGATGGACAAGCTGCGCCGCGGCGGCTACCGGATCGTGCTCGCGCTCGACCCGAAGACCCAGGCGGCGGCGGAGAAGAACGTCGGGGCCAAGGACAACACCGGCAGCCCGTTCGCCAACGGGATCGTGGTCGCCGAACCCGGCACCGGGCGGATCAAGGCGATGGCGGTGAACCGGAACTACTCGCTCGACCTGGCCGAGAACCCGAACAGCTCGAACCCGGAGGCCGGTCCGAAGGTCAAGGCGAACTATCCGAACACGGTGGCGCCGCTGCTCGGCGGCGGGACGCTCCCGGGCTACCAGGCCGGTTCGACGTTCAAGATGTTCCCGATGCTCGCCGCGCTCAACGCCGGGATGCCGTTGTCCACCGCGTACGACTCGCCGCACACGTACAAGTCGGCCGTCTACGACGGGTGGGCGCCGTCGAACGCCAGCGGCGCGATGACCGGCCGGCAGACCATGTGGTCCGGGTTCGGCAAGTCGGTGAACACCTACTTCGTCCAGCTGGAGGAGAAGATCGGCGCGGACGCCGGGGTGCGTCTGGCCGAGCAGCTGGGGCTGCGCTGGCGTACCGACGTGGACAAGGAGCAGGCGTCGCCGGGGAAGGCGAAGAAGTGGGGCGCGTTCACGCTCGGCGTCTCCGACGCCACCCCGCTGGAGATGGCGAACGCGTACGCCGCCATCGCCGCCGACGGGCGCTACTGCGAGGCCATCCCGGTCAACGCGATCATGAACCGGGACGGCACGCCCGCCACGTACACGACGGCCGGCGGGGTGCAGCGGGAGGTGGCCAAGCCGCGGTGCCGGCAGGTGGTGAACGCCGACGCGGCCCGCGCCGCCACCGACGCGGCGCGCTGCCCCACCGGCGACACCCCGGCCAAGGGGAGCTGCGGCGGCTGGTCGACCGCCGACAGCGTGCGCGGTACGGTCGGCCGCCCGGTCGCCGGCAAGACGGGTACGACCGACAGCACCCGGTCGGCGTGGTTCGTCGGCTACACGCCGGAGCTGGCGGCGGCGAGCTTCATCGCCGACCCGGACAATCCGTTCAACGCGGTGGGCGACGGGCAGTCGCAGATCCCGGTGAACGCGGTGGCGCAGACCTTGCGGGATTCGCTGAAGGGCCAGCCCACCCGCCAGTTCACCCCACCCTCGGACCAGATAGTCGGCTGACCCTGCCCGCCCAACCCCACCACCCTGTTCCGCCCGGGGGTGCGCCCGGGTAGTTGATCAAGGAGTTTGCGTCAGGGATCGCCCGATCCACCGACGCGAACTCCTTGATCGACGTCGGGGGTCAGCGGAGGTCGGCGGCCACGAAGGACCACAGCTCCAGGTCGACCCGGGCGCCCCTGACGAAACCGGCGTTGCGCAGCAGGCCCTCGTAGCTGAAGCCGGCCTTCTCGGCGACCCGCCGCGACGCCACGTTCCCGGCCGCCACCCGCAGCTCCACCCGTTGGAACCCGTGCTCCAGGATCAGCGCGATGGCCACCGCGTCCACCGCCTCGACTGCCAGGCCGAAGCCCCGGGCGTGCGGCGCGATCGCGTACGACAGCTCGGTGAGCCGGGCACCCCAGTCCGTGCGGCGGGCCCAGAGCGAACCGACCACCCGCTGGTCCTCCCGGCGGACCACCGCCCAGTGGTCGCCGTCGCCGCTGTCGCGCCGCTGCCGGGCCAGCTCGGTGCACCACGCCCGCCCGTCGATCTGCCCGGACGCCTCGGCCAGCGGCAGCCAGCGCTGCGTCTGCCGGTCCGCGAACACCTCGTCCACCGCCTCCGCGTCGGCGGCGACGAGATGCCGGACCTCGATGCGCGGGGTGGAGACGGTCAGTGCCGGGAACCGGCGTACCGCCACCTGCTCGATCACGCCGACGCCCCCACCGGCGCCAGCGCGGCGGCCACCAGCCGGGCCGCGATGTCCGGGTGGGCGGCCCAGTGCGGCACGAGCTGCGACGCGTGCACCGCTTGCCGGACGAAGCCCTCCGGGTTGCCACCCTCCCAGCGCCAGGCCGGCCGGTCACCGGCGCGCGGCGTGAGCACGGCGGCGTGCTGCTTGTGCCCGGTCACCGTGGCGCCGGCCGCCGCCACCACGCTGTCGGTGACCGCCGTGGCCGTGCGGTAGCCGACCACCAGGCCGTCCCGGATCGTGCCGACCGCGTCGAGCACGCCGCACATCGGCAGGCCGTCCAGCTCCCGGGCCAGCCAGAGCAGGCCGGCCCCCTCGGCGATCACCGGGCGGCCGGAGCGGGCCAGCTCGGCCACCGCGATGCAGAGGCGGCGGTTGGCGGAGAGCTGCTCCGCGTACGTCTCGGGCAGCCCGCCGCCGACGACCAGCGCGCGTGCCCCGGCGGGCAGCGCCTCGTCGCGCAGCGGATCGAGCGTGACCACCTCGGCGCCGGCGGCGCGCAGCAGCTCGGCGGTCTCGGGGTGGCTGTAGACGCCGGCCGGTCCGCCGGCGAGCGCCACCACCGGCCGCTCCCCCGACGCCTGCGGGGCGTCGGCCGGCTCCGGCGACCACGGCTCGACGGTGAGCGCGGGGGCGGAGCGGGCCAGCGCCAGCAGCCGGTCGAGGTCGACGGTGGCGGCCACCGCCTCACCGAGCCGGCGCACGCCGCGTTCGGCGTCCGCGTCGGCGCGCACCACGGGCCCGGTGCCGAACCGGCGGGCGGGCAGCACCGGGGGCAGCTCGTGCCGACGTAGCGCCCCGTAGACCGGCACGCCCACGTCGTCGAGCGCCTCGCGCAGCAGCGCCTCGTGCCGGGGCGAGGCCACCCGGTTGAGGATCACGCCGCCCAGCCACAGCTCGTCGTCGTACGCCCGGAAGCCGTGCACCAGCGCGGCCACCGACTGGCCCATCGCGGCCACGTCCACCACGAGCACCACCGGACTGCGCAGCGCCGTGGCGACGGCCGCGGTGGACTCGCTCTCCGGTCGCCCGGCGACCGAGTCGTAGAGGCCCATCGTGCCCTGCACCAGCGCGAACCCGGCGCCGGCCGAGCCGTACGCGAAAAGGGGGGCGATGCGCTCCGGGCCGACCAGTCTCGGGTCCAGCGTGCGCCCGGCGCGCCCGGCGGCGAGCCCCAGATACGCCGCGTCCACCTGGTCCGGCCCGACCTTGAACCCGGCCACCGGGATCCCCTGGTCGGTGAGCGCCGCGAGCAGGCCGAGGGAGACGGCGCCGGTGCCGTGCCCCGAGGAGGGCGCACTCAGCACGACGCGCGGCACGTCGGTCATCATCGACTCCTGATGTGGGTGGTTTCCGCCCGCGTGACCATACCCGTCCGGCCCGGCGCGCGAGGGCCGCGCACCCCGCCGTTTCTCCCTGGCAGCGGCGAGTGGCATCGCTCATACGGGTAGCCTTGGCCAACGTGTACCGGTTCCTGCTGACCCCCCGCTGGCTCGGCTACCTCGCGCTCACGCTCGTCGCCGCCACGGTGATGGTGTTCCTGGGCAACTGGCAGCTGGACCGCTACCGGGGCCGGACGGCCGTCAACGAGCGGATCGACGCCGGGGCCACCATGACGCCCGCGCCGCTGCGCGACGCGCTCCCCGCGCCCGGCGGCGGCGACGTCGGCCCCGCGCCGTCCGAGGAGCTCACGTGGAGCCGGGTCACCGCCACCGGCCGGTACGACAGCGCGAACACCGTCCTGATCCGCGGCCGGACCGTCGACCGGACGGTCGGCTTCGAGGTACTCACCCCGCTGGTGCTGGCCGACGGCACCGCGGTGCTCGTCGACCGGGGCTGGATCCCGCCCGTGCCCGGCGCCGGCGCGACAGTCCAGCCGCAGGTGCCGGCGGCGCCGGCCGGCGAGGTGACCGTCACCGGCCGGGTGGTCGGCAGCGAGAGCGGTGGCGGCGCGGTCAGCCGGCGCGACGGCAAGCTGGAGGCCCGGCGCATCGACATCCCCCGCCTGGCCCAGCAGCTCCCCTACCCGGTGACCGGCGGCTACGTGCTGCTCGACGGGCAGACGCCGGCCGCCGACCCGGCCTTCCAGGCGGTCCAGATCGGGCACACCAACAACTGGCAGAACTTCGGCTACGTCTGGCAGTGGTGGATCTTCGCGGTGATGAGCCTGTTCGGCTTCGGCTGGGTGGCGCGCCGGGAGGCCCGTCGCCGGGCCGGGCTGGACGCCCCGGGTGAGCCGGTGGACCGCGCCGCCGAGCCGGCCGCCCCGACCTCCGCCTGAGCCTCACCGGGCACGGCCCGCCTCGTCGATCCTCGGCACGGGCGCCCGTTACTCGCCGTAGCCGCCGTCGACGAAGGACTCCTCCCGACGGATATGCCTGAGAGGCATAAATATGGGTCTTGTGACGGATGTGTGGGTCGGGTGTTCATGGGCGGGGTAGTTCGGGTCGGTGGCCGC
>NZ_JBAKHP010000028.1:0-80561 GCF_036902745.1 Micromonospora sp. CPCC 205554 | reverse complement strand
TCTGATCTTGGTCGATTGCTGTCTTACCGGGAGCCTCGTCCTACCTGGACACCGGCCTCCCACGCCGCCCGTGACCTACGCCGTCACGATGAAAATGGCTCACTATGTACGCGAAGTCCATGGTTAGCCGCCTTTCATGCCTGCGCAACAACGGCCCGAGGTGGCCCAGCCAGGCGGCGGCCTCCCTCCGGTTCGCAGCGATCCCCGTCGTGGGCCATCAGGTCCAGGTCGACGTCGTGGAGGGCATCAGGTTCAGGTCCTGCAGGGCCGTACGGCCGACCCAGGCGTCCGTGACGGGGAAGGCGTCGGACTCCGCGACAGCGTCACGTAGCGGAACAGCCCAAAGGTGTTCGAGAAGAAGGATCACCGCGCCGGTACCTGGCTGTATGTGCTGCCGCAGCTGCGGAATATTGTCACCGCGGAACAGGAAGCCCGCTCCGCCCGAGGTGCTATCTCCCATTACCGCCGCCGCCCCGGCCCCGCGCAGTAGCCTGTCCACCAGGTTGCCGGAATCTGCCGGAAGTGCAGGAAGCAGATCCCGAGCCTGTTGCCGTTCAACTGTGCGATTCCTATGCATGACGAGGGTGAGCACGTCGATCACCCGTACGTGGTTATGGTCGACGAGCAGGTGATCCAGCTCCTTGCGCACCTCGTCGGGAGGCTGGGGTCCCTTGAAGCCGATCATCAGGAGTTGCACTGGCCCAATCACCGCTCCTCCTTTCCCTTGGGTTACGACTGCTCAGCTCTCACCCGACAGGCGCAAACACTCAGCGCGCCTTCCCCACCAGCAGCCCACGAAACGTGCACGCTTTCCGTAGCCCCCTCTCGCTAGGCGTTCTTTTCCGACCCCGTGGCCGTCGATGCGACCGGCCCGCGCGAGCAAGATATGCCGTTTGGCCGCCAAACGCGCCACGGGCGCGCCAGCAAGATATGCGGCTGCTAAGCAACCACCCGACCGAGCGCGGTCGCCAACGAGCACCAAAGCACTGCGGCAACGCCGGCGTTAACAGCGCTGGCCACCAGTCGATTCCGTGGAATCCGCCGGCGTTCCCAACCTGCCTCCTTCGTCGGAGCAAGTTGGAGTAAAAGTCTGACTTTTGGTCAGACGGGCCGCGCTGCGGCCGGCCGATACACGGCGGTCGGCGTCCGCCGGGAGGGTGGTCGACGTGGCTGATCCGGCGCAGGTCGGGGTGGTCCGGTTCGGTGCGAGTCAGCGCCGGCGGCGGGCTCACAGCGACGACGATCCGCGCGTGCACCGGGTGACTGTGCGGCTGTCCGAGGCGGAGATGACGGCGGTCGAGGCGAACGCGGCGGCGGCCCGGATGGCCACCTCGGCGTACTTGGCGGAGGTCGGATCGGCGCCGCTCGTGCCCGCCCCGGCCGGTCCGGACGGCGCTGGAGATGCGGGGCCGTTGCTGGTCGAGTTGATGGGTGTGCACCGGCAGGTGCGGGGTGCGGCGCACAACCTGAACCAGGCCGTGGCGCGGCTGCACTCCACCGGTGAGCCGGGCGGGGACCTGGCCGCAGCGGCGGCGTATCTGGCGAGAGTGGCGGCGCGCGCCGACGAGCTGGTGACCGCGATCGCCGCCGCGCAGACGGGCCGCCGATGATCCCGAAGGTGACCTACGGCAGCCGGGTACGCGGTCTGCTGGAGTACCTGTGGGGGCCGGGAAAGGCCGAGGAACACGTCAATCCGCACCTGGTCGCCGGGTACGACGACGTGGCGCTGCTCGCCCCCGAGAGCCGCGACCGCGAGGGTGGCGGGTGGTCGCTGGAGGAGCTGGCGGCCCGGCTGGATGCGCCGCAGATCGCCGCCGGCGAGCGCGGGGTGCAGCAGTACGTGTGGCAGTGCTCGCTGAGCCTTCCCGCGCAGGAGGGGCAGCTCGACGACGCGACCTGGGGCCGCATCACGGGCCGGTTCGTGGCCGAGATGGGCTTCACCGGCGACGCGGAGCGGGCCGGGTGCCGGTGGATCGCGGTGCGACACGGCCTGTCGGCCAAGGGCAACGACCACGTGCACCTGGTCGTCACCCTCGCCACCGAGGACGGGGCGCCGGTGTGGCTGCGGCAGGACAAGCGGCGCAGCCAGCAGGTCGCCGATCTCCTGGAGGACGAGTTCGGGCTCGGCAAGTGGACACCCGGCCGGGCCGGGGCGACGAAGCGGCCGGAGCTGAACCGGCCGGAGGTCGACCGGGCCCGGCGCAGCGGCCAGGCGCCGGACCGGGAACTGCTGCGCCGCCAGGTCCGGGCGGCGCTGGCCGGCGCCCGGAGTGAGACCGAGTGGGTCGCACGGATGAAGGGCGCGGGGCTGCTGGTCGCCCCGCGGACCTCGGCGAAGGACCCGAACCAGGTGGTCGGGTACGCCGTCGCGCTGCGGCCGACCGGGGCGGGCACGCCGACCTGGTACGCCGGGCGCAGCCTGGACGGCGACCTCAGCCTGCCCCAGGTCCGCACGCGATGGCCCGAGGCCGAGCGGCCCTCGGTCGGCCAGTGGAAGGCAGCGGATTCCACGGAATCGAACCTGCGTGGCGAGGACCGGATGGCGGTGTGGCGATCGTCGGCCGCCGCGCTGGAGGCGATCAGCGGTCGGCTGGCCGGGGTGGCGCCCGACTCGCCGCAGTGGCCAGCGGTGGCGCGGGCCAGCGCCGAGCTGCTGGCACGGGTGGCGGCGGCCACCGAACCGTCAGGGCAGGGTCCGATGAGCCGGGCCGCCGACGCCTTGGCCCGGGCGGCGGCGCCACCGCGTCGCGCGCTGGCGCCGCCGACGTCATCGGTGGCCCGGGAGTTGGGTCGCGTGGCGGACGCGCTGCTGGTCGCCGGACACGCCCGCGACGGCGGTGAGGCGGCCGTCCTGCTCGCCGTCGTCGTCCAGGCGGCCCGCCTAGTCGTGGCGCTGGCCGAGCTGCGCGCCGCGCAGCAACAGGCCCACGCCGCCGGCGCCGCTGCTGCTGCCGCCGCGCACCTGATGCCCCTGCTCCAGTCAGGCGCCCAGCTCGTCGACCAGATGCACATGCCGAACCAGGGCGGGCCGCCGCAGCGGCCAGTCCACACCGTGCCGGGCCCGGTCCGGCCCCGCGTCGACCCCACGGTCGAGCGCGATCCGCAGCGTTGAGGAGGACGAGCTAGTGGCCGAGAACGAGATGGCCGAGATCCACCAGCGCACCACCGCGGCGGTCACCGCCGCGATCCAGGCCGCCGGCCAGCTCGCGCAGGCGGCCATCGAGATCCGCATCGCCCAGCTGCAACGCGCCGCTCGGACCAGCGAGGAGCAGGCCCGCCGCATCCGCGCCCAGGTGCGGGCGGCCCAGCAGGCCGGCGCGACCGTGTGGCGGCCGGCGACCCGGCCGTCGTGGTGGCGGCAGGCGTCGGCCGAGGACATCGCGCGGGCCTGGCGGGCCAGCACCGAGTGGGCGGCCGTCGACCCGCGCGCCCAGGCCGCCCAGCAGATCATCGTGGTGCGGCTCGCCGAGCGCGGCGTCCACGTCGACCCGCAGACCGGTGCCCGGCCGGGAGACGAGGCATGGCTGTCCGACCAGCTCGACCGCGCCGCCATGGACGACGTCGACCGACCGGCGGAGGCCCGATCGGCGGAGGCCCGGCATGATGACGCCGGCGAGCGGCGCCGCACCGCCCAGGAGCGCCAGGAGGCGATGGCGGTACACGTGCGGGAGGTGTGGTCCGCCGACCGGGCGGAGCGGGTCATCGCCTCGGCGGCGTGGCCAGCGCTGGCCTACAAGCTCGACCAACTGGAGCGCGCCGGGCACGACGTGCGCGACCTTCTGCGGCAGGTGCCCGGCTTCGTCGACCGGGCCCACACGCCCGCCGCGTACGCGTTCCGGGTGGTCGACGACTACGCCACCGAGCAGGGAGCCGCAACGCCGCGGGCTGACGGCAACGTCCAGGGCGAAGGGGATCGCCCTGCCGTCACCCTGGACGGTGAGTGGCGGGAGACGGGCGGCGGCAGGGAGGAAAGCGGTCGCGGGGACCGATCGGAGGCCGGTCAGGCGGGCGCCGGACCCGTCGATCGGGACGTGCACGGGGCGAAGCTCGCGGCCCAGGCATTCCCCCAGTCGACCGCGACCGCTGTCGCCGACGCCACGTCTGCGGGCCGGCCGGCTGAGGCGCCGCCGGCGCCACCGCGGTCCCCTTCGGCGGGTGTGACCGCCCAGGCGCCGGGCCGGTAGAGGGCAGGCGTGCGCCGTGCCCAGCTACTTCCCGTCGTCGCTCCTGGAGTGCTGGAGCTTGTGCACAGTCAGGCCGGCGTTGCGTCCTCGCATGGCCATGCCGGTGTCGTAGGTGAGCAGGCGGACGCGGCGACCAGCCAGGGTCTGGAGGGTCGCGGCGCGGTCGACGATCTCGTCATCGGTGATCGACAGCCGGGTGTGCCCTGGCGGATCGAAGACGACGTCCAGGGTGATCTCGCCACGCGGGATGCCACCACTGTCCAGTGGTGAGTAGTCCTGCTCGCGGAGCCGGCCGCCGTCCCGGACCACTTGTTCGATCTTGGCCGTGACCATCCGGGCCCGCCGCCGAGTGTCCTTGTTCTGGTGCTGCTTCTTGCCGTCCAGCTCGTCGACGACGGCCATCGGCACCAGGATGTGGATCGGTTCTTCGCGCAGCCCGAGGTCCTGCCGAAGGTCGATCTCGTGCAGCTCCTGCGGGTAGTGCAGATAGACGTTGGTGTCGAGCACGACCAGTATGCCGGCCCGGTAGAGCTGGTCGACGCGCTCCTTGAGGTGGCGGATCGCCTGCTCCAAGACGGTGACTCGCTCGGTGAGTTCGGTGGAGATCAGACCGTTGAGAACCCGCTCCCCTCCCGGACTCCCGAACGGGACGGTGGCCGCGAGGATGGTCTCGTAGCTGCGCAGCCCGAGCAGCTGCTCCATCTCGGCGGGCCGGATCAGGTTGTAGAGCCGCCGGCGTGCTTCGTGAGCCCACTCGATGTACGCGAACGCCCGCTCGATGGCTGCTGTCCCACCGCCGCCTCCGGCGACGGTGCGCAGCCTGTTGAGCAAGTAGTCGAGGGCGGAGTCAAGCACCGTGCGTTCGGTGCCGGGCAGGGGGTTGACGAGCATCCCGCCATTCAACACGGCCCGTACCCGTGGTCACCGCGGTCGGCCCCGACGTCCTGGTTGTTCCGGATCTTCACCCTCGACGCAGGGCGGGAACTGCGAAGTTACTCCCGCATCGCGGCCACCAGAAGGTTGCTACCGGAGTACGCTGAACGGTATGACCACGGTGAAGAAGCTGTCGATCTCCGTCCCGCAGGACGTAGCCGAGACCCTGGAGCAGCAGGGCCCGGGCAAGGCGAGCGCCTACGTGACCGGCGCCGTGCGCGCCCAGCGGGCGTGGGAGCAGTTCCGTGACGAGCAGGCTCGACGCGGGGTGGCGCTGACCTCGGAGGGCATGGCCGCCGCCCGCGCCCGTCGGTACGCGGTGCAGGCCGAGTGGCCTGCGGAGCGGTTCGCGGCGGTCCGCGAGCGGGTCCGTAAGCACATGGAGCAGGAGCAGGCCGGCGGGGACCAGTCGGCGTCGGCCGCGTGAGCCCTGAGGACGAGCTGCCCCCGGTCACGCTCGTGCTGGACCGCTCGGCGCTGCTGGCGTACGTCGCGGGGTCGATCCACGCCGTGGAGCCGGTGGGCGAGGTCATCACCGACCGGCAGCGCTTCGGCGTCACCGCCGTCACCGTGGCCGAGACCCTGAAGCTGGTGACTGACTCGAAGGACCGCGAAGACCTCTACACGCTGCTGGCGATGGATGCCTGCGCGGTGCTGCCCACGTGGGGCGAGGACTGGTTGGAGCTCTCGTACTGGCTGGGGGTGACCAGTCGGGTCGACCTGGCCACGACGGTGCTGGCGTCGCTGGAGCACGGGGCGCAGATCCTGACCGGAGAAGGGCATCGCTACGGCGAGGGCCTGGCGATCAACTACATGCCGAATCAGTGACCGGGGCGCCGGCCCAAAGGCCAGCGTCACGTAGGCCGCTCCGTGCCGGCCACCGAGGGGTGCTCGGCGTCTGGCATCGCCTACTCGGCGGCGGAACGCTCCCTGCGGGCAACCTGGGCCATCGCGCGGACCCGGGATGATCACAAAAAAGCTGTGTGCCTGTTCGCCTCTACCCGCTGACCACACCACAAGGTCAATGACGTTCACTCGAACTTCTGGCGTGGTCAGCGGGCACATGCCATTCAAGATCGGCAACGAGACAACCCGCGCGGGAGCCGTCACTCTTGCACCTGGCGCTGCTGCTTGGCAGGCCGGAGAGGGGCCTCCCGCCCGCCATCGACCGTAGGAAGTAGGACGGCGGACGGGAGCCCGTACCGATCGGAGAATGACACATGCTCGGCCTCGATGACCAGCACGGATGGGCGGCTGCCATCCTGCTGATCGCCCTCCCCACGGCGGTGGTGTCACTTGGCGTCGTCCTGGTGGCGGTCCTGGCGCTGGCCGCCCGCCACCCGCGGACTCGCCGCCACTGCATCGACGTCCTCACCCAGCTCACCCGGTTCGTCGGTGCGCTGCGGGGTGGGCGGTGAGCGTCGTCTCGCCGGTGCCGCCGGGTCGCCCCAGGGCGACCCGGCCGCCCCGGGCGGCCATCAACAACGCGCTGCTCAGCGCCTGCGACGGGCCCGAGGGAAGCACCTTGCTGCACGAGGAGGTCCGGCAGAACCTGGAGCACCTCTGGCAGTACGGCGGCAATCGCGACGGCAGGACCCCGGGGCGTCGCCCTGATTGGATCTTGATCCGGCCGGACTTCGTGCGGCAGAAGCCCGGCGCCGACCACGGGCCGGCCCTGGCCCGCCTGGTCCCGACCAGAGGGCTGCCGCTTCGCCTGGAGTTGCTCATGCTCTTCGACGCCCAGTGTCGGTACGGTCCCGGGGAGCGGGCCCGCGTCGACCGCACGTTCGAGGACGTGGAGGCGAACGCGCCGATCAAGAGCTGGCAGAAGGTGGTGCTCTCCGACACCAGCTCCGACTACCGGGAAGCCGGTGCGCTGAGGGGGCGGCAGATCAAGGAAGCGCTGCGGGTGCTCGACAAACAGCACCTGGTGGACATCGGCCCGGACAAGAGCCGCCCGGGCCGGCGGGACCTCAACCGGATCACGCCGCTGTCCGAGGCCAGCACCCCGGTCAGCCGGCCCAAGTACACCGTGCCGACGGAAGGCGTGTACGTCTCGCGTCACTTCTTCACGAGCCTGTGGGTGTTCGCGCTGACCAACACCGAGATCGCCGTGTTCCTCGCCCTCTCAGCCCGACGCGCAGCCTTCCCGATCGCGCACAACACCGGCAGCGGCGTGTTCGTGGTGCAGGAGCACCGCCGTCAGTTCGGGTTCAAGGACAACACCTGGCGCGGCGCCCGTGCGCTGCATCACTTCGGCCTGGTGGATCGCCGCCTCGATACGGAGCGCGACCCGCTGACCGGCACGATCACCGACTACGGCAGCCGCTGGAAAAAGCACGAGGTGATGCCGACGCGCTTCACCATCCTGGACGACGCGCTGGAGCAGCCGGCCGTGCCCACCATCGACCGAGTCCTGAACAACCCCACACCCGAGGACCAGTGGAGGCAGTGGTTCACCTGAACACCTCCTACCGCGGTAAGGGCGGCTCGTCGGGGGCTATCAGTACACTCCGGGCCCGATGATGTCCTCGCCGAAACAGCGCGCGACCGCGACGGGCCGGATCACCCACGTCACCCGCCGCCGCCTGGTCGAGGGGTTCGCCGCTATGCCCACGGCACACTGGAGCGGCGACCTCGACGAGCCAGACTTCCTGGCCCGGCTCTACCCGCTGGAGCAGATGCCGAGCATCGACCCACGCTACGACACCGCCGGTCGGGACATCTTCCAGCACCGTGTGCTCAACCCGCTCGACTGGCCCGACGACTGGATCTTCAGGGATGACCGGTTCGGGCTGGCGGACGACGACGAAGCACTGCTGGCCTTCCTCGTCGAGATCCTGCACCCCGAGGTCCGCACCAACCTTGCCGAGGTCGAACAGCTTCGAGACTTCCTCAATGAGGTGCTGATCCACGACGGCTACGAGATCGTCCAGGTCGATGCCATCAGCGGCGCTCCGATCTTCGATTACCGCCTGATCGGCTCCGGCGTGCGCGGCTCCATGAAGAACCTCATCTTCGCCGCGCTCGGGCCCAAGCCGGAGATCGTGCTCGACGACGCCGTCAACAACGACCTGCACTTCGTCCGCAACGCCGACAACTGCCTGGTGTACGACCGGCCGTTGGGCGCACACGGCCTGACCTGGGCCGAGCTGACCGACTGGTGGGCCGATCGACAAGGAATGACCGGCGAGCCGGAGCGGGACATCTCACGTAGCCTCTATCGAAGGCTGGACCAGTCGCTCGGCGACAACGACGCCGAACGGCGCATCCTGCGCACCTACGCCGAGCGCTACGTCCGGCTCGGCTCCGACATCCCAGCTCTGATCCCGCAGGTCTACCTGCACTACGACCCATACACCGCGACCGAGCGACGGGCACCCGGCCCGCTCCCACGTCAACGCATGGACTTCCTGCTGCTCTTGCCTCACCGGGCCCGCGTCGTCATCGAATGCGACGGCAAGCAGCACTACGCCGACGACGACGGCCGCGCCAACCCGCGCCAGTACGCCGACATGATGCGCGCAGATCGCGACCTTCGCCTGAAGGGGTACGAGGTCTACCGCTTCGGCGGCGCCGAGCTCGTCGACGACGATGCCGCACAGCACATGCTCAGCGCGTTCTTCGACCGCCTGCACCAGCGGTACCACTCATGACCGGGACGGAGGCACCAGTCCCGTGTCGGTGCCTTCGCCTACAGTGACATCCGTGCCCGAGGGACGCCACGGTGGATAGCCAGACGAGCAAGGAGCTAGCCACCGTGTCGCAGATGCTGGTCCAAGCCGGGAACCAGCACGCGGCGCGGCTGCTGTCACTGGCCGAGCAGGCAGAGATCGGGAAATTGTCGCCGTGGGAGCCCGCGCCCGTTCCCGTGGTGCTGCGCGTGCATCCCGTGTTCGTCGGGCTGTTTCGGCCGGCGGATCTGCAGGTGATCGCAGCGCAGTTCGATCGGGTCCGAAAGTGGGGGCACAGCGGCAATCACCAGGTGAGCATCGCGCCAGTGCTCGCCGACCCCTTCGCCCGCAACGACTTGGGCAGCGGCACGGATGCGATGCAGCTGCGCGACGAGATCGCCGAGACGTTGTGGGAGGTCAGTGCCACCAAGCTCCCGGACGTCTGCCGGGCGTTCGGACTCGAAGATGGCGACGTCGACGAGGCGATGGCCAGCAAGCGTGCGTACGTGCGCAGCCGGACCAGCGACTACACGCTGGACCAGCTGTGCCAACTCGGCTCACGCGTTGTCGAGCAGCATTACCGACCACGCCTGTGGGGGCTGCTCCAGGTGCACGCCGGCCGGCGTACCGGAGTCGACTCGCCGTTCAAGAACCTCATCTTCGCCGCGGACGGTCCCAAACCGGAGTTGGTGCTGACCGACGCGGTGAGCAACACCATCGAGATCAGCAAGAACGGCGAGTTCTGCCTCGTCTACGACCGCGGCTTGGACCCCAGCGGGTTGAGCTGGCGGCAACTGGTTACCTGGTGGACCGAAACCCACGCTGAGCCCGGGACCAGCGAACAGGAGGCCGGTCGGCAGTTGTACCTGCGTCTGCGGCGCTCGCTGGACCGCGACCGCAAGCCCTCGGACCCACCCGGCCCGGAGCGGCAGGTGTTCCGCGCATACGGCGAGCTGCTCAGCGAACACGGCTTTGACCTGCCGGCGCTGATTCCACAGGTCTACCTGCACTACGACCCCTACACCCGGGCCCAGCGGCGTGAGCCGGGACCGCTACCGCGCCAGCGGATGGACTTCCTGCTGCTGATGCGCGGCCGTTGGCGGCTCGTCATCGAGTGTGACGGCAAGCAGCACTACGCCGAGGACGACGGGCGGGCAAGCCCTCGTCGCTACGCCGAGATGGTCGCCGCAGATCGGGAACTCCACCTGGCCGGCTACGAGGTCGTGCGCTTCGGCGGCGCGGAGTTCCAGTCGCAGGAGCAGTCTCTGCCGATGCTGCGCCGCTACTTCACCCGGTTGTTCATCGGCCACGGCTACCTGCCTGAATCCGCAGCGTGACATCGCTGGCCGGCGGCCGGGAGAGCACGCCGGCAGGTCGGGCAGCAACCACCGAATGGCCCAGCCGTAGTTTCCAGCCCAAAAACAACGCTAAGAACTGAGGGTTGATCAAGCTCTCCACCCGGCCGTAGCGTCCGGACCTGCCCACAAAGCGCTCGCGAGGTTCGATACGCTTCCAGGCCATGAAGCCCTGGCAGGTCAGTGTCCTTGTCGTGATTCTCCTGCTCATCGGGTTCCTCGGATGGCTTGTGGCTTCTTATCGCAAGGGCCGCGACGAGCGGTGAACTTGATCCGCGAGCACGGGGTCCGTGTCTGCTCACGATGCGGGGGTGCCCGGAGACAGCGTGTGGCCGGCACCCACCCCCCGGGTGCCGGCCGTGCTGCGCGTTGTCGACAGTGCGGTGCGGCAGAGGTGGCACGTGGCCCGTCGACGCGCGACCCCTTGCCCTGTGCATCGATCGGGCACTGCCGAAGGTGACGGGCCTGCGGCGGCGAATGTGAATGGGGCGCGGTTCCGGCGCGGTGCTGTCCGAGAATCGACCGCTTACCGGACAAGATCAGAAACCGGCTATCTGGCCGGTCGGCGCTGTTGAACAAACCTGTGCAGAAAGCCGGAGTGCCCAACAAGTCGGGTACGGGTTTGTTGGGCGCCAAGCCCGAGCGGCCTCGGTACGGTGGTGCTCATGGGCGGCCAAAGCACCCAGGACACCGGCGTGGTGAGCAGCTGGAACGCCGAAGAGGGGTGGGGAACCCTCGCGCTCGACCACGCCGAGCTCACCGTCTGGGCCCACTACTCCGCGATCGTCGCCGGGCCTACCGAGTACCGCAGCCTCACGCCTGGCGAGCAAGTGCGGTGCCGCTACGAAGTTCCCGGCCAAGATGGCTATCCCGCTCGGGCTGTCGAGATCACGAAGTTGTCGTAGCCCTCGCCGGGTCTCCCCTTGGCGTTGTTTTTGGGCTGGAAACTACGGCTGGGCCCGAATGACGACCCGGCACCACCGCTGCGCCGACGCGAGCACGCCGGGACGTCGCCCTGACCGAACACGGATGGGGACCATGGCACTCAGGAGAGGGAGGGCCGCGGCCGGCGTCGGTACGGGGTCACCGCTCGGGTACGTGGGCGTGGTCGTGGTGGGCGACCCGGTGGGGAGTGGCGGGGGCGGGTGAGACGGGCGCTGCCGCCCCGGTGCCGGTCGCAGGTACGAACGCCGTGGCGGCGACCGCAGCCGCGTGGACGGGGCGCGTGCCGGTGCCACTCTGCGGCGGCTCTGCTGGCCGGGGGGTGAGCTTGTCCCAGACCAGGTTGGTCAGGCCCTGGCGGAACGCCTGATCGCCGTGGAGGTCGGCGAGGCGGACCACGTCGGCGGGGTCGTCGAGCTGCGCGATGGCGGTGGTCATCGCGGCGGCAAACGTCGTGCTGAAGGCGGTCTGGTCACCGGCGCGCGCGGCGGCCTGGACGGCGTCGACGCGCAGGGCCTGCTGAGTGCAGGCGTCGAGCAGCGCCCGATCCGCCGGCGTCGTGGCCGCGACGATGGCGGCCGGCGCCAGCGGGCTGATCACCTCGGACTGGTCCGCTCGGCTATCGCGCTGCGTCGACGGGCCCGCCGCCGAGGCTGGCGAGGGCGCGTCGCGTACTGCCTGGTGCACGGCCTGCCCGGCGGCGCTGTAGAGGGCCTGACGCCAGGCGGGGTCGTCGCACTTGAGCATCACCGCGACGGCCATCTCCGTGTTGCCGGGGTCGGCGAGGGCGTGGGTGAGCGCCTTGTCGAACGGTGCGGAGAAGGCGGCCAGGTCGCTGGTGCAGGCCGCGTCCTGGACGACGCCGCCGCCGGCGACGTGCTGCACGCGCCGGTCCAGCCACGTCTGTTCGTCGGGGGTCAGGCTGTCGCGCAGGTCTGTCGGCATCCAGTTGCCGACCGTGACGGGTACGGCGGGCGGGGCGGCCGACGGCGGTGGGGTGGTGTCGGCCATGAGGTCGATGACGGCGTTGATCGCGCGGAGCCGGCGGCGGGTGTCGAGCAACTCGGGGTGCCGGTAAGGACTGTGTCACCAGCCGCAAACGAGCGTGTTTCTTCTGGTCAGCGTGGTGCGCGCGGGCGGAGGTGAGCCCGGGCGCTGGGGTCGGGGCTGGGTAGGCGATCATCTGCGGCCATGGCGCGATCGTTGGATCTCGATGAGCTTGTCGAGCATTGGACGTTGCTGGATGACGAGCGGGTGCTGGTTGCGGGCAAGCGCGGGCCGACGAAGCTCGGGTTCGCGCTGTTGTTGAAGTTCTACATCTGGGCCGGCCGGTTTCCGCGTGGCCGCGGCGAGCTGCCGGGCGATGCGGTCGAGTTCGTCGCCCGGCAGGTCGGCGTCGAGGCGGCCGAGCTCGGGTTGTATGAGTGGTCGGGCCGCACGATCGAGTACCACCGGGCGCAGATCCGCAGCCACCTGGGCTTCCGCGAGTGCACGGTGGCCGATGCTGAGCAGTTGACGCAGTGGCTGGCCACTGCGGTGTGTGAGGCCGAGCGGCGCCCGGAGCTGGTCCGCGACGAGCTGCTGGTGCGGTGCCGGGCCGAGCGGATCGAGCCGCCGACGGCGGGGCGGATCGAGCGGATCGTGCGTTCGGCGCTGCACCAGGCCGAGCTGACGCTCACCGCGAGGATCACGGCCAGGTTGCCCGTCGAGGTCGCCGGCCGGCTGCGCGCCTTGGTCGCGGTCGAGGTCGCGGACGGCGACACCGAGTCGGTGTTGGCGTTGATCAAGTCGGTGCCGGGCAATGTGAGCCTGGAGTCGATGCTCACCGAGATCCGTAAGCTGCGCGCGGCCCGGGCGATCGGGCTGCCGGGCGACCTGTTCGCCGACGTCGCTCCGCGGGTGCTCGCGGGCTGGCGGGCCCGGGCGATGGTGGAGTCCCCGTCGCACCTGCGCGATCACCCCGAGTTGCTGACGTTGACGCTGCTCGCGGCACTGCTGCACAGCCGGCTGCGGGAGATCACCGACACGCTGGTGGAGTTGCTGATTTCCACGGTGCACCGGATCGGCGCCCGCGCGGACCGCAAGGTCACCGAGGAGCTGGTGAATGCGTTCAAGCGGGTCACCGGCAAGGAGAACCTGCTGTTCGCGATCGCCGAGGCCGCGCTCGATCGGCCCGACGACGCCGTCCGCGAGGTCGTCTACCCCGCCGTCTCGGGCGGCGAGCAGACCCTGCGCGAGTTGGTGCACGAGTTCAAGACCAAGGGCCCGGTGTACCGGCGCACGGTGCAGACCACGCTGAAGGCGTCGTACTCCCACCACTATCGCCGCGGGTTGATCGAGCTGCTCGAGGTGCTGCAGTTCCGGTCGAACAACGCCACCCACCGGCCGGTCCTGGACGCCCTGACCCTGATACGGCGGCACGCCGACGCGCGGCTGACCTACTTCCCCGCCGGGGAGAGCGTGCCCACCCACAAGGGGGTGCTGGGCGACTGGACCACCCTGGTCTTCAAGGACGCCGGCAAGGCTGGCCGGCGGGTGGTTCGCAGCGTGTACGAGATCTGCACCTTCCAGGCGCTGCGCGAGCAGCTGCGCTGCAAGGAGATCTGGGTCGTCGGCGCCGACAAGTGGCGCAACCCCGACCAGGACCTCCCGCACGACTTCGAGGCCCACCGCGACGCCCACTACGCCGCCCTGCGCAAACCGCTGGACCCGACCGCGTTCATCGAGCAGCTGCGCGCCGAGATGCGCGACGAACTGGCCGCACTCGACACGTCGCTGCCGAAGCTGGCCTGGCTGGAGATCGCCGAGCGGGGCAAGAACGGGCCGATCAAGCTGAGCGACCTCGACGCCGCGCCCGAGCCGCGTAACCTGCGCCGGCTCAAGAGCGAGGTCCGCACCCGGTGGGGCACGGTCCCGCTGATCGACATGCTCAAGGAGGCGGTGCTGCGCACCGGCTGCCTGGCCGGGGTGACCGGCACGGCGGGCCGCGGCGACCTGGCGCCCGAGGTGCTGGCCGAGCGGCTGTTGCTGGCTATTTATGCGTACGGCACGAACACCGGGATCCGGGCGATCGCCGGCAACGCGGCGCACGGGCACGGCGAGGACGACATCCGCTACGTGCGCCGCCGGTATCTGACCGCCGAGGTGGCCCGGACGATCGCGACGGAGATCGCCAACGCCACGTTCGCGGCCCGCGCGCAGACCGTGTGGGGCGCCGGGTCCACCGCCGTGGCCAGCGACTCGACGCACTTCGGCGCGTTCGACCAGAACATCTTCACCGAATGGCACTCGCGCTACGGCGGCCGCGGCGTGCTCATCTACTGGCACGTCGAGCGTAAGAGCATGGCGATTCACTCCCAGCTGATCTCCTGCACCGCGTCCGAGGTCGCCGCGATGGTCGAAGGGGCGATGCGGCACGGCACCACGATGGAGGTCGAGGGCAACTACGTCGACTCGCACGGCCAGTCCGAGGTCGGGTTCGGCATCACCCGGCTGCTCGGCTTCGACCTGCTGCCGCGGATCAAGCGGATCAACAAGGTGCGGCTGTACCGGCCGGCCACCGGGGAGGCCGACGCGTACCCGCGGCTGGGCCCGGCGTTGTCGCGGCCGATCCGGTGGGACATCATCGCCGAGCAGTACGACCAGATGATCAAATATGCGACCGCGATCCGGGCCGGCACCGCGTCCACGGAGGCGATCCTGCGCCGGTTCACTCGGGCCAACGCGATCCACCCCACCTACCAGGCGATGATCGAGGTCGGCCGCGCCCAGCGCACCATCTTCGTCGCCCGCTACCTGCGCAACCGCGACCTGCAACGCGAGATCAACGAAGGGCTCAACGTCGTCGAGTCGTGGAACCGCGCGAACAGCGTGATCTTCTACGGCAAAGGCGGTGACATCGCCACCAACCGCCGCGACGAGCAGGAACTGTCCGTGCTCTGCCTGCGGGTGCTGCAAGCCGCCCTGGTCTACGTCAACACGCTGATGGTCCAGGACGTGCTGGCCGACGACGACTGGGCCGCGCAGCTCACCGACGCCGACCGGCGCGGCCTGACCCCGCTGTTCTGGACGCACGTCGCCCCGTACGGCGAGATCAAGCTCGACATGACCAGCCGGCTCGCGCTCGGCGCGGCAGCACCACGATGACCGAGGTAGCACCGCTCCACGGCGCCCTAGGAACAAGGAGGATGCATAGCTGCCAGGCCGGTGGGTATGCCCGGCTGGTGACCCACGGGTTCGCGGCGAACCGGGCATCGAGCCGGGCGTCGGGAACGTGGGTGCTGCGCCCGCTGGCGAATACCACCGCGCACATCGAGTCGTCGCGGGCGGAGTCGCCGCCGTCGAACCCGACCGTGGTGAGCTGGCACTGCCGGTTCTCGTCGATCAGGTTCAGCGTCGCGGTGGGCGCACCCGCCACGACCGCTGCCGCGCGCACCACCGCCGAAAGCTCGTCGTCGGCCGGGGCATCTAGGACCTCGTACCCGTGCAGCGCCTGCAACCGGGCGGCCTCGCCCACGTCGATCCCCTCTCCCCGGACCCGTCCCGCGCACGTGGCTCTTGGTGCTCCTATCGGCACCGGCGCGCAGACGGTGAGACCGGGGTTCGGTCAGTCGGTGTGCGGTGGTGGACCCCCATGTGAGCCGTGGCGTCGGCGCAGATGGTCGCGAACGGCTACGCGACGAGAAAACGGCGTTGCTGATCGAGCAGGTGCAGGACCAGCCGTACCGGCTCACCGACGGCGACCAGCCGCAACCTGCCGGGCGCGGCCCCATCGGCGTCTTCTAGCGCGCGCAGGCCGGCGCAGTCGAAGAACGTCACCTCGGCTAGGTCGAGGTGTATCTCGCCGTAGCCTTCGGCAGCGGCCGCGCTGAGGGCGTCGTTCAGCAGCAGCGCGCTCGATACGTCGATCTCGCCGGTGGCACGGATGTGCACCGCGGTGGCTGTCCCGTCAGAGTCCGGCACAGCCGTGACCTGCAACAAAGTCCTATTCATGGAGCGTCACCTCGTGGTTGCGACGCTACGGCGCTTTCCACCACGGCGCATCGTCCTCGTAGATGCATTTAGGGGCGGATCGACGACCCCCGGCCGTGTGCCTCCGCCGGTATGGGGCCGAGCGGAGTACGCCGGGAACCGGCCAGTAGGCCGGTGTAGGTACTGGTCAGCGGTCGGTGAGGAGGCTGCCGATGGCGGCTTCGCGGTCGGCGTCGGTGGGCAGGCTGTACGCCCGGGTGGTTTCGAGGCGGGCGTGGCCCATGAGTTCGGCGACCAGGACGAGGTCGTGTCCCTCGCGGACGAGGCGGGTGCCGAAGGTGTGGCGCAGCACGTGGCCGCCGGTGAAGTCGGCGGTGACGGCGGCTTCGGCGGCGATGGACAGCAGGATGCCGTGGGCGCCGCGGTCGGACAGCCGGCCGCCGCGCTGGTTGAGCAGCAGTGCGGGGCTCTCGGCGCCGGGCCAGCCGGGCCGTTCGTCGTTGATCCACAGGGCGAGGTGTTCGCGCAGGCCGGCGTGGACGGGGATTTCGCGGTACTTGCGGTTCTTGCCGGCCCGGACGGTGATGACGCCCTTGCGGGCGGACAGCTGCACGTCGCCCGTGTCGAGCGCGACGACTTCGCCCAGGCGCAGCCCGGCGTAGTAGGGCAGCAGGGCCACGACCCGGTCGCGGGGGCTGAGCCAGCGTTCGACAGTGCGTAGCCAGCGCATGCTGTCGCGGGCGTCGAGGCCGCGGGGGGCGCGTTTGGGCAGGTCCAGCCGGGCGGCATGGGGGGTGCCGAGGCCGGCTCGGGTGTAGAAGTCGCCGAGTGCGGCGAGGGTGGTGTTGATGGTGGCGGGTTTGCGTTTGGCGACGGTTTGCAGGTGGGTGCGGTAGTCGCGCACCGCACCGTCGCGGGCGGCCGGGTCGGACAGCGGGTCGCCGTCGAGCTCGGCCGTGGCGAGCCAGGCGAGGTAGCCGCGAACGCGGGAGGTGTAGGCGCGGCGGGTGTCGTCGTCGAGCATGGTGGCCCTGCCCAGCTGTGCTCGGTAGGTGGTGAGTACGGCTTCGGCGGGCGGGGGCAGCGCGACCGGGGCGCGGCCGCGGCGCGGCCGGGGTTGCCCGGCGGCGGGTGCCGCGCTCATCGGGGCGTCCCGGCCGGGCCGTGGTGTTCGAGGGCGGCGTACGCGGTGCGGCAGCCGATGGTGCGGCAGCGCAGGTCCGCGGGGACGTCGGCGGCGGGCAGGGCGGCGTGGCGCAGCAGCGCGGAGGCCGGGACGCGGCCGCAGACCGGCGGCTCGCCCAGGGCCGGGCAGAAGTGGAACACCACGCCGTAGGCGGCCGGGACTCCGACGGGTTCACCGCAGGCCGGGGTCGTTGCGGCAGGCTTCGTGTTATCTGAAGCGATTCCGGCGGCCTGCGGATGCCGCTGGTGCGCGTTATCTGAAGTCACGTCGGGATTCTACTTCAGATAACCAGTCTTATCTGTAGTGGGTCGATCTTGGTGTAGGGGCCGGGTCGGCCATGAGTGGGACCGTGCGTGCGCATGTCGTGGCGCCCGCCGGCGTGGTTGACGCGGCGGGCGCTCGTCGTGGTCCTGTCATGGGTGTCAGGTGCGCCGGGCACTGTCGATCCAGGCGCGCAGCTGGTGCCCGGGCAGGGCGCCGGTGCGCCGGTCCAGTTCGGTGCCGTTGCGGGTGAGCACCAGCAGGGGGATGCTCTGGGCCTGGTAGCGGCTGGCGGCGGCCGGGTTCTGGTCGACGTTGACCTTGACGACTTTCAGGTGTCCGGCGCGGTCGCGGGCCAGTTGCTCGAGCACCGGTGCCATGGTGCGGCAGGGGCCGCACCAGGGCGCCCACAGGTCGAGCAGTACCGGCACGCTGGCTTGCAGTTCGGCGTCGAGGGTGGCGTCGGTGGCTTCGACCAGCCAGGGCAGCGGCTGGTGGCAGGCGCCGCACCGGGGTGTGCCGCTGGGGCTGGGCCGGATCCGGTTCTTCTTCTGGCAGGCGGGGCAGGTAATCACGCTGCCTGCTGTCGTGGTGGTGGTCATGGTGGGTCACATCCTGGTGAGCACCCATTGCAGCTCGGCGATGCTGGGCTGCACCAGCAGCTGCCCGCCGACCGAGACGATGGGGCTGTGCACGCGGCCGCCGGTCATCCAGGTGAGCTGTGCTTGCGCGTTCGGGTTGGTGTCGAGGTCGACGTAGTCGTAGGGAATGCCGGCGCGGTCGAGGTATCGGCGCACCATCTGGCTCAGGGCGCACCAGCGGCGCCCGTAGACCACGACCGGGGACACCGGCCGGACCTGCGGTGCATACGGTTGCGGGTACGCAGAGATGCCGATCATGGCGGGTGGTCCTCCTTCCTGGGTGTCAGCGGCTGGTGTGGTGGTTGGCCGGTTCGGTGTCCGTGCTGCCGCGGGCGGCGTCGACGGCGGTGAGCAGTTCGTCGAGCTCGGGGATGTGGTGCAGGTACGGCGAGACGTGCCGGTAGGCGATCGCGCCGTGCGGGTCGATGACGTAGACGGCGCGGTCGCTGAATCCGTCGCCGTCGCGCCAGACCCGGTACTGGCGGGCGACGTCGCCGTGGGGGTGGAAGTCCGAGAGCAGCGGGATGCTCAGCCCGCGGACCGCGGCCCACGCGCCGTGGCTGTAGACGCTGTCGGGTGAGATGGCCAGCACCGTCGCGCCGCGGCTGCGGAACTCGTCGAGTTCTTGCTGGTAGAGGTCGAGTTGCTGGCTGCAGCCCGGGCTCCAATCGAGGGGGTAGAACACCAGCACCACGGGTCGGCCACGGAGTTCGGCCAGGTGTACGGGGGTGCCGGTGGCGTCGGGCAGGGTGAAGTCGGGGGCGGGGTCGCCGACCGGCAGGCCGGTGGTGGCGGCGGCGCCTTCCATGGGCGGGGCGCTCTGCCACAGGTCCGCGATCTCGCGGATGTTCGCGCCGGAGCCGGGCATGCGGTCGTGCTGGACGGTGCGCCAGATCTCGGTGGTGATGCCGTGCAGCACCGCCAGCGCCTGCTTGTGCGGCCCGTCGGGGATGTCGGGGGCCAGGCGGGCGAACTGCTGCTCGAGCTCGTGCAGCGCCCGCGGGTAACCGTTGGTCTGCATGATGATCGCTCCTGCGAACATGTCGTCAACGGAGGGTCTTTCGCCGGGTACGGGCGGGGTGGCCGCCCGGGCCAGGCTTACGGGGTGTCCAGGCGGTCCGGCCCTACGGCGGGCGGGCCGGAGTGCTGTTTGAGCCGTGTTGTTCCTCAAGCGTGGTGATCAGGTGCTGGGTCGTATCCACCGGTCGAACAGGCCGAGGGACGCGGCGTCGCGGGTGGTGTCGCCGACCAGCCAGCCGGTCACGCCGACGCCGATGGCCAGGACCGCCCCGGCGAGGGTGGGCAGCTGCCAGCCGGCCAGATGGTCGATGCTGAACCGGCCGGGCCCGGTCAAAGCCAGGGTCAGCGCGGCGCCGGCGAGCACCAGCGGGTACTCGTAGCCGCCGGCGGTGTTCCACAGCCCGTTGGGCCGGTGCACCACCCAGGCCGCGTTGGCCAGCACCGCGATGAGCACGCCGGCGGCGACCGGCGTGCCGGCGCCGAGCGCGAGGGCCAGTGCGCCGACGAGTTCGGCGGCTCCCAGGACAAGCGCGAACGTGCGGCCGGGGCGCCAGCCCAGCGATTCCAGGAAGTCGGCGGTTCCGGTCAGGCCGTGGCCGGAGAACCAGCCGAACAGTTTCTGCGCGCCGTGGGCGGCCATCAGCGCACCGATCAGCAGACGCAGGAGCAACAGGCCGAGGTCCACGGCAATCACCTCCTTCACCATCGTGGTGTGTTCTTCGAGCGGGTCACTGCGTCAGCGGTGGACGAGCTCGCGTGCGCTGCGGTGGGCGATCTGTTGGAGCCGGGCGATGCGCTGGCTGATCGGCGGGTGAGTGGAGAACAGCGCGGCCAGGGCGCCGCCGTGCAACGGGTTGGCGATCATCAGGTGGGCGGTGCTGGCCTGGTGCCGGTCGGCCGGCAGGGGCAGCAGCCGCGTCCCCGAGTCGATCTTGCGCAGGGCGGAGGCCAGGGCGTGCGGGTCGCCGGACAGGGTGGCGCCGTCGGTGTCGGCGGCGTACTCGCGGCTGCGGCTGACGGCCAGCTGGATCAGGGTGGCCGCGATCGGCGCGAGCAGCAGCATCAGCAGCCCGCCGAGCAGCCCGGGCCCGTGGTCCTCCTCTTCCTCGTCGGTGCCGGCGAGGGGCAGGAACCAGGCGAGGTCGGCCAGCATGGTGATCATGCCGGCGAGGGCGGCGGCGACGCTCGAGGTCAGGATGTCGCGGTTGTAGACGTGGGCGAGTTCGTGTCCGAGCACGGCCCGCAGTTCTCGCGGGCTGAGTAGCTCCAGGATGCCTTCGGTCACGCACACCGCCGCCCGGTGCGGGCTGCGGCCGGTCGCGAACGCGTTGGGCTGCCGTATCGGGCTCACATACAGCCGGGGCATCGGCTGGCGCGCGGCCGCGGCGAGCTCGGCCACCATGTCGTAGAGCCACGGTGCTTCGCTGTGGGCCAGGGGGCGGGCGCGCATGGCGCGCAGCGCGATGGTGTCGGACCAGAAGTAGGCGCCGGCGTTCATGGCCAGCGACAGCACTGCGGCGATGATCAGTCCGGTGGTTCCGGCCAGCCAGTGCCCGGCCAGCAGGACCATCGCGGTCAGCGTGGCGAGCAGGGCAGTGGTCTTGACGGTGTTGGTGAGGCGGCGCACAGCTCATCCCTCCTTCCGGCACTCTGTGCGCGAGGGTGACCAACCTCCACCTCGTTTTTAGCACTCTGGACGCTAGAGTGCTAACTCAAGTGCGTCATCAGGTCGCGTGTAGCCAGCTGTCGTTGAGGGTTCGTGGCTGGGCCGGCCCCGAAGGCGCCACGGCGCATCAACCGGATGTGCTGGGCCGCGGTGCGGCGCCGCGGTGCGACGTCCGGTGAGGCACGGTCCACCTGTGGGTGTGAGGGGGTTGGAGTATGTCGTTCGCCATCACGATGCTGCCTGCTGTCGCCGGGCACCGATGGGTCAGCGTCGAAGGCCCGGTCGACGCGTCGGCCGTCGCCGACGTGCGGGCTGTAATGCGGGCCGCCGCGCAGCTGCCGGCCCGCCGGTTGACCGTCGATCTGCGCCGAGCCACCGTCGAGGACGCCGGCATGATGGGGTTGACCGAAGCACTCGCTGCGGCCGCGGAGCGTGGCATCGAGGTTCAGGTGGTGCAGGCCGGCGGGCCGGCGGCTGCGACGCTCGCGTCGGCCCAGCACCCGGCCATAGCGTGAACACGCACGTCGCCGCAGTGCCCCGCCCGGGCGCCGGCCGCAGGAGTCCGGCGTCCGGGCGGGGTGCGTGAGAGTTCGTCAGCCCTGTTCGGCCTGGAACATCCAGTACTGCTTCTCCAGGTCAGCGGTCACCGCGATGAGCAGGTCCTGGCTGACGGGATCGGTGTAGCCGATCTCGGTGATCCGTTCGCGCAGCCCGGCGATGACCTTGGCGTACACGTCGGTGAAGAACGCCACGACGTCGTCGTCGGTCTCCCAGCCCGACGGCGGCTGCGGCACCCGGCTCAGCTGGGCGACGGTAGCGGCGAGCCCGTTGGGGGCCACGCCGATCGCCGCGCAGCGTTCGGCGATGGTGTCGGCGTGCGCGCGGGCGGTGTCGACGACCTCGTCGAGCTGCTGGTGCAGGCTGCGGAAGCGAGGACCGGTAACGCTCCAGTGGGCCTGCTTGCCGATCAGGCCCAGATCGATCAGGTCGACCAGGGTGTGCTGCAGCGCCGCCGCGGTGACGTCGCGGGCCTGCGGGTCCAGCACGGAGTTGATGGTGGCCATGGCAGTGTCCTCCTTTGCCGACAGCGGATGATGTGCGTACTTGGGGATGCTCACTGCACCGGCTGACCGGCGCCGGCCCGCTCGGGTGCGGCGCTGGTGCCGCGATGGTGCGGTGCGCCGCTGGTCAGCCGGCGCAGTGACGCCCCCGAGCGGTGCCGCCGCGCGGCCGGCCAGTCGTGGCTCGGTTCGGTGCGCGGTTCGGTGCGCGGCGGCCACGGGTGGTGCGGGCAGTCCGGGTCGCACCACAGGGTGGGGTAGCCGCGCCGCTGCAGCTCCGCATTGGCGAAGGCCATCCACGCCGGCGGCTCGTACGGGGTGTCCCGGCCGGCCAGATACGCCGGGTAGTCGGGGTCGCCGATCGGGCGGGCCCGTTTGTGGATACACAGCTCAGCGAGGACGTCGTCGACCTCGTGCGGGGTGGCGGCGATGTGCAGGACCCACCGGTCGGTGACCGGCGGTGGCGGCTGCAACCACATGATGATCACCTCCAGCGTCATGCTGGCTTCTCGACAGTTGGTTGATCGGTTCGCCGGTGGCGCCGCTCAGGCGGCCTGCGCGGCGCCAGCCTCCCTCGGATTTTGTGGTGTGGTCCAGGAGACGCTCAGCCCGGCATCGTCGGTGTAGTCGACGACCACGGTGCAGCCGTCGGCGACGTCACCGGCCAGCAGGGCCCGCCCGATGCGGGTCTCGACCTCGCGCTGCAGGTAGCGGCGCAGCGGCCGGGCCCCGTAGACCGGGTCGAAGCCCTCGGCGGCGACGTGCCGACGGGCCGCCTCGGTCAGCTGGAGCGCCAGTTGCCGGTCGGCCAGCCGGTGCCGCAGATCCTGCACGAGCAGTTCGACGACCTTCTCGATCTCCGGCAGGGTCAGCGGTTTGAACAGCACGACGTCGTCGACGCGGTTGAGGAACTCCGGCCGGAAATGCGACCGCAGCTCGGCCATCACCTGGCTGCGGGCGTCGTCCTTGATCTGCCCGTCACCGGTGACGCCGGCCAGCAGGTACTGCGAGCCGATGTTGGAGGTCATTACCACCACGGTGTTGCGGAAGTCGACCGTGCGGCCCTGGGCGTCGGTGAGCCGGCCGTCGTCGAGCAGCTGCAGCAGCGTGTTGAACACGTCCGGGTGCGCCTTCTCCACCTCGTCGAACAGCACCACGCTGTACGGCTTGCGCCGCACCGCTTCGGTGAGCTGCCCGCCCTCGTCGTAGCCGACGTAGCCGGGCGGAGCGCCCACGAGGCGGGAGACGGTGTGCCGTTCCTGGTACTCGCTCATGTCCAGGCGGACCATGTTGTCCTCGCTGTCGAACAACGCCGCCGCCAGGGTCTTCGCGAGCTCGGTCTTGCCGACGCCGGTGGGGCCGAGGAACAGGAACGAGCCGATCGGCCGGCGCGGGTCCTTCACCCCGGAGCGGGCCCGGATCACCGCATCCGCCACGAGTTGGACCGCCTCGTCCTGACCGACGACGCGCTCGTGCAGGATCTCATCCAACCGGAGCAGCTTCTGCCGTTCGCCCTCGACGAGCCGGGAGACCGGGATGCCGGTCCAGCGCGACACGATTCCGGCGATCTCGTCGTCGGTCACGACCTCGCGCAGCAACCTGCGCCGGCCCTGCTTGCCGGCCAGGCGTTCCTCCTCGGCGGCCAGGCGGCGTTCGAGGTCGGGCAGCTTGCCGTGGCGCAGCTCGGCGGCGCGGTTGAGGTCGTAGGCGCGTTCGGCCGCGTCGGCGTCGTGGCGGACCTGCTCGAGCTCCTCCCGCAACGCCTGGACCTTGCGGATGGCGGAGCGTTCGGCCTGCCACTGCGCACGCATCGCGTCGACCTCACCGCGCAGGTCGGCCAGCTCCTTGCGCAGCTGATCCAGCCGCGCCTTCGACGCCGGGTCGTCCTCGGTGGCCAGGGCGGCTTCCTCGATCTCCAGCCGGCGCAGCCGGCGGTCGGCCTGGTCGAGCTCGGCGGGCTGGGAGTCGATCTCGGTGCGCAGCATCGCGCAGGCCTCGTCGACCAGGTCGATGGCCTTGTCGGGCAGGAACCGGTCGGAGATGTAGCGGTGCGACAGCGTCACCGCGGCGACCAGGGCGGCGTCCTGGATCCGGACGCCGTGGAACACCTCCAGGCGTTCGCGCAGACCGCGCAGGATGCTGACGGCGTCTTCCACGCTGGGTTCGTCGACGACGACCGGCTGGAAGCGGCGTTCCAGGGCGGCGTCCTTCTCGATGTGCTTGCGGTACTCCTCCAGGGTGGTGGCGCCGATCATGTGCAGCTCACCGCGGGCCAGCATCGGCTTGAGCATGTTCCCCGCGTCCATCGCACCTTCGGAGCCGCCGCCGGCGCCGACGACGGTGTGCAGCTCGTCGACGAACAGCAGGATCCGGCCCTCGGCCGCCTTCACCTCACTGAGCACGGCCTTGAGGCGTTCCTCGAACTCGCCCCGGTACTTCGCCCCGGCCACCAGCGAGCCCATGTCGAGGGAGAACACGGTCTTGTCGCGCAGCCCCTCGGGCACGTCGCCGTGGGCGATGCGCTGCGCCAGGCCCTCCACGATGGCCGTCTTACCGACACCGGGGTCGCCGATCAGGACAGGGTTGTTCTTGGTCTTGCGGGACAGGATCTGCACGACGCGGCGGATCTCGGTGTCGCGGCCGATGACCGGGTCGAGCTTGCCGGCGCGGGCGTCGGCGACCAGGTCCCGGCCGTACTTGTCCAGGGCCTCGTACGCGACCTCGGGGTTGGCGGAGGTGACCCGCTGGTTGCCGCGAATACCGGTCAGGGCACCCAGCAGCCGGTCGCGGGTCAGGCCGTGCTCGTGCAGCGCGCGCCCGGCCGCCGTCTGCGAGCCTTCCTCGGCCAGCGCGAGCAGCAGATGCTCGACGGAGACGTACTCGTCCCTGAGCCGCTTCGTTTCCCGTTCCGCGGTGTCCAGCAGCCTCGACAGGCGCTGGGTGACGAACACCTGCCCCGGCTGGGTACCGGGTCCGGAGACCCGCGGGCGGCGGCCCAGCTCGGCCTCGACGGTGGCGCGCACGGCGTCCGGGTCGGCGCCGGCCTGCGAAAGCAGCCGGCCGGTGAGACCGTCGGGTTGGTCGAGCAGGGCGAGCAGCAGGTGCTCGCCGTCGACCTCGACGTGCCCGAAGCGAAGCGCCTTGGTCTGCGCGTCATGCAAAGCTTCCTGCGATTTCTGGGTCAAGCGGTTGGCGTCCATCAGCTGATCACCTCCGATAGCCGTTCCGGCGGCCACGGCGTTGCGTGCGTAGCGCCGCCTCCAATTCTTCGATGTGCTCGAGTAGGTCGAGCACGACCCCGACCGCGGTGTAGTTGAGCCCCAGCCCGGCGCGCAGCCGGGTGATGCGCCCCGCCCGGGCGAGCTGCGCCATGGGCAGCATGGCCCCTGCCGGGCCGCGGACGGTGTCGAGCAGCCCCAGCGCCACGAGGCGGGTCACCTCGTGCGGGTCCAGGCCGGTCGCGGCCGCGAACTGCGCGAGCGTCAAAGCCGGTGTTGGTGTTTGCCGGGCCAGGACGTAGCGGGTCATGACCGGCTCCCCTCTGCCCCGGCGCGAGCGGCTCGGGGGTCGAACGCCGAGGTTTGCGCGAGGCGCTGCCACAGCTCGCGCTCGTCCGGTGTGGGCTCGGCCGGGACGACGATCTTGACTTCGGCGTACAGGTCACCGGCCGGGCCTTTGGGGTTGGGCATGCCGCGGCCGCGTAGCCGCAGCCGGCGCCCGGACGACGAGCCGGCCGGCACGTGCACCTGCACGCGGCCGCCCGGGGTGTCGACCGGCACGCTCGCGCCGAGGGCGGCCTCCCACGGCGTGACCGGCAGGTCGACGGTGATGTCGCGGCCGTCGACCCGGTACCGCGGGTCCGGGGCGAGCCGCACGATCAGGTACAGGTCGCCGCGGGGGCCGCCGCCGAGCCCGGCCGCGCCCTGCCCGGCCAGCCGGATGCGCTGCCCGTCGGTGACACCGGCCGGGATGGTGACGTCGAAGCTGCGCGGCCCGGACCCGGTGTGCAGGGTGATCCGCCGCCGGCCGCCGACGTAGGCGTCGGTGACCGACAGTTCGATCTCGGCCTCGCTGTCCGCGCCCGGCGCCGACACCCGGCCGCCACGGCCGAAACCTCCCGCACCGGTGCGGCCGCCGAACAGCCCGCCCAGCAGGTCATCGATGTCGACGCCGTCGAATCCGGCCTCGTCGACGCCGCCGCCGCCGGTGTTGACGTACACCCGCCGCCCACCGCCCCCGCCGAAGGGGCCGGCGCCGGGAGCGGGGCCGTCGTAGTCCTCGGGGATCTGCCGCCACTGCGGGCCGTAGCGGTCGTAGCGGGCCCGTTTCTTCGGATCCGAGAGCACCTCGTAGGCCTCGTTGATGTCCTTGAAACGGTCCTCTGCGCCGGGCTCTTTGTTGATGTCCGGGTGGAAGCGGCGGGCCAGCTTACGGTAGGCGCGCTGAATGTCGTCCTGCCCGGCTGACCGCTCGACTCCCAGGACCTGGTAGTAGTCGGTTGTCGTGGTAGCCACCGCTTCACCCCCTCCCTAACCGTCCTGCTGTTGCGTGCTCTGGTGCTCGCGCGCCTGTGCCACGGTGACGACCGCCGGTCGTACCAGCGTGCCGTCAGCGCCGGTGTAGCCGGCCCGATGCACGTCGACCACGGTGCCCGCCGGCACCCCGTCGCCGGCGGGAACGGAACCGGCGGCTTCGTGGCGGGCCGGGTCGAACCGCACACCCGCAGTGTCGATGCGCTGATAACCCAGCGTCGTGAGCACGTCGATCGCTTGGGTGTGCACGGCCCGCACGCCGGTGACGATCGCCGTCGGGTCGGCGTCGGCGTGCCGCAACGCCAGTTCCAGGTTGTCCAGCACCGGCAGGAAGGCCGCCGCCGTGCGGGCCCGTTCGGTGCGGGCCTGCTCGGCCAGTTGCCGCTCGAAGCGTTTGCGCAGGTTGTCCAGCTCCGCGACGGCTCGCCGCCACCGGTCCTCCAGCTCCGCCACCGTCGGGCCGGCATCGCGCGGGTCTGGTCCGGCCGGTGTGCCGGCCGGCGCCGTGTTCGCGTCGGCCGGCACACTCGCCTGCTGCCGCGGGGTTTCCTCGGCATCTGCGTCCTGCGGGTGGGCATGGTGCTTGGCGCTGGTCATCTCGAGGTCACCTCCGAATCGTTCGCTCACCCTCCGGTGGGCCGGTCACCCGGCCGGGGAGTAGTCCGCGTCGATCACGTCGTCGCTGCCCTGGCCGCCGCTCTGCCCGCCTGTCGCGGCGCCGGCCGCTGCGGCGCCGCCGGATGTGGTGGTCAGGCCGTGCAGCATCTGCTGCAGGTCCGCGGTCAGCGAGCGGACCCGCTCGAGCGGGGCCTCGTCCTTGATGGCCTGCCGGGCGTCACCGATCAGCATCTCGGCGCGGGCCTTGTCGTGCACCGCCACGCTGTCGCCGAGCTCGGCGAGGCGCCGCTCCAGCTGGTAGGCGGCGGAGTCGAGGGTGTTGCGGGCCTCCACGGCCTCGCGCAGCTTCGCGTCGTCGGCGCGGTGCTGTTCGGCGTCGGCGACCATGCGCTGCACCTCGGCCTCGTCCAGGGTGCCGCTGCCGGAGATGGTGATCTTCTGCTCGGCGCCGGTCGCGGAGTCCTTGGCCGAGACGTTGAGGATGCCGTTGGCGTCGATGTCGAAGGTGACCTCGATCTGCGGGGTCCCGCGCGGCGCGGGCGGGATGTTCTCCAGCCGCAGCCGGCCCAGCACCCGGTTGTCGGCGGCCTTCTCCCGCTCACCCTGCAGCACCACGACATCCACGGCGGGCTGGTTGTCCTCAGCGGTGGTGAACGTCTCGGACCGGCGGGTCGGGATGGTGGTGTTGCGCTCGATCAGCTTGGTCATCAACCCGCCGAGGGTCTCGACACCGAGCGAGAGCGGGGTGACATCCAGCAGCAGGACGTCCTTGACCTCGCCCTGCATCACCGCGGCCTGTACCGCGGCGCCGAGCGCGACGACCTCGTCGGGGTTGACCGACATGTTCGGCTCCTTGCCGCCGGTCAGCCGCTTCACCAGCTGCTGCACCGCCGGGATCCGGGTGGAACCGCCGACCAGGATCACCTCGTCCAGGTCGTTCTCGCTGATCTTCGCGTCCGCCAGGGCCTGACGCACCGGCTGCAGGCACCGCTCCACCAGATCCGCGGTGAGCTGCTCGAACTTCGCCCGGGTCACGGTGGTGATCAGGTGCTTCGGGCCGGAGGAGTCGGCGGTGATGAACGGCAGGTTGACCTGCGTCTGCGTCACCGACGACAGCTCGGTCTTGGCCTTCTCCGCGGCCTCGTAGAGCCGCTGCAGCGCCTGCGGGTCGCGGCGCAGATCGATGCCGTTGTCCCGCTGGAACTCCTCCGCGAGGTGGTCGACCAGGCGCCGGTCGAAGTCGTCACCGCCCAGATGGGTGTCACCGGCGGTGGAACGCACCTCGACCACGCCGTCGCCGACGTCGAGGATGCTGACGTCGAAGGTACCGCCGCCCAGGTCGAACACCAGGACCGTCTCGTGGCCCTTCTTGTCCAGCCCGTACGCGAGGGCGGCGGCGGTGGGCTCGTTGATGATGCGCAGCACGTTGAGCCCGGCGATGCGCCCGGCGGCCTTGGTCGCCTGCCGCTGCGCGTCGTTGAAGTACGCCGGAACGGTGATCACCGCGTCGGTGACCTTCTCCCCGAGGTGCTTGGCGGCGTCGTCGACCAGCTTGCGCAGCACCTGCGCGCTGATCTCCTCCGGCGCATGCTGCTTGCCCCGCACGGTGAACCGCACCGCACCCTCAGGGCCGGCGGTCACCTCGTACGACACCTGGTCGGCCTCGGTCTTGATCTCCTCGTGGCGGCGGCCGATGAACCGCTTCGCCGACGAGATGGTGCCCTTGGGGTTCAGCACCGCCTGCCGGCGGGCCAGCTGCCCGACCAGGCGCTCACCGCTGTCGGTGAACGCCACCACCGACGGGGTGGTCCGGGCGCCCTCGGCGTTCGCGATCACCTGCGGCTGACCGCCCTCATAGACCGCGACCACCGAGTTGGTGGTGCCCAAGTCGATACCTACGGCGCGTCCCATGGTCAACCTCCTTCACACTCCAGGAATCGCCGAAGCTCTCGTCATCCACAGATAAAACTTGAGCCGAGCACTGTCAACTATTTCGGTGTAGCCCAGGTCACACCGCTGACGGCTGGCACTCAGGTGGAGCGAGTGCGAGAACATGGCTTAGCGCACCTGATCCGGTAGCGCGGGGCTCGCCCGGTTCGGCAACGGCCCCTCTTCGTACAGAGTCCGCGCCCGCGGGGGTACGCATTCCCCGCGGGCGCGTTGACCTTCCGCAAACGATCATCACGCTGGCCCACCCTTGCCCGAAGGCGCCCCGGGCGCGGCCTCAGTTGCCGTCCGGCTCGCCGTAGTCGCCGTCATCGTGCTCAGCCCCGCCACAGGGCGAGCCCACCGCCGGGCCCGGCGTGCCTGCAGGTCAGCCGGTTCCGGATGCACCGCGTTCTGCCGACGCGGCGACGACCGGCTGCGGCACGCCGTCGAACTCGGCGCGTATCAGCGCCACCTCGGCCTCGAGCTGCAGGATCCGGCGGATACCGGTCACGTTGATGCCCTCGGCGGCCAACGCGGCCGCGCGGCGCACGATCGCGACGTCGCGGGGGCTGTACAGGCGCATGCCGCCGGCGGTACGCGCCGGCTGCAGCAGCCCGGCGCGCTCGTAGCCGCGCAGCGTGTGCGCGCCCAGGCCGGTCATCTCGGTGACCACCGAGATCGGATACAGGCCCTGCACCTTCCACTCGGCATCCGGCACGGCGCCGCCGACGGCACCCGACATCTTCTTGAACGCGGGACTTGACGCTGCCATGACTTCGTTGTATCGGTAGAGACAAGTTGAGTCAACACCACTCAACTACCGGGAGATCCCCGGGAACCGAAGCCTTTGGTGAAGGAGCACCCGAGGAGGAGATGACCATGCTGATGCGTACCGACCCGTTCCGCGACATCGACCGCGTCTTCAACCAGCTCACCGGCACCGCCAGCCGACCCGCGGTGATGCACGTCGACGCCGAACGCGACGGCGACTGGTTCAACGTGTACTTCGACCTGCCCGGCATCGACCCCGACTCGATCGAGCTCACCGTCGAACGCAACGTGCTGCAGGTCAAGGCCCAGCGGCAGCGCACCCCCAAGGACGGCGTCGAGACCGTGATCAGTGAGCGGCCCATGGGCGTGTTCAGCCGGCAGCTGTTCCTGGCCGACACCCTCGACACCGACAAGCTCGAAGCCACCTACGACAACGGCGTCCTCGAGCTGCGGATCCCGGTCTCGGAGAAGGCCAAGCCCCGCAAGATCAGCATCGGCTCCGGCAACTCCGGCCGCAAGCAGATCAAGGGCTGAGCGCACCCTCGCGGCCACCACATCCGCCCGCACTGACCTTTCTCCCGGTCACCTCCGAAGCGGCCCGGCACCCCCACCGGGGTGCCGGGCCGTGACCGGCCCCATTCACCCGCGCCCGGCGGACAACCCCGCACGGCGCGCTGTGCACAGCTGTGGAGGAAGCGATGACACTTCCGGTTCTGCGATCCCACACCGCCGCGGGCACCCCGACGGTCTACGAGCCGCTGCGCGAGTTCGCCGCGCTGCAGCAGCGCATGACCGACCTGCTCTCGACCGTCCTGGACGCCAGCCCACTGGCCGGCCTCGGCACCGGCTGGACCCCGCTCGCCGACGTCACCGAAACCGACGACGCCTACCTGGTCGAGATCGACCTGCCCGGCGTCGACCGCAAGGACCTCACCGTCGAGGTCGCCGGCGACCAGCTGCGCGTGACGGGTGAGATCGTCGAGAAGGAAAAGGTCGGCTGGCTGCGGCACCGCACCCGCCGCGTCGGCCAGTTCCACTACCAGACCCTGCTGCCCGGCGGCATCGACACCGAGCACATCAGCGCCGACCTGGCCGACGGCGTGCTCAGCGTGCGCGTGCCCAAGAGCCAGACGGCCAAACCACGCCGCATCACCGTCAACGCCGGCTAATCCTCCCGCATACGCAAAATGACCGGCTGACTCGCCCGTCAAGAAAGGAGCAGATCCGCGATGACGCCGACCCTCGCACCCACCACCACCACGCCCGCGCAGCGGGCCGTGGCCTCCTACCCCGACTACGCCGCCGCCCAGCAAGCGGTCGACTACCTGTCCGACCAGCACTTCCCGGTCGAGCACGTGGCGATCGTCGGACGCGGCCTGCACAGCTACGAACAGGTCACCGGCCGGCTCACCCTGGCCAAAGCCGCCGGCTACCACGCCATCGGCGGCGCCGTGCTCGGCGCACTGTTCGGCTGGATCCTCGGCCTGTTCGACCTCGTCAACCCGCTGGTCTCCGCGCTGCTGCTCGCCGTCTACGGGGCCATCATCGGCGCCATCGGCGGCGCCCTGCTCGGCATGGCCGCGCACGCGCTCACCGGCGGCCGCCGCGACTTCTCCTCCATCGACGCGCTGCGCGCCGACAGCTACGAAGTCCTCGTCGACGACACCCACGCCGAGCACGCCGCCCAACTGCTGGCCGCACCCGGCAACCCCGCCCGCAGCTGAGCCCGACAACCCGCGGTCCCGGCCACCAGCCCCGGTGCCGGGACCGCCGCCTGAGCCCAGGAGGTGACCTCCACCATGACCGCCACCGCCACCCAGCACACCACCGGCCGGCCCGCCAGAATCAGCACCCGCCACCCCCGCGCCAGCCAGCCGGCGGTCCCCGTGGACATCTACCAGTGCGACGACCACTACGTCGTGCTGTGCGACCTGCCCGGCCTGGACCCCGGCAGCCTCGACGTGCAAATCGCCGGCGCCACGATCACCATTCACGCCCACCGCAGCGCCCCGCACCCGAGCGACGCGACCCTGGTCACCGGCCAACGACCGCACGGCACCATCGACCATCGCATCCAGCTGGCCCAGCCCGCCACCGGCACCGGCATCACCGCCACCTACACCGACGGCGTGCTCACCCTCACCATTCCCGTCGCCGGCACCCGCGCCCGCCACGTGCACGACCCACGCTCACCCGCACACGTCCTGCACGCCATCAACTGACCCCCACCCGAGCACCGAGCGACTCACCGCCATGACCGCCCGACCCATCACCGCACCCACACCCCCCGGCGCCGCCGTCTACGTGTCCACCAACGCCCGCCCGTGCCGCCCCGCGCCGGGCTGGCAACCCGCCATCCTCACCCTGCTCGCCGCCGGCGCCGCAACCGCCGCCGCCAGCGGCGACCTGCACTCCCCGCACCTCACCGGACGGCTGATATGCGCCGCCGGCACCGCCGCGTTCATCATCACCGCCAGCGCCGCCGTCCTGCGAACCGCCACCTGGCTGTCCCGCCTCACCGCCGACCGGCTCGGACACACCCACGCCAGCGCCCTGCGCATCCTCACCGTCGTCACCGGCGCCGCCACCATCGCGCTCACCACGCTCGGCCTGCTGGCCGTACCCGTCGGCCAACTCCTACTCGGCGGTGCGCTCACCGGCGCCCTACTCGGCATCGCCGGCCAGCAAACCCTCGCCAACCTCATCGCCGGCGTCGTGCTGCTGTTCACCCGCACCATCGCCGTCGGCGACCGCATCCGCCTGCACAACGGCACCCTCGGCGGCACCTTCGAAGGCACCATCACCGAACTCGGCCTCATCCACCTGCACCTGCGCACCACCGACACACCCCTGGCCATCCCCAACACCCAAGTCCTGGCCAGCGCCATCGCCGTGCTCAACCCCGAGGCCGCCCAACCCGCCAGCCCCCTCACCCGGCGCCCCCGCACACCACGCAACCGCCGACGCCACCCGATCACCCACACCCAAGTGCTACGCACCCCCCGCGTCATGCCGATCCCGACAACCCCCAGCACCACGACGCCGCCCATCAAGCCGAAACAGTCGCCTGCCCGCGAGAAGAACCCCACCATCGCCCTCACCGCCGACTACGACCTCAGCGGCTGAGACGCCCACCCTTGGATTGCGGCTGGTGACACGGTTCTTACCGACACCCCAACTCGCCGCGGCGGGGGAACGGCTGGTCGAGCTGCTCGGTGGCGCGGGCGATCTCTTCGTGCTGATCGGCGATGCGGGCCTGCACGGTGGCCCGGGTGGCGTCCAGGTCGGTGAGCTGGTTCTCCAGGCGGCGGACGAGGCCGGTGGGGTCGCCCTCCACGGCGGAGGTGATGCTGGCCTGGGCCATCGGGATCACCGCGTGCAGTCACGCCATCGATCCCCTGACCTACTGGCGCACCCGCGACCCCCGCCGGCTCGCCCCGGAGTACGCCGGCCAGACGCTGCCCGCCGGTCGGATGCTCCGCCTCGACCGCACACGCATCGAGATCAGCGACGGGAACCTCCACCGGCCGCTGCGACTGAACTGGACCGACGTCGGCGCCGTCCTGGACAACGGCCGCATCACCAACGACCTGATCCACCAGTGCGAGGAGGCCGTCACCGCCTGGCGCGACCACCCTGGCGGCTTCCGAGGCGCCGGCTGGACCGACGTCGTCGACGCCTGCTCTCGCGCCGGACAAGCCGTATGGGCAGCGTGCCGACCAGCCGACCCCGGGGAGCAGCTCGACCTGTTTGCCAGCATCGGCATCGGCAGCTGAGGCAGGCGCCTTAACTGCCCTCAGATCCGAGCCGTACGCAGTGCTTTCGCGGACTGGCCGCGCTCACCCTTGCCACGAAGTGACCGAGTCGTCTGTCTACCGGATGTCGACTACGGCCACCGTGATGTTGTCCGGGCCACCGTGGTCGAGCGCTGTCGTGATCAGGCGCTCTACCGCCTCGGCTGGGCTCGGAGCGGCAGCCAATGCGGCATGTATCAGCTCTTGGGGGACGTAAGAGCTAAGTCCGTCGGAACACAACAGAAATCGGTCACCAGGCTGCAAGGCCAACAAGGTGATGTCGGGTGAACGGCCGTCCGGTCGTCCATCCAGGAAACGCGCCAGTCGCTCTGGAAGATTGGGCACATCGGCTGCGTCTGCGACTAGGTGCCCGTAGACGTGATCTTCAGTGATTTGAGTGGTCTGGCCCCGCTGCGGGCCCTGACCATGCAGCCGGTAGGCCCGCGAGTCACCGACATTGGCCAGCGCGGCAGTCGTGTCGCTGATGAGCATCGCAACCAGAGTGGTGCCCATGCCCGCCAACTCGGGCTCAGTCTTGATCCGGTGCCGAAGGGCGTCATTGGCGCCGTTCACCGCCCGCCCGAGGACATCAACCGAGGAACGCGACTCGACTTCTTGGTCATATTGACGCAAAGCATCGATTGCCGTGGAGCTGGCTACGTCGCCAGCCACATGCCCCCCGAGCCCGTCAGCGACCGCAATCAGGAAGCGCCCGAGGTGCATCGCATCCTCGTTGCGGCGCCGCACGAACCCTAGGTGCGAGTCGCCTGCTGACTCGATGCGAAGAGGTTGCTTCATGCGTCGCCGCCCGGCTCGCTACCAGGCGCGTCGTTGATCTCGTCAGGCCAGGGGGACTGTGCGGACTCATCCCGATGCAGGACGTGAATCGTCTCGACGCGGTCGCTGGCAACGATGTACTCGGTTACTTCAACGGGCTTGCCGTCCGCCCCGGAAGTGCCCACGCGGACGATCTCCAAGACCGGAAGACTGGTCGGGATCTCCAAGAGGGCTGCCTCGTCCTTGCTGGGCATCCGGGCTCGGTGGATCTCCATCCAGCTCAGGGGCCAATGACCAGCCCTTTCCAGGCGGTAGAGCCAGTCTCCGGGACCCGGTGCCTGCGAAGCCACTCCCGGAATGTCGGCCACCCGAGGGTGAACCCACGAGATGTTGATCTGGAATGGGGGCTCCGATTCTGGGCCGGTGACCCGGAAGCGACGCAACACTCGGGCGCCCACCTGGACACCGAGCAGCCTGGCGATCCGGGGGTCGGTCAGGGGTTCCACGGTCGCCGCCGGTGGGATGTGGTGCTTCCAGACCTCCTGGCTGGATGCCGAAGGGAACGAGTATCCCGGGGCGGTGGCGTTCCGCTTCACCAGGTTTCCCCGAGGGCGGCGAGGGCGGATCGTGCCGTGGCGAACGATGATCCCTCGGCCTTGGACCGCCCAGACGTAGCCCTCGGCTTCCAGGGCTCCGATGGCCCGTCCGACGGTGTCTCGGTTCGCTCCGTACTCGGCGGCGAAGTCGTCAAGGCGCGGCAGCCTGGTGCCAGGCTCCCACTCGTTGGCCTCGATCCGAGCGCGGATCTTGGCTGCGATGTCCAAGTAGCGCGAGTGCACTGCCACCGCGTCTCCTCATCTCGGCCAGATTGTCTTGGGACTATCGTTGACACGAGCCTATCCGACAGTCAACATTGTCCCAAGACAAGCTGCAAAGGGCTTGAAGGATCGCACCCATTGAGCCCTAAAGGTGACCGCGGCGGATCGCACCCGCCGCGGTCACGGCCCTAGCGGATCGCACCCGCTGTGACCAATGCCCTGCGGATTTGCACCCACAGGGCGGTCGGCATCTCTACCTGAGGAGGCTCAGATGCCTGCAACGAGAGTACGTGCTGCCCAAATTCGATCAGGGCAGCCCCAACCGGGATCGACGTCCGGCGAGGTATCCGCCCTGGTGGCGCGGGCGCAGGCCGGTGACGCAGAGGCGTTCGGTCTGGTCTACGACCGGTACGTCGACCAGGTCTTCCGGTTCGTCTACCGGCGGGTTCTGGACCGGCAGGTGGCCGAGGACCTGACCTCGGAGACGTTCCTGCGGGCGCTGCGCAACCTGGCCAGCTTCCGCCGGCCGGGCGGTGACTTCGGCGCCTGGGTGACCACGATCGCCAGGAATCTGGTGATCAACTGGCAGCAGTCGCACCAGCGGCGGGAGCGGCCGGTCGCCGAGCTGCGGGACGCGGCCCCGGTCGACCAGGCGCCGAGCCCGGAGGCCGCTGCGGTAAACGCCCTGACCCGTGAGGCCCTGCTCGCCGGGATCGAGCAGCTCAACCCGGCGCAGCAGCAGTGCATCACGCTGCGGTACCTGCGCGAGCTGTCGATCGAGGAGACCGCGCAGGCGCTGGGCAAGACCCCGGCGGCAATCAAGGCGCTCCAGTACAAGGCGCTGCGGGCCCTGCGGGGGCTGCTGCCGGTGACGGCGGTGATGCCGGCATGAGCACCCCGACGATGGAGGTCAACGGCGTCGACCGGGCCGCCCTGGTGCGGGCCGCGAAGGGTATGCCGGGCGTCCCCGACCTGGGAACGCCGATGGGTATCCGGGTCATCGCGGCGCCGGCTGACGCGCCGGTGCCGGCCAGTACCCAGGACGTCCTCACCGGCAAGACGCTGGAGCAGTTGCTGGCCCTGGCCCAGGGCAGCGAGGCCGGCCGTACCCGCCAGCTCGCCGAGAAGGTCGGCACCCTGGTCGCGGAGCTGACCGGCCGGCTGGAGGCCGAGCAGGCCGCCGAGGCCCGGCGCCGGGAGCTCGCCGAGAAGGAAGCCAAGCTCACCGCCGAACTCGCCGCGCTGCGGCAGAAGATGGGCACCGGACCGGAGGCCGCTGCGCACCGCGCCGCGATCCGCCAATGGGCCCAGGCCAACGGCTACGCCGTACGCGAGCGTGGCCGGATTCCGCGGAATGTCGTGCAGGCATGGGCGGCGGCCACCGGGTCGGAGGTGACCCGGTGAAGGCACGGACGATGCTGCTCCCGGCCGTCGCTGCGGCGTCGCTGGCGGGCCACGTGTGGGCCGCCTGGACGGCGCGGTCGTACCGCTCGCAACTGGCGCAGGTCCGTCGGGCCGCGACCACGGATCCGCTGACCGGGCTGCTCAACCGGCTCGGGCTGTTCACCGTCCTCGGTGAGCTGGGCGGGGAGTCCTACGACCTGGCGCTCGTGGACCTGGACGGGTTCAAGCAGGTCAACGACACCTACGGCCACCACATCGGCGACGAGGTGCTGATCGAGGTCGCGGCCCGCCTGACCGAGGCGATCGGCGAGGTCGACGGCGCGGCGGTGGCCCGGCTCGGTGGCGACGAGATCGTGCTGGTCTGCCCGTCGCCGGCGCCGATCGCGCACCTGCTCGGCACCGAGGTCATGCGGTCCCTGGCCGCGCCGCTCACGCTGCCGGGAGGCCAGAACCTGGCGGTACGGGCCAGCGTCGGCGTGGTGTCGGCGATGGTCGGTGACCAGCCGTCACGGGTGCTGCGCGCGGCCGACCTGGCGCTGTACCGAGCCAAGGCCGCCGGCGGCGACCAGGTCGCCGAGTACGACCGGATCACGGAGCTGCCGCCGGTCGAGACGCGGCCGGTGGTGCGGCTGCGGGAGATGACCGAGTCGGCCCGCGCGCTGGGAGGTGCGGCATGACGGCTCCGACGAAGGCGATGGACCTGGCCGCCGCGCTGGCGCAGTACCGCACGGGCCTGAAGGGCCTGACGGACGCCGGGCTGGAGCGCCGGGCCGCCGAGGTGGCGGCGCTGCCGGGCTGGTACGCCAGCGAGCTGCGGCGGATGGTCGACACCGAGCGCGAGTCCCGCCGCACGGCGCCGAACCAGCCGCCGACCCGGTCGCGGGCGCTGCGGGTTGCTGCCGGCGCTGCGGTCGTCGGGGCTCCGGCGGCGGTGCTGACCGGCCGGGCCCTCACCGAGTACGCCGACCAGGCGCCGCAGGTGCTGCTCTACTCCCCCGCCGTCGCGGTCGGCCTGGTGGCCGCCGCCGTCGGGGCAAGCTGGGCGGCCCGGTGGGTCGACGACCGCCGGCACCCCCTGGCCGAGGACGTCGACGAGGTCGACCTCAACCCGCTGGGCAAGGAGCTGCTGGCGAAGGTGCGGGCGGCCCGGCAGGCGCGCGGGGAGGTGTGCTGATGGCCGGGCTGCTGGTGGTGCGGGTGCACCTGGACTGGACCGGCCCGGGCCACTTCGACCGCGACAGGTCGCTGCCCTGCCGGGTCTGCGACACCGCCACGAAGATGCGCGACGCCCAGGGCGCGGCGTGCCACCAGTCGTGCGCGGAGGACGAGATCGCCCGGGAGCTGCTCGGCGCCGGGCGGGCCCTGATCGCCGATGAGCGTGTCCCTGCGCCGGCGCAGTTGGCTCACGGCGAGCTGGCCACGGCAGGAGGCTCGCAGTGAAGGACAAGCTCGCCGGCGTGTCGTGGGGACCGTGGATCGCGATGACCGCCGCGGTGATCCTCACGGCCAAGGGTGAGTTCGACCTGGCGGTGCTCGCGCACTTCAGCGAGTGGATCGCCTGGATGTTCCCGGTCATGATCGACGTCTATGTGATCACGGCGTTCCACCGTCGCCGGTGGAAGGACATGGTCATCGGCATGCTGCTGATGATCTTCTGCCAGATCGCGGTGCACCTGCTCCCCGTCTACATCACCGAGGGCGAGGAGACGCCGTGGGGCCTGGTGGTCGCGGTGGCCTGCATCGCGCCGATCGTGGTCGTCCGGGTCAAGATCCTCACCGGCCGCACCGGAAAGGAGATCGAGGCCGAGCAGGAGGCGGTCCAGCGGGCCGAAGAGCTCCAGGCGGCGCGGGCGGAAACCGCCGCCGCTCGGGCGGCCCAGGTGAAGGCGGAGGAGAAGGCGCGAGCGGAAACGGCGCGGGCCGAGGCGGAAACCGCCGCGCGGGCCGAGGCGGAAACCCGTGCCACCGAGGCGGAAACCGCCGCGAAGGCGCAGGCGGAAAAGCAGGCGGAAATCGAGGCCGCCACGGAGGCGGAAATCGCCGCCCACGCTCGTGCCGCCGCCCAGGCCGCCGAGGCGGTGCGAGCCGCCGAGCAGCGGGCCGCCGCAGCGACCGAGGCGGCCCGGCTGGCCGAGGGCCGGCTCGCCGAGGCCCGCGACACCGCCGACCGCGCCGCTGCCGCCCGGGTCCTGGCCGAGCAGACCAGCGCGGAGCAGGTACGGATCCTCACCGAAGCCGCTGAGCAGGCCGAACGCGACTACCAGCACGCCCTTGCCGACGCCCGCTTCACCGCTCAGACCGCCCAGGCCCGGGCCGAGGAACTGGACGAGATGACGCGCACGCTGCAGGCGCAGCTCGCCGAGGCACAGCGATTCGCCGAGCGGCAGGCCGCCGCCCGGGCCCGCGCGGAGCAGGATGCGCAGGCGATCATCGACGCCCGCGACGGGTTGGTCAACGAGCTGGAGCGCACCCGCCGCGCTCTCGCCCGGGCACAGGAGAAGGCGGAAACCACCTCGGGGCGGCAGCCGGAAATCGTGCGGCCCGCTCCCCGGAAATCTCTGGCCGCTGTTCCGGCTGAGTTGCCGCCTGGCCTGCCCGAGGTGGAAACGGTCAAGCCGGAAAAGGTCGCGGCGATCCTCGTCGCCCGAGCGGAAAACCCGGACGCCACGCAGACCGCGCTGGCGGAGATCACCGGAATTTCCGACCGCACCATTCGCAAGGTCCTCAACGCCGTGCCGGCGGAAATCGTCGGCCAGGTCCTGGAACTCACCAGCGGTCGCGTCGCGTGACCGGGGGCCGGCCCGCGCGTTTCCGGCCGGGCCGGCCCAAGATCAACAATCCCGCTCCCCCGCAAGATCAACTAGGAGGTGTGATGTCGGGCTACCGCAGGACCCGCGCCGCCGAACGCGTCGTCGGTGTTTCCGCAGGCCAGAGCCGCGATGACCGGCGTCGGGTCCGGGACGCGGCCCGGTCGGTGGTCGGCGATCTGCCGGCGGCGCCGAAGCGTTCGGAGTCCCGGCCGCAGCGCAAGCGGGCCGCGTTCGGCATGCGGATCGCTGCCGCGAAAACCCCTGGTCAGAAGGTGTCCGCCGCCGCGTCGTTCCTGGCCAGCGCCCTGGCCGAGCTGCCCGCCGCGCGGGCCGACCAGGTCGCCGGACACACCGTCGAGCAGCTCAAGAACCTGGCCGAGCAACTGCTGAAGGAGGCATCGGCATGAGCACCACGACCAACGAGCAGGCCACCACGGCCCGCCGCCGCCCGTCGCCCGTACCCGTGACGGAGCGTGAAACCGCACTCCCCACTTCGCACTCCGCAGGGGTCCCCACCGAGACGGCCAGCAGCGCAGCGCGCGCAGGTGCGCGCGCGAGGGTAGCCCCGGAAACCGCACTCACGCAAGGTCACGAGGCGGCGGATTCGCCGGGGGTCTGGGACGGCCTGAAGGAGCGTCTGGCGGCGTACTGGCGGCCTCCGTCGGTGGTCGCCGACCCGCCGGCGACGCTGCTGGAGCTGATCGCCTACGCCCGCACCGGCGAGTGGACCAGCGCCGGCATCGGCCCGGTGCGCGCGCTGGGCATCGGCTACTCGTGGCTGGCCGTCGCGGCGACGACGGTCCTGTACTACGCGGCCTGGATCGTGCAGCGCCCCGGCCGCCTGGCCACCGTCACCGTCCTCTACGGGCTGCTCGCCCACACCCCGCCCGGCGCCTGGCTGCCCTGGCCCGGCTGGCTGTAGCACTTCCCGCTCGCATTCCACGGAATCCCCCCTGTTCCACCTACCTGCCTCGAAGGGAGGCACCTCATGTCCACGCTCACCCTCCTGGCCGCGCCGGCCGCCGACGCCGGGTCGTCGGCCGCCGCGTCGGCGACCGCCGTCGCCGTGGCCGTCTTCGCCCTGGTCCTCGGTCTGGTCCAGTGGAAGCGGAAGAAGACCCCGAAGATCGTCGGCTGGCTGATGCTCATCGCCGGCGCCGGTATCGCCGGCGCCGCGGGCTGGGCCGGCGACTTCCTGCGCAAGGCCGGCGAGCTGGCCGGCACGGCGATGTCCGCCGGCACCGCGAGCACGTTCGGTGTGGCGATCCCCGGCGCGATCGTCGCCGGCGTCGCCCTGTGGCTCGCTCACGACCTGTGGCCCAGCAAGAAGGCCAAGGCGTCGAAGCTCCTGCCGTGGCTCGCTCTGGCCTTCCCGACGCTGCTGGCCATCGTCGGCGGCGTGTGGGCGGGCATGGGCAGCGACGCCGTCAACGTCGTCGGCGAGGCCGCCGCCGACGTGGCCAGCGCTTTCGTGACGGCGTGGTGATCGACGTGTTCCTGCCACTCGTGCTCGTCATCGCCCTGGTGTGGGTGCTCAAGAACGCCGTCGAGGACGTCATGCACGCCTCGAAGGGCCAGAACAGCCCGCGCCGCGAGTTCTGGGACAAGCGGTGGACCGCCCGGGAGAAGCGCACCGGCAAGCCCCGCCCGAAGGCCACCGGCTTCTGGAGCAAGGGGCCGCTGCGCCGCTACCTGTTCGACTCCTGGGCCGACGCGTGGGCCAACGCCAACACCAAGCGCGCCGACCGGGTCGACGACGAGCGCGCCGCGTACGAGGCGGCCCGCGCCGAGCAGGTCGCCGCCCGCGACGCCGCTCTGGCCGCCGCCGCCGAGCAGCGCACCCAGGAGTCTCGCCCCACCCCGGCCCCCGCCCCGGCGGCCGGTCAGGCCGACGCGCAGCCGGCCCCGGCTGGCACGGCGACGGCCGTCGCCGACCCGGCGTCGATCCCGACGCCGACCCCGGAGGAGCTGGCGGCGATGTTCGCCCGCCCCTCCATGCCCAACCCCGTCAGCCCGACCGGGCAGGGGGCCCCGTCCAGCAAGGAGGCAGCACCGATGAGCACCCCCACTCCCGAGGTCAGCGGGCACGCGTCCGCGAAGAACTACGCCGACGCGATGGCCAAGGCCGCCGCCGCGGCGGTCAGCAGCCTGGAGCAGACCATCGCCCGGATGACCGCCGGGAAGGTCGGCGCCCCGGCGATCGGTCACCTGGCCCAGGCCCAGGAATCCGCCACCGCGATGGCCGCTCAGCTCAAGGCCGCGCACGCCGTGCTGTCCAAGCACGACGCCGTCGGCGAGGCGTACCAGGCCAACCGGGACGCCGGTGACAAGGACTGGATGACCAAGGAGTAACCCCGCCGGCCGCCCGGCCGGGCTTCCCCTCCGGCCGGGCGGCCACCCCGCCCCGCACCAACTTCCTGCCCGTCGAGAGTCGAGGTGATCCACGATGGTCCACACCAAGCCCGGCCTGACCGCCGTCGAGGCCATGGCCGCGCCGCCGGCACCCGCGTCGACGGGACCCACCGCCGCGCAGATCCGCGCCGACCGCGAGGCCCGCCGCCGCGACCGGATGCGCTACCGGCTGCGCCACCAGACCGCTCCGCACAAGGTCCTCGTGGCCGTGTGGTCCGCCGCGTGGCTCGCCCGCGCCGCCGTGTGGCTCACCGGCGACGCCGAGGCCGTCTCCGCCGCGACCGCCGGCACCGCCGGGCTGGCCGCCGTCATCGTCGCCATGGTCCTGCGCCGAGGCCGCACCCGCCGGGTCCGTACCTGGCTGTACACGTGCCTGGCCGCCGCCGTGACCTGGCTGACCGTCGCCGCCGGCAACGGCGTCGACTGGACCATGACCGCCGCGCTGGCCGGCATCGGCTTCGGCCTGGCCACCCCGTGGTGGCGGCACCACCGCATCCCGAACGTCACCCCGGCCACCGCGCCGACGCCGGCGTTCGACCTGGACAGCGTGCCCGCCCTGTGGGCCGCGAACGTCGCCAGCAAGGGCGGCGCGCTGCCGGAGTCGTACCTCACCGACCCGCGGATCAGCGCCACCAAGGAGCGCTACAACGTGCAGCTGCGCGCCGGCCGCCAGTCGATCGCCACCGCGATGGCCGCGCTGACGCTGATCGCCTCCGGCCTGCACGTCGCCCAGGAGGACATCGTCCTGGAGCGCCACGACTCCGGCGACGCCTCCCGGGTCGCGCTGACCGTGGTCCGCAAGTCCCCGATCAAGGTGTCGCAGCCCTACCGCGGTCCGCAGCTCGACTACGACCCCGCCACGAACATCGGCACCGTGTTCCTCGGCCCCTACGCCGACGGCGAGGGCTCGGCCCCGTGGAAGCTGTTCAGCCACAACTCCATCTGGGGCGGCCTGGTCGTCGGCGGCATCGGCTCCGGCAAGTCCCGGCTGCTGGAGGCGCTGCTGTGCTCCATGCGGGCGTCCGGGCTGGTGACTACCTTCTACGGCGACCCGCAGGGCGGCACGTCGTCGGACGCGCTGGCGAGTAACGCCACCTGGGCCGCGCGCGGCAACGAGCAGATCATGGCCATGCTGCGTGGCCTGGACCGCCTCGTCTACTGGCGCGGCATCGAGAACTCCGCCCGGGGCCGCAACGGGTTCACCCCCCGCCCGCACCGCCCCGGCGTGGTCGCGGTGCTCGACGAGTGCCACATGATCCTCAGCGACGAGGTCCACGGCGAAGAGGCCACCGCCATCTGCGAGCGCATCGGCCGCGTCGGCCGCAAGCTCGGCATCGCCCTCATCCTCGCCAGCCAGGAAGGTGACCTGCCGACCTTCGGCGGCAGCAACGGCCTGCGCAACGCGGTGCGTCGCGGCAACACCGTGGTGCTGCGCACCACCAACACCCAGACCGCCGGCGTCCTCAAGCTCGACTTCGACCCGACCCTACTGCCCGACCTGCCCGGCTACGGCTACACCGTCGCCGCGATCGGCACCACCGACCGCACCGCCCCGTTCCGGTCGTACTACCTCGCCGAACTCGACGACGACGAACTCGACGCGGTGCACGCCGGCGCCGACCCCCGCGAGGGCACCTCCCACTGGTGGCTCGCCCGCACCCCCGACGCGCCCCTGGACGACGACCTGGTCGCCCTGCGCGCTCTGGGCACCCCGTACGCCGAGCGCAACGTCGCCGTCGAGGCCGCCCGCGCCGAACTCACCGGCCAGCTCGACGACCTCATCTCCGGGCGCATCGACGCCGTCGAGTTCGCCACCCCCAAGGCCACCCCGGCCGACGCCGGGCAGGCCGCCGGCTACGGCAAGGTCGTCGCCTTCCCCGGCGCCCTGAACCTGGAGGCCCCCGCCGAGAACCCGGCCACGCCGACCACCTCGGTCGCCGCCGCGCCGGACCCGTCCGGTCTGACCCCCGCCGCGCGCGACATCTACCAGGCCATCAAGGCCGGCACCACCAAGAAGGGTGACCTGATCACCGTCACCGGCCTGTCCGACAGCGGCGTCATCAAGGCCCTGTCCGAACTCATGGCCCGCGGCGACGTCGTCAAGGCCCGCCACGGCCACTACGCCCTCGCCGGCGACCAGCCCGCCGCCGACGCCGCCGACGTCGCCGTCGACGAGCTGCTGCGCCAGGCCGTCGCCCTGGTCGTCACCACCGGCATCCCCACCCCCGCGATGCTCACCCGCCGGCTGACCGTCACCACCGACCAGGCCCGCTGGCTGCTCGACCGCATGACCGAGACCGGTGTCCTCGGCCCCGCCGGCCCCGACGGCACCCCCACCGTGCTCGTCACCGCCGACCAGCTCGACCAGACCCTCGCCGACATCGACGCCTGACCCCCGCCACCCCATCGACCGAAGGAGAACCTTCGTGGAACCGCAGTTCAACGCCGGCATCGACTCCCCCGCCGACGCCTCCCCCACCCCGACCACCCCGGCGACCCGCCGCCTACCGGCGTGGGCCACCCGGGCCGACACCTGGGTCGTCGCCGGCGTGCTGACCGTCCTGGCCATCCTGGCCGGAGGGGCGCTCTGGCTGCTGTGGAAGCTGATCACCGGCTTGATCGCCATGCTCGACGCCGGCGGCGAGATCGCTGGCGACGCCGGGCGGGCCGCCGCCGGCTGGCTGGCCACCGGCCCGATCACCCGCACCATCACCACGCCGGTGCACGCCTACTTCGACAGCCACGCCGTCGGCCTGCCGGCCACCGCCGAGCAGTTGCGGTGGGGCTGGCTCCTCACCGGCGCGGTGCTGCTCACCGCCGCCAGCCTCGGTGCCCGAGGCGCCCGTATCGGCTGGTGCCTGCACGGGGCGAGCACCGCGGCGATGGTCTGGTCCGCCAGCCCACCCGGCAACCGGGAGCTCGCGGTGGCCGTCACCGCCGCCGTGTGGTCCCTGCTGGCCGTGCCCGCCTTCGCCCGCACCCGCGCCGCCCCCCGGCACACCACCGTCGTGATCACCCGGCCCGCCGGCGCGGATTCCGCGGAATCGCAGGTGGCCCGATGACCACGACGCGCGCCGGCGCCCGGCGCACCACCAGCACCCGCCGCCCGGCCCGCCGGCCCGCCCGACGGAAGAAGACCAACGTCATGAAGACCACCGGCAAGGTCACCGCGATCAGCTGGATGGGCGCCGCTGGCGGGGCCGGCTGGTTGGTCCGGCGCGCGGCCGAGCCGACCGTCGACGCGCCGTTCGGCTACCGCGACGGGACCGGCCTGGCCCTGACCCTGACCAGCGCCGGACTCGGTATCGGAGCGTGGTGGCGACCGGGCGGCTGGGCCGGCGCCCTGCCCGGCGGCCTGGCCGACCTGTGCGCCCTGTTCGTCGGCCAGGTCACCTGGACCATGCCCGCCCTGCTGGCCGCCGGCGCGGTGCTGGCGTTCCGGCACCCCCGGGGCACCCGGGTTCGCCGCAGCATCGGCGGTGGACTGCTCACCGCGGCCGGGGTGACCGGCCTGGTCGACCTGGCCGTCGCCGCCCGCGTCCCGCACGCCGGCCTCGGTGAGGCCGGCGGCCTGCTCGGCCGTCTCGCCGGCCGGGCCCTGGCCGCCGGGATCACCGGCTGGGCGGCGGTGCCGCTGCTGCTGGCCGCCACCGCTGCCGGGCTGCTGCTGGCCACCGGCGCCACCCGGGACAGCCTGCGGGCCCGGCTGACCGGGCTGTCCCCCACCGGCACCCGCCGCCCGGCCGCCGCCCCTGCGTCGACCTCGGGCCCGGTCTGGTCGGACGACGTCGCCAAGGTGGACCCCGACGACGAGGTGGTCGTTGGTGAGGTGGTCGACCCGGCACCCGCCGCGCTCGCTCCCACGGTTCACGCCGTCCGGCCCGTCTCCCCGGCCGCGCCGGCCGCGTCGACCTCCCGCCCGGCCGAGGCGCCGGTGGCCGGATCCCGCTATCACCTGCCGCCGCTGACCCTGCTCGCCGCCGGGGCACGCCCGAAGACCCAGGACGCGGCCACCGCCGCCCACGCCCAGGCGTTGCAGGGCGTGCTGACCGACTTCAAGCTCGACGCCCGCGTCAGCGACCACCGGCGCGGACCCGCCGTGACCCGCCACGAGATCACGATCGGGCCCGGGGTGAAGGTCGAGAAGGTCCTCGGCCTGGCGAAGAACTTCGGCTACGCCGTGCGGACCGAGAACATCCGGATGCTGGCCACCATCCCGGGCAAGAGCGCCATCGGCGTGGAGGTGCCCAACGAGCACCGGGAGATCGTCACCCTCGGCGACGTCATCCGGGGAGCGGCCCGCGACCAGCACCGGCTGCTGGTGGGGCTGGGCAAGGACATCGACGGCGCGGCGGTGACCACGAACCTCGCGGCCATGCCGCACCTGCTCCTGGGTGGGGCTACCGGCGCCGGGAAGTCGGGCTGCCTCAACACCCTGCTCGTGTCGATCCTGACCCGGGCGACCCCGGACGAGGTGCGGCTGCTGCTCATCGACCCCAAGCGGGTCGAGCTGACCGCCTACGACGGCATCCCGCACCTGGTCACGCCGATCATCACCAACGCCCGCAAGGCCGCCGACGCCCTGGAGTGGGTCGTGCGGGAGATGGACATGCGCTACGACGATATGGCCGCCCACGGGTGCCGGCACGTCGACGAGTTCAACCGCAAGGTCCGCGCCGGGCAGATCACCGCGCCGGCCGGCAGCGAGCGCACCCTGGAGCCGTACCCGTACCTGGTGGTCGTGGTCGATGAGCTGGCCGACCTGATGATGGTCGCCCCCCGCGACGTCGAGGACTCGATCGTGCGGATCACCCAGCTCGCCCGCGCCGCCGGCATTCACCTGGTGCTGGCCACCCAGCGGCCCAGTGTCGACGTCGTCACCGGGCTGATCAAGGCCAACGTTCCGTCCCGGCTTGCCTTCGCCACCAGCTCGCTGACCGACTCCCGGGTGATCCTCGACCAGCCCGGCGCGGAGAAGCTGCTTGGCCAGGGCGACGGGCTGTTCCTGCCAATGGGCGCCTCCGCCCCGGTCCGGATCCAGGGCGCGTGGGTGTCCGAGGCCGAGGTCACCGCCGTCGTGGAGCACTGGCGCCGCCAGGCAGGCCCCGCCTACGACCCGACGGTCACCGCCGCCCCGGCCGCCGACACCACGGCGACCGCCGAGGCCGTCGACGCCGCCGGCGTGGACGACGCCGACCGGGAACTGCTCGTGCAGGCCGCCGAGCTGATCGTCACCAGCCAGTTCGGCTCGACCTCGATGATCCAGCGCAAGCTGCGCGTCGGGTTCGCCAAGGCCGGCCGGCTCATGGACGCCCTGCACCAGATGCGCGTCGTCGGCCCGGCCGAGGGCTCCAAGGCCCGCGAGGTGCTGCTGCGCCCCGACGAGCTGCCCGCCCTGCTGGCCACCCTCACCGGCCAGCACGCCGACACCGACGGCGCGGCCACCAACGTGGTGCCGTTCCCGCGCACCAGCCGCTAACGCGGCGCGGGCGGCCCCCCTGCCTTCCAAAGCCGGGGCCGCCCGCCAACTCCCCATCCGCAACAGACGACAGGAGTCCTACTCATGGTGCCCGATTCGGGTGACCCGACCTACCTCGGCGCGGCCTACGCCAGCGACCACGACCCGCGCGGCCAGCGCCGTCACTTCCAGATCCCCACCGCGGGCGCCCACGCGGTGCTTGTGGAGGTCTCCCCCGGCCTGGCCGACAGCACCTCCCGGTGCACCCACCAAGCTCACCTAGATCAACTGCTTGGCGTTGGTTCTTCGCTGGAAACTACGGGCGGGCCCCGAGGACCGCTACGGCGAGCTGTACGCCCACGACGGCGACGGCGCGGCCGTGCACTGCGACACCGTCCACCTGCCCGCGTGATCACCCCACGCACCTCGCACGGGCGGCCTGATTCGTCGGGCCGCCCGTCGTGGTGCCCACGGCCGGAAATCCTTGCCCGGAAAGGCTGTCCAGCTAGTACCGGTATGTACGTATTTCGACGCGGAGTCTACTCAGGACAATCACTTCGTGGGCGTGTTGGGGCCCCCGTGACGGTCTGCTTCACCGTAAGATCCACGGGTTACGTTCAGACTTTGATCTTGAGGGAGCGCCCGCGCTCAACCCCTAACTGCAGACAGCAAGAGAGCCCCACACCCCCGTTTCGTTTGGCCGCGAGTTCGGGGTCTGAGGCTCCAACAAGCTCGGAGGACACCATAGCATCCACCTCCGGGCTGGGTGCATCTTTGTCTCTCGACACTTCTTCGGCGTGTCGCGCTGAGTCCTTTGCGCGCCCAGTCCCGCCCCTCCACGTCGCCGCAATTGCCGCAGGCGGTCTTTGCCTGGCGGTGCCGCGATGATCGCCACGCCCCGCTCGACCACCCTGTCGCCAGATCGGGTCACCGCCCTCGGGTACTGCCCGGACTGCTACGCCACCGGCACCGTCTCGCTGGTCGTGGCGGGCCAGTCCCGCTGCCACACCCACTTGGCCGACCAGCGGCTACTGGTGGAGTTCACGGGCACCGGGCAGGCGCGCCTGGCCTCGACCCCCGGCGCCCGCCGCCGTCCGGTTTACCCGACCGGTCTGCAGACGCCCTGTGTGTCCTGCGCGGCGGCCGGCCGGGACAAGCAGGGGCTCCCCCGCGACGGTGAGGGCTCCGAGGCGCTGTGCTGGTCGTGCTGGCGCAGCCGCACCGATCGGCAGGGCGCACGGCAGCGTCAGCGCCTGGTGGCCGAGCTGCGCGAGCGCCTGGACGTCGACGAGCCCGCCGGGTGCGCGGCGTGCAGTGAACCCGAGCCGGTGCCGACGTGCTGGCTGTGCGGGTACTCCTGGCTCGCCCAGGCTCGCGCCGACCACGAGCACGCCGTGGCCCTGGAGGCTGCCGCCACCGCCGCGCGGTTCGCGCAGCTTGCCGAGGTGACCGAGGCCCGCGAGCGCGTCGACGCCCTGACCGCCTGGACCAACCGGCTGGCCGAGACGGTGACCGCGTTCCAGACCGGCGAGAGCTGGGGCCGGCCGGTGTGGCTGCTGGCCGACGCGCTCGCACGCGACACGGCCGCCCGGGTCAGCCGCCGAGGCCGGCGCTCCGCCCTGGGCCGGGTCTGCGCCGTCATGGCCGTCAACGCCGACCGCCGCTCCGGCCGCCGCGCCATGCCCGGCCGGGCTGAAACCGCTGAGCTGGCCGGCTGCGACTCCACCCGCCCGGTCACCGATGCCTGGCGCCGCGCCGAGGCCCTGGGCTGGTGCATCCGCACCGAGCAGGGGCGCCGACTCAGCTACGCCGAGCGGTGCGCCACCGGCCGCGCCCAGGCCCGCGCCACGTTCGACATCACCCCGCTGCACCGCGGACCGCTGCACCACAGCGACCCGGCCGCCCGGGACGCCTACCTGGCCGACGCCCTGGACATCCTGGCCGGTCTGCTGGAGCACGCCCGCGGCCTGCTCGCCGCTGCCCAGGAGCGCGTCGACGCCCTCGAAGCCCGTGCGGGCGGCTGGGTCGACTACCGCGAGCAGGTCCGTCGCCGGCGGATGCGCCATGCCGTCGCCAGCGTCCGCGATCAGGCCCGCCACCAGGCCACCAATTTCCGCACCCCCCACACGGTGTCTTCAGCTATGAGTGTTTACTCCTGCTTGTCTCGGGGTCTGCTGATCTCGCCGTCGATCGCATCCGCTCCGTCGCAGAACCGGCGAAGCCGGAGGAAGGACGGCGCTTCGCGCTCATCAACGAGGAGCGGAGTCGATCGCGGCCCTGCCAGGTTACACCCTGTACAGCGTCCTAGGCCGGCTCAGAGGCCCGGTGGCGCGTCACGACGGGCCCGGCCACGTCCTGAGTGGTCGGAATGGGCGTACGACCTCGCACGGGCCGTTCAGGGCCGGTGGGTGTGGCTGCGCCGCGCTCCCCTGCCTCGGGTTGCGGCCACGCTGGGCGCCGCACTCGGTCCGGACTGGACGGCCGAGGCGCTCGACGCCTGGGTCCGGCGGGCCCGGACCCGTCCGCTGCTGGCCGAGCCCGACAACCCCACGGCCTACCTGCGCGCTCTGCTCGACGAGGCGATGACCGGACCGGCCGAGCCGCCGTACCCGACCCGTCGGCACGCCGAGCACCGCCGCGCCCTGGTCGTCGAGCAGGCGGCGGAGCAGCAGGAGCGTCGCAGGGCCGTCCGTGAGGCCCAGCGCCATGATCGGGGCGCCGTGGCACCCGGACGGCGGAGCGCGGCGGCGGAGGCCGCCCTGGCCTCGGTCCGTGCTCGTACGCCGGGACACCTTCGACGGGCCGATCGCGCCGCCCTGCTCAACGCCGCGCCGCTCGCCGACTGCGACTGGCCTGCCGTCGCCCAGCCCGGCGCCGGACTCCCCCACGGTCTCGACGAGTCCTAGCGACCACGCCGGCGGGCACCGGGGTCAGGTCGACCCTGACCCCGGTGCCCGCGGGGGTCACGCCTTGGGTCGGCGTCCGCGCGGTCGGTCGGCCGGGAGGTGAGCGTCCAGGGCCGCCACCACCACCTCAGACCGGGTGATGCGACCGCCCAGGGAGCGGGGGCCAGCGCCGAGCTGCTGCTGCACCCACCCGACCAGGGTGTCGATGACCTGGAGTTCACCGGCCAGGGGCCGGATCGGCAACTGCACCCGGCGGACCTTGGCCGCCGCCGTACGCCGCTGCGTGGAGGTGCGCCACGGGAACGGCTCGCTGGCGTCGGTGGCCACTGGCCGGCGCGCGTCGGCGACCAGGCGAGGCAGCTCGGCCAGATGCGCGCGGAGCGCGTCGAGGACGAGTTCGGTGTTGCTGCTCGAGTTACGCCGTGCCCGCTCGAACCGGGCCATCAACGGCGCCGGGACGCTGAGGACCGTCGGGCTGACCGCCAGCGCGGCGGGATCGTCCATGTCCACCGACAGGTCCGGCATCCCGGCGGCTGGGGCGCGGCCCGTCGACACCTCCTCCGTCGTCGGCGCGGACGCTGCCCGCGTCGGAGCGGCGGGCGCAGCCTCGGTACGGCCAGCGCCGGCCGCCGGCGGTTCCTCGGCGGCCGCGGGCGCCGCCTCAGCCCGGGTGGCAGGGGCCGGGCTCGCTGATTCCGTGTCATCAGGCACGCGGGGGCTGGTCGCCGGCGCGGTCAGCGCCGCCACCGCCGAGGTGCGGTCAGCGCTGACCAGCCCTGCCAGAGAGGACCCACGGGTGCTGCCGAAGCCGCGGAGCTTGGGCGCCGGCGGGGTGTAGGCGTCGGTGTTCTCCTGCTCGCTCACGTTCACCGCCCCAACTGGCTGAACCGGGTGAAGACCTCGCCGGCGAGGTCTTCGTACTCCTGGGCGACCTTCCCGGCCTCGCTGCTGGGCACCGGCCGGCCCTTGGCGGTGCCGGCGCGAACCTCCCACCACTTCGGGCCCACCACCTGCTCCAGCTCGTGCACGAGCTGGCCACGGTCGCGGCAGGCCTTGGCGACCGACGGCATGTAGCGGATGACGGAGTTGAACACCAGGGCGTCGGTGCCGGCGGCGCGCAGGTCCTCCTCCAGCTCGCGCCGTACCTCCCGCCGCTGCCCCACCTCGTCGCCCTGGCGGTTGACGCGGTACTGGAACCCGAACATGGCCACGCCCAGCAGCTCCAACTGCTCGTTGATCGTCAGCGCCCGACCGAACCGCTCCGCGACGCCGGACAGACCCTGCCGGCTGGCCTGGTCGAAGCTCACCGGCACCAGTGCGGCCCGGCTCGCGACCAGGACCAGGTCCTGCAGGTTGATCTCACGCGGCGGGCAGTCGATCAGGATCCAGTCGTACTCATCGGCGACCGTCGCCAGGACCTCCGCCAGAGCGAGGCGGGCCTGGTGGGCGTGGCCCCGCGCCGTCTTGCCGAAGATCATGCCGTTGACCTCGTCCAGGGCCGACCCGCCGGGGATGACGTCCAGCCACGGGCGAACGTCGCGCAGCCGGTGCGGCACCGTCCCCGCCTGCAAGGCCGTCATCAGCCCCTTGCCGTCGTCGCCCACCTGCACGCCCTCCGGCACCCGCCCGTCGACGGGGACGTCCTCCGGTTTGAGGTAACCGAGGTCCAGGCCGAGGTTGCCCTGCGGGTCGCAGTCGACCAGGAGCACCCGCCGCGGGGAGTTCGCCTGCTCCGCCGCCAGCGCCAGCAGACCTCCCAGGTTCGCGGTCACCGATGTCTTGCCCTGGCCGCCCTTCCCGTTCAGCACCGCCAGCACGCGGCCGAGGGACGGCCGTAGTCGACGCGACAGCTCCATCGCCGCCACGAGGTCGGGATCGGCGCCCACCATCTGCCCGAACGTCATCGGTCTGCCTTCTCTCATCGCGCAGGTTGCGTCTTCGGCCGTGTGCCTATCACCCACGAGGCCCATCGCGCCAGGTGCCGCGCGCCGGCGCGCGCCGAAGATCACACCCACGATGACCAGCAACATCGCCGGTCAACACGCGAGCGGTCGCGCAACCAAGCTCGCCTACCAGTCCACGCACGATAGGGCATGCGATACGACGCGCTATAGAGCACGCAACAACACTCATCACTTGACAAGCCATATTGTCAGCACCAGAGTGGACGGTATGACAAGTCACGTTGTCCACGAGAGTGGATCAGCTACGTCGAGAGAGAAGGTGAGCACTACGGCACACACGAACGTGCACGACATCGACCGCCAGGTGGTGCAGGACCTCGTTGCCGATCTGGCGTCGCGTATCACGGACCAGACGGCGTGCGACAGCGCCAGTACAACTCAGGAGCGGATTCACCTGCGGCAGCTCACTGCCTTGGTGGTCATCCGTGCAGCGGCGGAGGAGCTGGCCAACGCCGCCGCATCCGAGGCCGCGCGATGCGGCGCCAACTACCCGGCGATCGGTGAAGCGGCCGGGATGACGCGGCAGGCCGCGCGTGTCCGGTGGCCGGGTCTGGTCGACCGGACGCGAACGGTCAGGAAGCCCAGTACGGACGCGACAGAAGCAAGCAAATCGATGGCCGGTAGGGAGGATTCGTGACGGTGCCGAAGGAGGGTCAGTTGCACAACGAAGAGGCCACTGATTCCCAGGAATCAAGCCCGGTAGTCGTCGCGCCGATGCGACCGGAGTCGGCCGAGCTGTCCGACGTCATCACCCACCCGGCGAACCCGCGCAAGGTGCTGGGTGACCTGGGTGACCTGGAGGCGTCGATTCGGGAAGTCGGCGTCATTCAACCGCCGGTGGTGCTCCCGGCGGACCGAGTCGCCGCGGCGTGGCCGAAGCACGCTGAGGAAATCGCCGGCGCCAAGTGGGTGGTGCTGGTAGGCGCCCGCCGACGTACCGCAGCCGGCCGGGTCTACGGGGACGACCCGGAGGCCACGCTCAACGTGCTGGTCCGCGAGGACGCCATCGCCGACGACCCGCTGGCGCAGTTGGACGTGATGACGGCGGAGAACGTGGCCCGAGCGCCGCTGAGCCCCGTCGAGGAGGCCCGCGCCTTCGCCGAGCAGGAAGCCGCCGGGCGGAAGCAGCGCGACATCGCGGCCAAGGTCGGCTGCTCGCAGTCGCACGTGTCCAAGCGGTTGAAGCTGCTCAAGCTGCCCGAGGCGATGCTGGCCGCGTTGGAGACCGGCCCGAGAGCCGACGACGACCAGGGCGACGCGCAGGAACCGGCCCTGCAGATCAAGGACGCGCTCGCGTTCGTCGAAGCCGCCGGAGGCGACCAGGAGCTGATGCTCGCCGCGTACCAGCTGCGCGACGACCGCCGGGCCCGCTGGAGCGCTGCGGACCTGGTCAACGAGATCCAGCGGATCCGCGAGCGCCAGGCGGCGATCGACGCGGCCAGCAAGAAGCTGGCCGCCGAGGGCACCCCGGTCATCGCCGACCCACTCAAGCAGTTCGGCAACGACTACTGGCAGCGCCGCCTGACCGGCGCGAAGGCGGTCGACGCCGCCCGCAAGGCCGGCGAGCTGGCCGCCGGCGTCGACTCCTACGGGGCGGTCACGTACTACTCGACCGGCCGCAAGCCCAAGGCCGCGGACAACCGCAGCCCCGCCGAGCAGCAGCGGATCACCGACGAGAGGGAGCGCCGCAAGTCGATGACCGCCCGAGCCGAGGCCGCCGCGCTGCTGGCCGCCCGGGCGCCAAAGCTGCCGAAGTCGGCGGAGGACATCATCGACGCCTGGCTGTGGGCGCCCGGCAACGAGTGCGCCCAGCTCGCGCACCGGTGGCTCGTCGCCGCCGGCGTCGGCCCCGACCCGGCCCTGCCCAACTACCGCTGGTGGGAGGACATCCGCAAGGCGGACTGGAGCACGCGGGTGCAGGCCGCGCACGCCCTCGGGATCGCCCGCCGCGAGGTGCAGGCCCGCGCCACCTACCGGTCCTGGACCGAGAGCGACAAGGCGTGGCTGGATCGCCTCGTCCAGGAGGCCGGCTACACCCCGAGCGAGTGGGAGCAGGCACGCCTGGCCGCCATCGACCCGCCGGACGGCGAGCCCGCCGGCCAGGTCGACGAGGCCCCGGAGCGGGTGTCGCTGTCCTTCGACGCCGAGGACGCGTGCTGCTGGCTGCTGCACTACGACCTGCGGGTCGACGAGCCGGCCGCGTACGCGGAACACCTGACCGACCCCGACGACGTCGACGCCGCCCAGGCATGGGCCACCGAGGTGCTCGCCGAGCGGCACAGCATCGAGGTCACCGGCTGGTCCGACGGGCAACTGCTGCCTGGTCGACCGGCATACCTCGCGGTGCACGCCGGGGACCCGACCGCCATGGCGGCCGGGACCGGGCCGGTGACGGAGTGGCGGCTGGTGCACGACCCGGTCGACGAACTGTGGCTGCTGCTGGCCGACGACAAGCCCCACGCCGACCACGACACCCTGACGGCCGCCGACGTCGACCAGGCGTGCACGTGGGCCACGGGCGTCCTCGCCGACGCCGGCGTGGTCGGCCACGGGTGGACCGCCCGTGCCGACGGCAACGCGACGCTCGAGTACGTTGCCGACCTGACCGGGGAGTGCTGAGGTGGCCGATCACGGCTTCGGCTGGGAGCAGCTCCGCGAGGTACCCATGCTCGACCTCGCGCCCGGCGACACCTGGGTCCAGCCCGCGATCGGATCGACGTGGTCAGCCGGCCCGGACGGTCGCCTCGCCGGCTGGGACCACAGTTGGCACACCCGGCCGCCGCGCGGCAGGGCGTTGACGGTTCTCAGCCGGGACGGCGACGTCATCACCATCCGCACTCACGAAGGAGAGCAGAAGACTGTCACCATCCCTCGTGACCGGCAGGCGGATGTGCTGCTGGTTGACCAGCTCGGAGAGCAGCGCCGTGGTTGGACCGCCCGGACGAACGGCGCCGCTCCCGCCTCCAGCGCCGGTGCGGGGGCGATGATGGCGGCCGGGGAGGTCGGCTCGCACGCTGCCGCCCTGACCTACACCGCGGCGATGAGCGCAGCCGCCGCGGACACCGCCACGAGCCTGGAGAGCACCATCGCGGCGATGGTCCGCCGCCAGGTCGGTACCGACGCGATCGGGCACCTGAGTGCGGCTCGGGCCGAGGCCACGGTGATGGCGAGCGCGCTTGCCAGCGCCCACGAGATCCTCACGAAGCACACGGCCGTCGGCGAGGCATACGCCGCCGCGCCGGACGCCGGCGACAAGAACTGGATGAGCGACGACGCGGGCGGCCGGCACCGCGTCCCCGAACCCCGAAAGGACACCATGACCTCTGCACATTCGCCTGCTGGCGAGGACACGGAACGACCCTCATCGGGCGTCGCCGACCTGCTCGGCTACGCCGACGGCGACACCTGCCACGGCACCGATCAGGTGGCCAGCGTGGCCGGCCCCGCCACCGTGCTGGCGTTGATGGACTACGGCGACGGCGGCGACCGGTGGGACGGTGGCCGGTACGTCGCGGTCGGCACCTCCCCGCACCGGTGGAACCCGGTCACCAACGCCGAGGACGTCGACAGCGGGCAGCCGACGGGCTACGCCGCTCCGCACCTGGACCCGGCCGAGGCCGAGGCCGCCGCCGCGCACCTCGACGAGCTGGCCGACCTCGCCGAGGCCGGTCACCGCCCGGCGAAGCCCACCAAGTGGAGCCGGGCCGCCGACAGGCTGGAGCACCTTCTCGCCGGCGACGCCGACCTGGCCCGGGAGAAGGTGACCGTCATCGACGACGAGCTGCCGGTCACCGTGCGGGACCTCCTGGGGCTGCTGCGCGACAAGCAGCCCGCCACCGGGCCGGCGACCCGCCGCCACGTGGCCACCACGGCGATGCGGGAGGCCGGTGGGGACGTCGGGACGCTGTGGATGGACCTGGTCGACCACGACGGCGCGACCCGGGTCGCGGTCACCGGTGTGGAAGGCGACGAGGACCCCGCCGCCGACTTCTGGCAGCCCTACACGGCCCAGCACACTCCGGCCGAGGCCCGGGAGCTGGCCGGCAAGCTGCGCGCTTTCGCCGTTGGCGCCCGGGAGGCTGCCCGTGGGGTGCTGTACCTCGGTGATGGCGATGACGTCGGGTACCTGGACTGGTCACTGCGGACCTCCGACGGCGGCCGGAACCTGGAGATCGGCGCCGGCGCCGACGCGGTGAACTTCGACCTCAACCCCACCCAGATGCGGGAGCTGCACGACGCGCTCACCGCCACGATCACCGCCGACGACTTCGCCGACGCGCCCGGCGCCTACTGGCCGAAGGAGAACGACGAGCAGTACATCGACTGGTCCGACTTCGAGTACGAGCGCGGCTTCAGCCTGGTAGCCGGCGACGGCACCCGCACGGTGAACCTCACCCTGACCATGAAGCAGTTGCAGGCATGGCGGGACCGGCTCGCCACCGAACTCGCCGACGGGGACACGCAGTGACCTCCCCGCGGCGGGTCCGAGTGCTCGGCGACCTGTACCACGGGCGGATCCCGGCCGGAGCGGTCTACGTCGGCCGCGCCGCGCCCGGCCTGCCGGCCAGCCGGTACGCCAACCCGCACCGCGTCGGCTCCTGCCGCCGCTGCTGCCGAGAGCACGACCAGGCCGACGCGGTGGCCGCGTACGCCGACGACCTCGACCGGCAACCGGACCTCGTGGCCGCCGCGCGAGGGGACCTCGCCGACGTCGACGTCGCGTGCTGGTGCCGCGAGAACGTGCTCCTCTGCCACGGCGAGGTGCTGCTGCGGGTCGCCGCCGGCGCCGCGCCCCGCACCGCCCTGGAAGCCGTACTCGGCGGAACTACCGCCGCCATCCCACTGTTCGCGCGGTCGGGGTCGTGCTGGAACACGACCCCGACCACTACCTCCGGAACCCGAAACCACTGACCAGCAACCCCGAGAGACCCGAAAGGCAGACCCATCATGACCGACCTCCGTACCTACACCGATCCCGACGTGTACCTGCGCGGCGTCGCCGAGGGCTGGGCCGACCCGCAGACCGACCCCACCCGCATCGACTGGCCCGCCCGCCAGGCCGCCGCCGCGATCCCCTTCAAGGTCGTCAACGGCCGGCCGGTCAACCCGGTCGAGCGCACCGGCATCCGCTACGGCCGCAACCAGCTCGGACACTGGGGCGAGCAGCAGTGCGCCGACGCTCTCGTGGAGATCACCGACGCGGACGGACACCGGTGGATCGTCATGATCAAGCGTGGCGACGGGCACGGCTGGGCGCTGCCCGGCGGTCACGTCGAGCCCGGTGAGACGCCCGCCACCGCCGCGTTCCGCGAGCTGGCCGAAGAGACCGGCATCCAGTTCGACCGGATGCTGGAGCCCTACGAGCAGCAGGATCCGCGCTACGTGCCCGACCCCCGCGCCTCCGACGAGGCATGGATGGTCACCCACCTCGTGCGCTTCGACATGTGGGACGGCTGGAAGACGCTGCCCAAGATCCCCGGAGCCGGTGACGACGCCGTCGACGTCGCATGGATCCGCGCCGACAGCTACGCCGACCTGGCCCGGCACCTGGCCACCAACCACCAGGGCATCGTCTTCCCCGCCCACCAGCAGATGCTCGCCGACATCCTCGGCGGTCCGACGTGGCCGACGCTGAGGATGGTGGCCACCATCGACGGCATCGCCCTGAGCGACATCGGCGAGGACGGCGACATCGTCGCCGTGGGTCACCACGACCCGCGACGGATGCTCACCGCGCTGCGCCGCTACGCCCGCGAGTCGTGGGGCGAGGCCCTGGCCCCGGCCGACCCTGCCAACCCGTACGCACAGATCCACCACGAGTGGGTCGTCAACACCGGCGACACCATCGCCGGCCCGGAGCAGGAGTGGTGCCTGGAGTCGGCGCCGGCCGACGCCCCGGGTGCGTTCCCGGTGACCCGCTGGTACGAGAGCTGACCGACCGGGGGCGGATCGCCGGCCGGCGCGACTGCGCCGGCCGGCCCGCCTCCGGGGCTACGCGCGGGTCACCGGACACCATCGCTGTCGTCGATGATCTGGTTGAACAGCACGATCGCCCCGCCGACCGCCGTGCCACCGGCGAGCAGGGCACCCGCCCAGCCACCGCCAGACGCGATGGTCAGCCCGGCAGCCGCGCTGCCAACCAGCAGGCTCAGCGCCAGGACGAGGCTCGCCCGCACGCTGAGCAGGTACGGACGCCCGACGGTCCGCGACTCCTTCGCCACCTTCGACTCCAATTCGGATTGGGTCTTGACTCCACGGCACCGTACACTATGGTTCGAAGTCGTTGACGACTCCGTTTCGGAGTCGCGGGAGAAGGGATCGTGTGTGGCGACGCTGGACGCTGACAGGTCGGTCGGGGAGTACTTCGCGATCAACCTGCGCAAGATCCGTGAAGAGAAGGGCCTGTCCCAAGCCGAGCTGGCGCAACGGATCAAAGACCTCGGCCACTCCTGCACCCAGGCGACGATCTGGAAGCTGGAGCAGGGTCACCGCGAGCCCAAGCTCACCGAGGTCGTAGCCATCGGCGCCGCGCTCGACCTGTGGAGCTGGACCGAGTTGGCCGCCAAGCCCGCCACGTTCGACGCCGCGACGGCGCTGGATCGGTGGCGGCGCCGAGCGTACGAGTTGGCCGAGCAGACCCGGGCCGCCGCAGCTGCGCAGATGGACGCACTGGTTCAGCTCGCGTTCGCCGTCAAGGCGGCCGAGGACGCCGGGCTTTCGGTCGAGTGGGCGAGGAAGCGCGCCGGCGGATTCCTTGAGTTGACCCCCGAGGTGACGGTGCTACGCGAGGTGCTAGCCGCCCGGGCCGCCGAACAGTTGGAAGGCGAAGAGCGCGATCGCCGGTGGGCCGAGGAAGACCGCCTCGTGGAGCAGATCGTGAACGCGCTCGAAGGCTCGGGGGTGCCCCTGGTGATCAAGCCCGACGACATTGAGCTCGTGGGACCGAACTCGCCGCGCGACGACGACGTCGGGGCGGACGGCTGACGCCAGGGGGTCGCCCCTGATTCCCCGGAATCCAGCCTCCCCGCCCATGCCTTCATAACTGATCTTATCGAGGCATGAAATTGTCTGACCCGACCCGTACCGTCAGGCCCGTTACCAACCCCCAGGAGGAACGTGTGAGCACCAACAGCAGCACCACCGAGAAGACGGTGGACATGGCGGCCGTCCGGCAGCTCGTCGACCGCGCGGTCAAGGCGGCGGTCCCGGCACACCAGATGACCACTCGCAAGATCCGGCCGGAGTCGGACTACGGCTTCCCCGAGCCGCGGCCCCTCGCCGGCCTGCAGGCCGCGCTGTCCGTGGCCCGCCTGGCGCAGGCCCAGGCGTACTCGTTCGCCAAGGGACTGCGCGGCGAGGGTTCCTCGTGGGACGAGATCGCCGACCTGCTGGAGATCGAGTGGTCCGAGGACTACGTCCAGCGGGAGCGGGCGTTCGAGCTCGTTGCCGGGCCCGTCTCCAGCTACGGCTACGACCGGTACGTGTTCTTCACCTGCGGCGGCCCCCGCGGCTGCGGCGAGAGCATCACCGACCGCGGCCCGTACAACGGCTACCCCTCCGACAACGAGGACGGCCACGCCGAGGGCTGCCGGCGGCTGGCCGCCGAGGTCGAGGCGTACCGGCGGGCGCAGGATGAGCTGGAGCGCCGCGCCGAGGTGATGGATGAGGCGCAGGCCCGCGTCACCGACACGTTCGGCAAGGAGACGGTGGCGCGGGTCCGGTACGTGCAGTCGCACGGCGGCCGGTACCAGGGCTGGTCGACCAGCGAGACCCTCGCCGTCGCCCTGGTCCTGCGCGACGACGAGCAGCTCGCCGCGGTCGGGTACGCCAGCCCTCAGGAGGCGATCCGGCGGATCGTGTCGGGCATGTCCACCCCGCCCCGCGACCCCGCCGCATGGCTGGCCACGGTCCGGGCCGCCGCGACCGGGCTGCAGGACTGATCACCACGGACCAGAGGAGACCTTCATGGACCACACCCATCCCGCCGCGGGCGCAGATGACGACCTGGCCGGGCAGGCGATCGAGGCGCTGACCTCGCTGGCCCGGCAGACCCGCGTTCGCGGCGCCGGCACCCCGGCCGAGGCGACCGAGCCGGTCGACTTCGCCGACCTGGCCGCCCAGGTGCTGACCTCGGTCGCGGCGAACCTCGGCGGCGTCGAGACGCTACTCGCCGGCCGGCCCGGCTCGTGGGAGGCCGACCTCGTGCGCCGCCTCATCGAGGGCACCACCTCCGAGGACCGGATCCTGGCGTGGCGCACCGAGCCGTACCGGATCAGCCTCAACGTCGACGACGTGTTCGCCGACTTCGGGATCTCGCAGCTGTACGACGCCGACCTCGACGCGGCCATCGAGGCCGCCAGCGCCGACGGCCTCAGCGAGGCGCAGGCCGACGCCGCCGAGGCGCGCGAGACGGCGATCGAGGCGCTCTACCGGCAGGACCGCGACGCGTACGCCGCGGCGTACCTCGACGTCGCGCGGGCCTGGCTGGAAAAGCGCGGCCTCACCACCGGCGTCGAGCTGATCCGCACCGACTACGACCAGCCCGGCCGCCGGCTGGACTCCCAGCCGAACTGGAACGGCCTGGACGACGCGCTGGACCAGCACGCCCGCGAGAACACCCCGCTGCCGCAGACCGGCGCCCTACCGGACTGGTCCGGCGGCGAGCCGGTCGACGCGATCCGCGCCGCCGGCCGCACCTACGCCGAGCGCGTCGACCAGGCCGCCGCCGGCGAGGCGAGCGCAGCCCCATCGACCTGATCAAGTACGGCTACTTCATCTCAGGTGGCGTGGGCCGGGACCACCGGTAATGGTCCCGGCCCACGCACCCGATCATCCCCCGAGCGCACAGGAGGACGCATCGCATGACCATCGACAGGCAGACCCTCGCCGACCAGCAGGAGGCGGCCGCCAGGGCCGTGACCGACGTGTTGGCCCGCATGCCTCGCGAGTTCGCCACGGCGGGAGAGCTGGCCGCACTGATGGCGGCGTTGCCGGCCGACACTCCGGTCAGTGTCGCCTGGACCGTGCACGTCGATCCGGACCTGCCGCCCGGCCCGACGGTCACCGCGCATACCGCTGCCGGCATCACCCTGCTGGAGCCCGACCCGGTCGACGTCGTCGATGACAACGGCCAGGTCCGCTCCTACGGCCGGCTGACCCCCGGCGTCGAGCTGACCGCGGTCGTCGTCGCCGAGGGCCAACCCGCACCGGCCAAGACCGTGGCCTACCAGCCGTACGAGCGGGCCCAGAACGCCCTGGGCGTCGGGGATGTCGAGACCACGCTGACCGCGCTGGTGGAGCTGCTGAAGTGGATGGCCGACCTGCTGCCGGACACCCCCATGGGCGAGGACGGTACGCCGGAGACGGTGGCGCAATGGGTCACCGACGCCGGCATCCGGGCGCGCCTCGGCATCGAGGCGACGCGGCTGAACTACAGCGCCGAGCGGCTCACCAACCTGCGCAACGACCTCACCAACCGCGAGGCCGCTCAACTCGCCGAGGACGACCCGAAGTGAGCGCCGCCGTCGACATCAGCCCCCAGCCAGCCCGCGAAGCCGAGGTCCGCCTCGCCGACGTCCTGGCCGCGATCGCCGCGATCGACCCGTCCCGGCACGGCCACACCGGTCCGGACACCCCGCAGATCACCGCCGCCTACGCGCAGCGCAACATCCTGATCTGGACCGCCCTCGCGCTCGCCCACGAGGCCGGCGTCCCGGCCGGCGTCGGCCACGACCCGACAGACCCCCGTCCCGTCGTGGTCTACCTGGAGCTGCCCACCGGCCAGGTGTCCTGGCACCTGCCCGCCCACCCGGCCGGCTGGGACGGGCACAGCACCACGGCGAAGTACGTGCGAACGGCGGCGTTCGTCGACCTGGTGGCCGGGCCGTGATCCGGGTGCGGATCGTCGCCGACGACGTCGACCAGGCCGACGCCGCCGCGCTGGCCATCGGCCGGGCGCTCACCGTCACCCGGGAAAACCCGCCCCGTCCGCGCCGCTCCGGTGACGGCGTCACCGTCTACCTGCACGCCGAGCTACCGCCGGTCGACCTGGACGCCGCGGACCGGGCAGACCCCGGCAACCGGTGCGGCCGGACCGGCTGCGGCCAGTACGTGCCCCTCGATGAGGCCCTGCCGGTGCCGACCGTCGACGACGACGGCGTCCGGTACGCCCGCTGGCATCCGGCGTGCCTGCGCGCCGAGCAACGCGAACGGAGGACTCGGTGACCGTCCTGTCCGGCGAGGTGCTGCCCGCCGTTCCGGCCCCCCACGGTGGGGCCCGCACCGTGGGGGGTGCCGCCGGCGACGAGCTGGAGGAGCTGCTGCGCGAGTGGCTGATCGGATACGCCTCAGTCCACACCCGGGCGGCGTACCGCCGCGACCTGCAGCACTGGCTCGCCTTCCTGGCCGCCTCCGGCGTCGACCCGCTCACCGAGGCCCGCCGCGTGCACACCCACGCCTGGCTACGCGCCCAGGAAGCCTCCGGCACCGCTGCCGCCGCCACCCGTGCCCGCCGCCTCGCCGCCGTATCCGCGTTCTACTCGTGGTTGATCGCCGAGGACCGCACCGACCGGGCCAACCCCGCCGCCATCAATCCCAAGCAGAAACCGAAGACCGACCCGACCCGGCCGAGCACCGCCGGCCTGTCGCGTACCCAGGCCGAGGCGCTGCTCGCCGCCGCCGACGCCGACACCGGCCCCCAGGCCGCCCGCACCGCGGCGATCGTCGCCCTGCTGCTCTACACCGGGCTGCGCGTGGGAGAGCTCGTCGGCGCCGACGTCGAGCAGCTCGGCCACAACCGCAACCACCGCGTCCTGCGCTTCACCGCCAAGGGCGGCGGTGAGCACCTGGTCGCGCTGCCGGCCCCGGTCACCCGCCGCCTGGACGCCTACCTCGCCGGCCGGCCCGACCTTGCCGAGGCCCGGGTGCCGGTGCCGGCCGGGCAGGCCGGGGCCCGGCCGCGCCGGCCCATGGTCGCCACGGCCAGCGGCGCTCGCGTCGACCGGGGCGCGGTGTGGCGGCTACTACGCCGCCTGGCCACCACCGCGGGGATCCCGGTGAAGATGAGTCCGCACGTGCTGCGCCACACCTGCGCCACCCTCGCCCGCGACGCCGGCGCCCGCCTGGAGGACGTCCAGGAGCAACTCGGGCACGCCGACGCCCGCACCACCCGCCGCTACGACCACGGCGGCCAGCGCCTCGACCGGGCGCCCGCCTACACCCTCGCCGCGTACCTCACCGCCGACGACGGCGAGCATTCCGCGGAATCAGCAGATGAGGAGGCGGCATGACCACCAAGGCACGCACCTCCGCGGCGGTGACCGCCTGGACGGAACTCAACGACCGCCAGCAGGGAACCCTGCGCGCGATCTACCTGATCGATCAGCGGAACGAGGAGAATCGGCGCCGGGAGGCGGCCCGCGGCAGGTTCGACGGCACCCCGGCGGTGGAGTGGCGGCGCATCGACTTCGCGCACGACCCCTCCGACCGCCGGCTGGTCGGCCTCACCGAACTGCAGTCCCAGTTGGAGCTGCACGGGTGGGACAACCAGGGCAACGGCTCCACGATGGCCGCACTGGCCAGCCGAGGGCTGATCACCCGCAACATCCGGGGCACCGCGTTCGGGGTGATGCACACCGTGGCGCTGACCCGGGCCGGCCGGGCCGCCGCCCGCGCCGGCACCTCCCTCGACACCGGGGCGAAACCGAAGGTCGGGCTCAGCCAGCGCGCGTGGGAGGTCCTAGCCCTGCTGTGGACCGCCGACCAGCGCGGCCAGCCGCTGACCTGGGGCTACTCCGCGACAATCGAGCACGTACTGATCGAGCGGCACATACCGCCGCTGGCCGAACCGTGCCCGGACGGCTACCGCATCACCGAACGAGGCCGCGACTTCTACCGCAACCAGCACGCCGCCCACTGCGCCGCGTACCCCACCGTCGTCGCCCCGCACCCCGACGGCGCCGACGCCGAACCGTGGCCGGCGCGCGCCGACGAACTCCTGGACCAGCACCGGAGGCTCTACCAGGCGCTGGTCAAGGCGTGGAGCGCCGTGCGCGAGTTGCACCTGGCCGCCGAGAGCGAGGCCAGCGCCGAGCCGCCGGCGCCCGCAGCGATTCTGCCCGCCGCGGTGACCGAGCAGGCCGCCGCCATGCACGAGCTGTGGCAGGAGACCGGTCGGCAGCGCGCCAAGCTCGCCCACGCACACGTCACCGACCTGGCCGAACGCGCCGAGCGGGCCGCCCGCGCCTACGCCGCCGCCGCGCTGGGCGTCTACCACGCCGCCATCTCCAACGCCGACCCCCTGGCAGGCCTGCAACCGCCCAGCGACACCGACACCTGGGACGAACCACCACTGACCCTGCGCGGCGAGACCGGCATCCACGCCATCGACGCCACCGTGAAGAAGCTGCACGCCGCCGCCGTCGGCGCACCCCTGAAACGACGGGGCCCCGCACCGAAACGGCGCCGGACCGCCCTCACCCGGCGGCCCGAGCAACCACCACAGCCGGGCGCCGACCTGGCAGCGCTCGCCAACTACCTTCGCGAGCACACCTACGGCGGCACGCTGCTGCGTCGACTCCACCACTGAGGCGACGGCACCTCGCCGTGTCTCCACGCCGAGCTGCCCGCCGGCCGTGGCGGCCGACGCGCCAACCCATAAGACGTGCCAACCTTGGCGGCGAGGAACGCGCGAACCCACAAGACGTGCGAACCGTCGGCCGGGGCGGAGAGCGCCCCGCACGGCCGCGGGCGTGAAGGCCCACAAGTTCCGGGGAAAGGCCCACCATCCGGGCAGTGAACTTCCTGGTGGGCCGCGGACACGCCGCGCCGCCCTCGCTGGCGTGGCGGCCGAGGGTGCGGGGTGGGGGCGTCGTACGGTGCGGGCGTGACGAAGTCTCGCGCCAAGCGACAGGCCGACGCCGACGCCGCGTACCGGCAGGCGCTCAACCTCCCGTCGAGCGGTGAGTTGCCCAAGCAGCTCGGTGCCACCGGCTCCAGTAAGCCGTCGCGCAAGCCGCGCCCGAAGAAGAGCACGGGCAAGACGGCCGCCACTGCGGGGAAGCGTCGCAGCGGCGGCGGCCAACCTCGGCCGAAGCACGCTGGCGGCGTCGCGGCGAGCGTCGCCGGCACCTGCGTGGCGTGCGAACGTGGCTACCCGGCCGGAACGCGGCTCGGCAAGATCCCGTCAGGTTGGGCGCACGTGGCCTGCGCAGACGCGGTCCGCGAACGCGACCGGATCCTGCGTGGGGAGACGTTCGCCGCGCGCAAGCCGTCGGACTGGCGACTCGGCAAAGGCCCCTTGTCAGCCCGAATCACCCGATAACCAGCCTCCGGTTCGCACGTGCGAACCGCAAAACGCGCGCGCGACGACACCCGGAGAGGCGACAGGAACCGCGGACCACGCACCCTCACATATACCCCGGAAATCCTCACCTGCCGGTGAAAGCGCGGGCCTCAGTCCAGGTGCGCTCGTCGCCGGTACCACAGGCCCGCGAGGAACACCGCCAGCACACCGAACACGGCCGAGCCGACACCGCAGGCCAGCCGCACCGCACCGGACCCGATCCAGGAGGCGAGCAGCGCCACCGTGGCCACCACCGCACACACCACGGCGGCCGCCATCAGCTTCTGCTCCGACGGTGCCGCCGCCTGGGCAGGTTGTCGTGGCACCAGCAGCACGTGCTCGTCGAGCGGATCCGCGTCGACCTGGTAGCCGGCTCGCTCCAACACCGTCCGGTAGTGGGCCATCGTCTGCGGCACGTCGGCGGTGCCGCAGTAGGCGACGCTGAACGGCTCCGGCCCGTCCAGGCTGGCGTTGGCGCCCTCGACCGCGAAGCCGTCCAGGTGCCGCTCGTCGACGTCCCGCAGGCCCGCCCGGCGCAGCACCCGTCGCAGCGCCTCCGCGTCGCGGTCCCGCGACGACCCCAACGGCCGCCCGCCCCTGCCGTACCCGTACCGCGGCTGCTCGGTATCCATGGCCGTCACCGTACTGGCGACCGCCACGCATCGGTGAGGGCCGGCACCTCGCACACCGCGATGCCGGCCCCTCCCGTGCACCCGCCGGCGTTCCAACGGACCCCTCCGGCCGGCAGATGCACCCCCTCGCCCAGGTCATCGAGCAACGCTCGCCTTCGGTTACGGCCCTGGTTTCCAGAGTTTCGCGAGCCGCTTACACGCGGCGCGCGAGCCGGACAGCCTCTGTCAGGGGTTGCCGTTTGCTTCGGACCCGAACGGCAACCTCGACCACGCTCACAGCGCTGGTCAGGCCGCCTGTGACAGATTCCGGTCGACAGGCGACTGACACTGTCTGTGTCACCGGAAGGTGGCCATACGGAGCGAGATCGCGGGGGAGGGGGCGGTGCCGTCGTGTCTGATCGGGCGTTCGTGCAGCGGCTGCGGACCTCCGGCGGCCCGTCGCACGAGCTGCTGGTCCTGCTCGACGCCCACCGCGTCCTGACCACCGACCAGTTGGCCCGGGCCACCGGTGCGCCGGTCCGCACGGTCCGCCACCGCCTGGACCGCCTGCGGACCGCCGGGCTGGTCGACGCGGTCCGTCCCGGCCGGGAAGCGGGGTCCGCGCCCCGGCACTGGTGGCTGCGCATCGCCGGCGCCCGCCTGGTCGCCGGGACCGCCGCCGCGCCGGGCCGGCAGAAACCCTCCGGACTGCACGTGGCGCACGCCGCGGCGATCGGCGAGGCGTGGCTCGCGGTCCGCGACCACGGCCCGGCCGTAGGCCTGGCGCTGCGGCGCTGGTGGTCAGACCGGACCGGCTGGCAGGAATGGGAGAGCACCCGACCGGGCTGGGGCTCGCGGCAGCGGCGGCTGACCCCGGACGCCGTGCTGCTCGTCGACGTCGACCACGCCGGCGTCGTCGGCACCGCAGCCGCGTTCGTGGAGGTCGACCTCGCCACCATGTCGCAGGCGGTGCTGCGCGAGAAGGTCACCCGCTACCTCGCCTACGCCGAAGACCGGGCGTGGGAGAACGTGTGGCCGCACTGCCCGCCGCTGCTGCTGCTGACCACCACCGAGGCCCGCGCCGCCACCTTCCTCGCCGCCGCCGGCAAGCAGCTCGCCGCCGCCCGCCGCGGCCGCCTGGTCTACGGCGGGCAGGCCGGCCGGGACATCGCCGACGCCCGCGCCCTCACCGTCGCCGCGTGCGGTCTGGTCCGCGACCCGGCCGCCGCGGTGGTCGACGCGCCGGTGTGGCTGCTGCCCGGCGAGGCCGCTACCCGGGCCAGCCTCGCCGAGCTGCTCGCCGGTCGCATCACCGCGCAGGCCCGCGCTCAACACCACCACGACCAGGCCTCCACCGAGGCGGCCCGCCGCGACCGCGTGCACGCCTTCAGCGCCGTCTGCGACGCCGCCGACGACGTCGCCCGGCTCCTGGGTAACCCCGCCGCCGGGCAGCTACTCGACCACTGGCCACCGGCCACCCGACACCAGCTGCTCGACGACGCCCCCGAGCTCGTCGACGCGCTCCTGGCGTGGTGGGCCGACCGCGACGACCCGACCCTCACCGCCCGCGCCCGCACCGTGCTGGCCGACCGGCACGCCGCCGAGTGGACCGCGCAGGCCGAGCATCTGCTCACCGCCGCCGGCCACGGCGACCACCCGCGGCTGCGCGCCGCCGCCGCGGCGCTGCAGGCCGGCCGGCTGCTCGACCGCTACGAGGTCGACCGGCTGCGCCAACCGCCCGCGCGTACCCAGGAGCACGCCCAGGAGGCGGCGCTCGAGGACTACCGGGCCGTGCGCGACGACCACGTCGCCGCGGTGTGGACCAGGCTGGGCTGGCGGGCCCGCCGCCACACCAGCCCCGCCCAGCTCGGCGCCGAGCACGACCGCGAGCACCTGATCGTCTGCGGCACCTGCGCGATCGCCTACCCGCGCCCCGACCCCGACGGCCCCGACTGGCACGCCGGCGAGCACTGCCCGCACTGCCACGCCGGCACCCCGATCCCGTACACCGACCGCGACCAGATACCCACCCTCGACGAGCGGATCACCGCCATTCGTGGCCGCCTCGCCGCCGGGGGCAAGGCGGTCTTGTCCTCACCTCGGCCCGCCACCGGATGACGCGCTACCAGCCTGCGGCGTGCATCTGATCGTGGGCTGCCGTCGCCGGCCGGTGTTGACGTCCGTGTCGCGGCGTGCCTTGGCGTTGGTGTGGGGGTTGGTCTAGAGGCGGACCCCGACACCGACCACCTCAATCCGGCGTTCGGGCAGCGCAGCGCCGGTCCACGGGTCCGCCGTCGTGGACGACAAAGACCCTCAGGGGTCTCTCCTGCGGGGGTGGTGCCCAGCGCGGACCCGCAGACGTCGACCACGACCGGCTCCCAACGACGCGTCCGCGCTTGCCTCGCCGCCAGGGGCAAGGCGACCGTGGCCCCCACCCCGCCCGAACTGATCGGCGCTACCAGAGAGCCGCTACCAGCCCAGCGGAGGCGTTACCAGGGCGCTACCAGGCCGGTAGCGTCAACGGGCGTGAGCGTGGACTGGGGCCGGCTGACACCGGCGCTGCGCGCCGGCGACTGGACCTGCCCCACCCACGGCCGGATCCGGCCCGCCACCGGCGGCCCGGTGCCCACCTGCCCGCACTGCGACGACCTCGCCCACCAGGTGCGCCGCACCCGCACCGGCGGCATCCAGTTCGTCGCCCCCACCCCGAGTCACTGCTCCGGACCGGGCCGGCATCCCGCCGGTGAGCCCGGCGGGCAGGTCGGCTGGACACCCTGCCCATGCCCGCCTCCGCACACCCACCGCGGCCACCACACCTGGACCTGCCACTGCGGCGCCGCCACCCACCACCCCCGGTTTTGTGCGGAATTGCATTAGATGCAACATAGGGCAGGGCGGTGATCTGAAGAGAATCGCAGGTCAGGCGGGTCTGCGGTGGGCGTTGCGATGTTACGAGTCTCGGCGTGTCCAGGACGTCTTGAGCAGCTGCAAGATTGATGCATCTGATACAACGTCGGGGTGCGGCGTGATGACCCTGGCTCGGTGAGCCTCGTTCTGGCGCCCAACGTTGTGCATCTGGATCCGGCGCCGGTGGTGTTCGAGGAGATGCTGCGGGGTTGGGCGGCTCAGCAGCGCAGCCGTTTCCTGGCCGAGGCGACGGTCACGCAGCGGCTGCGGTTGGCGCGGCGGCTGGCGGAGTTCTCGGGGCTGTATCCGTGGCAGTGGACGCCGGCCGAGGGGGAGGCGTTCATCTCCCACCTGCGTGGTGGCGACAGGCCATTGGCGTTGTCGACGGCCCGCGGCTACGAGGTGGACCTGCGGATGTTCTGCGAGTACCTGCTGGATGCCCGGTACGGCTGGGCCTCGTTGTGCGTCGAGCGGTTCGGCGTGGCACCGCAGCAGGTGTTTCACCAGGACAACTCCGTCGTTCACATCGAGGATTACGAGGGTGAGCCGGGACGGCGACCGTTGACCTACGACGAGTTGCAGGCGTTGTTCGACGCGGCCGACGGCCGGGTCGCTGAGATCAGGTCGCGGGGTGTCAAGGGTGCGCTGGCCGCGTCGCGGGACGCGGCGATGCTGAAGCTGACGTACGCCTTCGGGCTGCGTCGGCGGGAGGTGGCGATGCTCGACCTGGTCGATATGCGGTCGAATCCGAAGGCGCCGCAGTTCGGCCGGTGCGGGATGGTCATGGTGCGCTACGGCAAGGCGTCGCGGGGCGGGCCGCCACGGCGGCGCACGGTGCTGTTGGTGCCGGAGATGGATTGGGTGGTGCCGGTGGCGGAGCACTGGTTGCACGAGGTGCGTCCGGCGCTGTGGCCGGGGAGGCATCCGGCGCTGTGGGTGAGCGAGCGGCGTGGGCGCGTGTCGACGCGGTCGGTCAACGAGGCGTTCGTCGCGGCACGGGAGGCCGCCGGGCTGGATCCGGCGCTGGACCCGCATTGCCTGCGCCATTCCTACGTCACGCATCTGATCGAGTTCGACTACCCGGTCAAGTTCGTGCAGGACCAAGTGGGGCACAAATTCGCCAGCACCACCGCCATCTACACCGGGGTGTCCAACGACTACCGCAACCAAGTGCTGCGCCGCGTCATGCAAGACCGGCTCGGAGAGATGTGGGACGGGCAGTGATCAAAAAGATGGGGTACCGGTGGCACCTGCGGCAGTTAATGGCCGCCAGGGACATGTTCGCCACCACGGACCTGGTGCCGCTGCTGGCCGAGCGGGGCGTCACGCTGTCGCGGGAGCAGGTGTTCCGGCTGGTCACGCAGCCGCCGCAGCGGCTGTCGATGGACACGCTCGTCGCGTTGTGCGACATCCTCGGATGCACGCCCAACGACCTGATCGAGCCGCAGGTGGCCAATCAGACGGTCCGCAAGGCCGCCGCTGGTGGTGGCAGGGTGGCACCGGCCGCGCCGCCGCCACGGGCCACGATCCGCCGGCCCAGGCACGAGTGAGCCCGCGCCGACGACGCGTCCGCAACCGCTACGTCGGCGACCCCACCGAGGCGGCCCAGGAGCGGCTGCTCGGCCACGTGGTCGCGGCGGCCGGAGCGCAGTTGTCCCGTGAGACGGCGCAGGCGCTGCTGGAGCGGGCGAACGCGTGGACGTTCATCCCGATGCGCCAGCTCGACCAGCACCTGACCGCCCGGCCGGACGCCCTCGCCGCGCCGGACCCGCACGCGCCGAGGGTGCTCCTGCGGCTGATCTACGCCCTGGTCGACGCCGGCTTCGCGCACGCGGTCACGCTGCCCCGCTGCGCCGGGTGCGACCGATCACTGCCGGACCTGCAACGCGGCCGGCCGCACCCGGACGGGATCGGCCGATGCTGCCAGCCCTGCATGCTCAAAGCCGAGCAGATCATCTGCGCGCGGTGCGGGCGACCCGGCGACCGCGCCGCCCGCCGCGACGAGGGGGTGATCTGCCGGTCCTGCTACGGCACCGACCCGGCCCGGCAGCAGCAATGCGCCGGCTGCGGCCGGCTCCGGCAACCGACCCGGCGGACCCCTGACGGTCGACCGCTGTGTCAGGGCTGCGCGCCCCGTCCGATCCACGTGTGCGTGACCTGCGGCCTGCCATCGCCCGCGCACGCGGTCACCGACGCCGGTCCCGTTTGTCGACGCTGCTACCGGGCGCCCGAGCGCCGCTGTGGTGGCTGTGGCCGCCCGAGGCAGATCAAACGCCGCGCCGCCAGCGGCAGTCCCGATCTGTGCGCTGCCTGCGCCGAGTCGCCGGTGGCCGAATGCGGCGCCTGCGGCCGGTGGCGGCACTGCCAGCGCGGACCGGACGGCCTGCTGCGCTGCCCCGGCTGCCGCCCTCGACCGCTGCGCGAGTGCGCGCTGTGTCGACGCCGCCGCACCACCCAGGCACACTGGCCGCTGGGGCCGGTCTGCTCGACCTGCTACAGCGGAACGGTCAACAACCCCGGCCCCTGCGCCACCTGTGGCCAGGTCCGCGTCCTCGTCGGCCGCGACGCACGAGCAGCCGGCGTGTGCGGACCCTGCGCGATCCGCGAAACCGGCCGCAACGGCATGCGCGCGAACCTGGACTACCTGTGCGCCTCGTGCGGGGAAGCCGGGGACCTCTACGCCGCGCGCCGATGCGCCCGGTGCGTGCTCACCGACCGCGTCACCGACCTCCTCGGCGACGACCACGGCACCATCGGCCCCCAGCTGCTCCCGTTCGCCGACGCGCTGGTCAACGCGGCCATCCCACGGCACGTCCTCGCCTGGCTGCGCCGCAGCGGCTCCGCCCGGCTGCTCGCCGAGCTGGCCGCGACCAGGGCGCCGGTCACCCACGACGTGCTCGATGAACTCCTGCACACGCCGAAGGCGGGCGCGGTCGACTACCTGCGCAAACTGCTCGTGGCCACCAGCGTCCTGCCCGACCGGCTGGAGCCGCTGGCCCGGCTCGAACCGTGGCTCGACGCCCTGCTCGCCGACCAGCCAGCCGATCGCCAACGACTCGTCCGGCCCTTCGCCCAGTGGGTCGTCCTGCGCAAGGCCCGCCGCGCCGCCACCCGCGGCCGATACACCGCCAGCTCCGCCACCGCCGACCGCGAGGACATCCACCAGGCGCTGGCCCTGATGTCCTGGCTGGGCCAGCGCAACCTGACGATCGACGACCTCACCCAGCCGCGCCTGGACGAGTTCATGACCGACGGCCGAGCCCACCGACGCCGGGCGGTCCGGGCCTTCACCGCCTGGACCGCCGCGCGACGGATCACTCCGAACCTGGTCATCGCCCGCCGCCGCGACGACACGCCCTCCCGGTTCCTCGCCGAAGACCACCACCTGCACCTGCTACGGCGGTGCCTCACCCCGGACGACCCGACGCCGGTCGACGTGAAGGTGGCCGGCGGTCTCATCCTGCTCTACGGCGTCCGGTTGCCGAAGATCCACGCGCTGACCACCGAGCGGCTGAGTCGAGACGACCGGGGAACCTACCTGGCCCTCGACTCCGTGCCGGTCCTGCTGCCGCCGAACCTCGCGCAGCTCGTCGACCAGCTCATCGCGCAACCACCACGCACGTTCGGTCTGCGCCCCACCGCGCAGGCCCAGGCCGCCTACCTCTTCCCGGGCAGACCGCCGACCCGCCCCATCGCGGCGGCCAGCCTCGGACACCGTCTACGCCAACACGGCATTCCCGTCGGCGCCGCCCGCAACAACGCCCTGATCGCCCTCGCGGCCGACCTGCCCGCACCCGTCATCACCGACCTGTTCGGCCTCACCCACAAGACCGCCGCCACCTGGAGCACCTACGCCCGAGCCGACTGGACCGCCTATCTCAACAGCCGACCCGACCCCGACGCCCCGCACCCATGACCGGTCCATCCCTCTGCTCGGGGCCGTATGCTGCGGAAATGGACATCGCCTGCGACTGGGCCCGCCCGTAGCTTTCTCCGAAAAATCAACGATTATTGGTTGATCGTGAGTGAGAGGCGCTCAGCGACGGGTCGGTGCTGGTCGGCGGCCGATTCCGGGCCAGAATCGGCCGACCCGGGCGGTGTAGTCGGCGTAGGCGGCGCCGTGGGTGCGGGCGAGGTAGGGCTCCTCGACGGCGCGGACCTGCAGCTGGATCGACGCGACCAGGACTGCGGTGGCGGCCAGGGCGATGGGGTTGGGCACCATCGCGGCAAGACCGGCGCTGGTAGCGGTCATGGCGGTGAAGATGGGGTTGCGGGCCAGGGCGAACGCGCCGCCGGTGACCAGGGCGGTGCGCTCGGCCGGGTCGACCCCGACGCGCCAGGAGGCGCCCATGCTCAGTTGCGCGGCGAGGGTGGCGGTCACGCCGGCGACGGCCAGGACCAGCCCAGCCACCCGCAGCCCGCTGTAGTCAAGAACGCTGACCGGGTCCATGCTGGCCAGGGCGGCGGCCGGACCGGCGAGGCCGAGCAGCAGTGCAGCGACGAACAGCAGCTTCGCCCACCAGCCCACCGACCCGGGCGGACCGGCATCCAACCGCAGCCCTGTGTCGCCGGTTTCCTTCCACTGCGCGACGCTGCGCCACCCGAACGCCAGCCCGAGGCCGGCCAGGTACAACGCGAGCGCGATCGCAGCCATCACCGTGCCCCTCCTGCAATCTCAGGCTGGGCGGTTGGCAGGGAGGGGCGGATGCGGCCGGCGCGTACGCCGTTGCCGATGACGACGATCTCGGCGAGTTCGTGGATCAGGACGACAGCGGCCAGGCCGAGGACGCCGAAGGTGGCCAGTGGGATAAGAACGGTGATCAGTCCAAGGGACAGGCCGACGTTCTGCAGCATGATGCGGCGGCTTCGGCGAGCGTGGGCAAGGGTGTGTGGCAGGTGCCGCAGGTCTTCGCCCATCAGGGCGACGTCGGCGGTTTCGATCGCGACGTCGGTACCCATGGCGCCCATGGCGATGCCGACGTCGGCGGTGGCCAGGGCGGGGGCGTCGTTGACACCGTCGCCGACCATCGCGGTCGGCCGCGCGGCCCGCATGGCCCCGACAATCCTGGACTTGTCCTCGGGTCGAAGGTCGGCGTGAACCTCTTCGATACCGGCCTGGGCGGCGAGTGCGGTGGCGGTGCGGGTGTTGTCGCCGGTGAGCATCGCCACGGTGTATCCGTCGGCGTGGAGCCGGGCGACGACTTCGGCGGCTTCGGGACGTAGTTCGTCGCGGACGGCGATGGCGCCGATCAGGGTGCCGTCGTGTTCGACGAGGACGGCGGTCGCGCCGGCCGTCTGCATGGCGGTGACGTGCTCGCCCAAGGGGCCGGGGTGGATCCAGCCGGGGCGGCCGAGCCGTGCCGGCCGGTCGTCGACGATGCCGGTCAGGCCGGCACCGGTGACGGCCTCGACGTCGGCGGCCGGCGTGTGGTCGGGTGCGGCGGCGAGGATCGCCCGGGCCAGGGGGTGTTCGCTGCGTGATTCGAGTGCTGCGGCGACCCGAAGGACCTGGTCGCGGCTGGCCGTGTCGGTGGTGGCGACGTCAACGACGGTGGGTTCGTTGCGGGTCAGGGTGCCGGTCTTGTCCAGCGCGACCGCGCGGATCCGGCCCAACGCTTCGAGTGCGGCGCCGCCCTTGACCAGCGCGCCGATGCGGCTGGCCGCGCCGATCGCGGCAACGACGGTCACCGGCACCGAGATGGCCAGCGCGCACGGCGACGCGGCGACGAGCACCACGAGGGCACGTTCGATCCAGGTACGTGGATCGCCGGCCAGAGCGCCGGCCACCGCGATGACCGCAGCGAGGATCATGATGCCGGGCACCAACGGTTTGGCGATCCGGTCGGCGAGCCGCTGGGCGGCACCCTTGCGGGACTGCTCGGCCTCCACGATGCGCACGATCCGCGCCAGAGAGTTGTCGGACGCGGTAGCGGTCACCTGTACCTCAATGGCACCGGTGCCATTGATCGAACCGGCGTAGACGGCATCACCAGGATTCGCCTCAACCGGCACGGACTCACCGGTCAACGCGGACACGTCGAGCGCGGAACGGCCCGTGCGGATCACACCATCGGTCGCCAGGCGTTCACCGGGCCGCACGAGCAGCAGATCACCGACACGCAACTGGGCGGGGTCGATGGTGACTTGCGCCCCGTCGCGCAGGACGGTTGCCTCAGCGGGTACGAGGTTGAGCAGCGCCCGCAGGCCGCGCCGCGTCCGGGCGATGGAGTACTCCTCCAAGCCCTCGCTGATGGAGTAGAGGAACGCCAGCATGGCGGCCTCGGCGACCTCGCCGAGCACCACCGCACCGACAGCGGCGATCGTCATCAAAGTGCCGACGCCGATCTTTCCCTTGGCCAGGCGCTTCAGGGTGTTCGGCACAAACGTCCATGCGCCGACCAGCAACGCAACAGCGTTGAGGCCGATGCCAACCGGGCGCGGGGCGTCGACCAGTCCGGCGATGAACCCGGCGAGCAGGAACACCCCGGCGACGGCAGCGGCCCGCAGTTCGCTGACCTGCCATAGCCGCTCGGGCTCGCGTTCCTCCTCGGTACCTTCCACGCGGGGTTCGTCGTCTCCGCAGCCGCACGCGTCGCTCATCGCACAGCCTCCTCGTCGCCGATCCCGGTACCGCCAGGGCCGTAATTGGGGCACAGCGCCACCGCATCGCCGGTGGCGGCCAACAACTGCTCGGCGCTGGCAAGCAGATCGAGCAACTCAGGCCGGGCCAACGAATACACCGACGCCCGACCGACCGGCCGATAGTCGACCAGGCCACAGTCACGCAGACACGCCAGATGCTTCGACACCGTCGACTGAGCCAGACCCAGCTCTCCGGTCAGGTCCACCACCCGCGCCTGCCCCCGGGCCAGCCGCTGCACGATCCGCAGCCGGGTCGGATCGGCCAGGGAAGCGAACAACGCGACCGCCGGACTCAACCCGGCCCGGTCACAGCCCTCCACACGATTCATCGCCATACAGCGATACTAGCGCTATTGGGGAATGTATTACCGGCGGCGTGGTCCACGTCACCACCCGCTCGGCAGTTGGCCCCAGACGCGCCCATGCTGGGTCTTCCTGCCCGCGGTGTGGCCCCGGCAGCTGCGTACCTGGGTGCCGGACCGGGCTACCCGCTGTGAGACCTGGTACGAGCAGGATCCGAAGACGTACGAGGTGCTGAGGGAGCAGACCGTGCTGGCCAGCCGGGAGTCCCGCGACGAGGTCGAGAACGACAACGACGCCTTGCTGGCCGACTCGGGCGTCGCCGGCCGGCCGCGGGGGCGGCTGTGGCTACTGAAGCCGCCGCCCGGGTTCGCCTCCGTTGACGGCTTCCTCGCCGATCTCGGTCGGCGTACTGATGCCGCCCGCATCGGAGGCGCGTGCAGCCCGGAGTACGTACGGTTCACCGCGGACCTGCTGCGAACGGTGACTGCCTGAGGATCGTCATCTCGGGCACTGCGGTGGCTGCCCGGCAGGGTGCCAGACAGCCACCGCGTGCGCCTCTTGAGATCGGTCAGGCTACGCCCGTTTGGGGCGCGGTCAGGACGCGCAGCAGGAAAGCTTCGTCACGTCGCGGGTGAAGGTTTGGGCGGCGAGTTTCAGGCCTTCGGCCATGGTGAGGTAGGGGCACCAGGTGTCGGCCATCTGCGCTACGGTCATGCCCGCTTGCACCGCGTAGACCGCGGCGGCGATCACGTCGCCGGCGTTGTCGGCCAGCACGTGCACGCCCCGGATGCGGCCGCTGCCACGCTCGGCGACGAGCTTGACAAGGCCGCGGGTGTCGCGGTTGACGATCGCCCGTGGCACGAAGTCCAGGGGCAGCACGCGGCATTCGCAGTCCAGGCCCTGCTCGGCGGCTTGGGCGTCGGTGAGCCCGACGGCGGCGATCGCCGGGGTGGTGAAGATGACCCGCGGCAGGTGGGTGTAGTCCATGCTGCGGCCGGCGTTGTCGAAGGCGTTGTCGACGATCAGGGTGCCGTGCGCGCCCGCCACGTACACGAACTGCGGATGGCCCGTGACGTCGCCGGCGGCCCAGATCCGCCGGTTGCTGCTGCGCAGCCGCTCGTCGACGATGATCTCGCCCCGCCGGCCGACCGTGACCCCCACCTGGTCCAGGTTCAGGTCTTGAGTAAGCGGGCGACGGCCGGTGGCGACCAGCAGCTGCTCGGCGGCCAACTCGATCGTGCCGTGACCGGTGGTGAGGGTGAGCGAGTAGCCGGCGTCGCCGCGGGCGACGGCGGTGACGGTGGCGCCGGTGTGGACGCTGATGCCCTCGTCGGCGAACACGCCCTCGATGGCGGCGGAGATCTCCGGCTCCTCGAACGGCGCGAGCCGGTCCACGGTCTCCACCACGGTCACCCGCGTGCCGAGGCGGGCGAACAGTTGCGCCTGTTCCAGGCCGATCGCGTTGCCGCCGATGACGATCATCGACTCTGGAAGCCGGTCGAGGTCCATCGCCGTGGTGGAGGTCAGGTAGCCGGCGTCGGCGAGCCCGGCGATCGGCGGCGCCCACGGCGTGGACCCGGTGGCCACCACGTAGTGCGCGGCCTCGATCGTGCGGGTGCCCCCGTCGGCCTGTTCCACCGCCAGGCGCGGTTGGTCAGGGTCGCCGGTGAACCGGGCCGTGCCGGGCAGGATCTGCCAGCCGTACTCGGCGGCCAGGTCCACGTACTTGTCCGCGCGCATCGTCTCGACCATGCCGCGTTTGCCGTCGATCAGCGCCGCGAAGTCCACTACCGGTTCTGCCGGACGCAGACCGGGGAACCGGCCCGCGGCAAGCGCGGTGTGTCGGGCGTCGGCCGCGGCCAGGAGCGCCTTCGACGGCACACAGCCGGTGTTCACGCACGCGCCGCCGACCGTGCCCTGCTCGACCATCACCACTGACAGGTCACGTCGTCGGGCCGCGATGGCCGCCGCGAACGCCCCACCGCCGGAACCCACGATCGCCAGGTCGTACGCCATGGCCCTGTCCTCCACCCTGCTCAGCCGAGCCCCGTTACCCAGATGATGGCCAGATGCTACGCTCCCATCCTGGTATCCGGATGGGTAGGGGATTGTTTGGTGGGTCGGGATTCACGCGATCGGATCATCTTGCTGCCCCGCGAGGCAGGCGGGGTGGAGATGGTCGCCAAGTTCTTCCGCGCGCTGGGTGACCCGACCCGGTTGCGGCTGCTGGAGTTCCTGCTCCATGACGAGCACACCGTCGGCGAGTGCGTCGCATACGTTGGCCTGTCCCAGGGCCGGGTCTCTACCCACCTGGCCTGCCTGGCCGACTGCGGCTACGTCACCGCCCGCCGCGAGGGCCGTCGTACCTTCTACAGCGTCACCGACCCCCGAGTCGCCGACCTGATCCTGCAGGCCCGCTCGCTGGCAGCCGACAACGCCGCCGCCCTGGCCGCCTGCATACGCATCACCCCCAGCCCCGAAGAAGGCACCCGATGACCACGGGCAACAGACCCTCGGTCGCCCCGACGGCCGCCGCCGCAGGCGGCGTGGCCGCCATGGCCGCCTGCTGCACCACCCACCTACTCATCCTCACCGGAGTCCTCGGCGGGATCGGCGGGTTCACCCAGGGCGGTATCGCCCTCGGCGTCGGTGCCGCAGTCGCCGCCGCGGCATGGCCCGCCGTAATCGCCCTGCGCCGCCGGTCAAGCCAGCCGACTGCCTGCTGCCCCGCCCCCCGCTTGTGACGCCGGCGCGCCGGCGGGTAGCTGGTGGCGCGCTCGGCCCTGCGCCCGCAACTCGCGCAGGTCAAGGATGTGGTTGTAGAGGGTGCCGGGGCTGACGCCGAGCAGCCGGGCGATCGCGGTGACGCTGGCGTCGGGGTTGGGGTTGGGCAGCATGTCTCTGACCGCACGGATGATCTCGGGTGTGACAACGACTGCAACCTGCGGCCATCGGCTCTGCTGCCGAATTCGGTTGAGGCGGCGAAGGGCGGCCTCGCGCTCATGATCAGCGAATAGCGCAGGAATCGAATAGGTGCACTCCACCGGTGCTCACCGCCGAGCCCGACGACCACACCCAGGCACTACCCACCTGAACCCCGCGCGGGCATTCCACGGAATCACCACGATCCCCCGGCCGGTGACCGTTTAGCCCTGGCCGCACTACCTCGGCAGGCCACGCCCTGGTGTCGACTTACAGGGGACACACCCCCTTGCATTCTCGGCGTGCCCGCAACGTCAGTGACGCCAACACGCGACGCCAGCGGGCCGGGTCACGCGGCGACGTACGTCGGGCGTTGGCGGGCGCGAACGAGGGTCAGGGTCGGACCGACGCCAGCGACGAAGGTGAACGCCGCAGCGGCCATCCAGGCGTGCGGCCGGCCGGCGTCGGCCAGGCGGTGAGCGACGCCCACGGCGAACGCGATCGCGGCCAGCGCGAGCACGAGCGGCGCGAGCCGGGCACCGCTGTGATAGGCCCACTGCTGGCCCGACCAGTGCGCGATCAGCGTGGGCGTGAGCGCGGCTACCACCGTCACCGCGGCGGCGCCGAGCGCCGAGTCGGCGACCAGGTCGCGCATCTGCCACACCTGGTAGCCGGCGAAGGCCATCGACCCGGCGGCCAGCACGGCCGCCAAGAGGCCAGTGCCACGCTCGACCACCCATGGCCCTGACTTGACCATCGTGCCGCCACCTCGCTTCCCGAAGCCACCGACGCTGACGCTACCGGCGTGCCAGCCAGGAAGCGCGGGTCTGCGTGGCGGGCGAACCGGAATGGCCCCGCGGCAGGGAGCAAGACATCCGATGGTCCGTGGATGTCAAGTGGCGCGGCTTCGGCGTAGCCGAGTCCGCTGTGTCGAGCAGGTACGCGGGCACGTGATCTACGCGTGGTCCCCCGGCGTCGACTGTTGGCGGGGGCCTGATGTGTGTGGCCGGCACCCACCCCCAGGTGCCGGCCATGCTGCGTGTTGTCAGCGCTCGGGTGGGGCGGGGCGACACCTGCCGCCGACAACACGCCCCCTCACCCATAGTCATCGATCGGCGTCCGCGCTGGTAACGGCGTGTGCTTCGTCAGGATCAGCCGAGTCGGATGGTGGTTATCCGTGCTGGCGGGGTGATTCCTGCTGGAACGCGGCGTCGGCGGCGTCGGCTAGTTGTGCGGCCAGGGCGCGCAGGGATCGTAGCTGGGGTCCGGCCGGGTAGCCGGTGGCTTTGAGCACGGTAGTCGTTTGTATCGCGATTTCCCCGGTCAGCCTGGCCAGTTCCAGTCCTGGCGATGGCAATGGCACGTTGGTGAGTGGCTCGGTGAGTCGGTGTAGCTGCCCTGCCACCGGCGCCAACTGTTCTCCGAGTACCCGTGGGTGCAGTGGCGTCTCCTGATGTTGCTGGCCGGCTTGGCCCTCACTTTTGGCCTCGTCGATGGGACCCCACACCGAGGACACCCGCACCGTCCACCTGACCGCCGTCGCGGTGGTGGGCCGCCATTGCCCTGCGATCGCCTCGGCGACCCGGCCGGCGTTGGTGGTGTCAACGCCGGTGAGGTCCCAGTCGGCGCTGGTGTCTCCGCTTCGCGTGGCCACCTGGCCGCCGTGGATGTCGTACTCGGTCACTGAGCCATTTTCATCCTGCGTAGCGGTCGGCTTCGACGCGGTGCAGGACGAGGATGGCCTGCA
>NZ_JBAKHP010000027.1:0-84755 GCF_036902745.1 Micromonospora sp. CPCC 205554 | reverse complement strand
TTCGGCGGTGAGGTGCTGGGCCTCGGCGGCGCTGCCGCCGTTGCCGGCCACCAGCAACCGCCCGCCCCGGGCCAGCGTCCACGCCAGTTCCGTGCCCCAGGCGGCCAGCCGCTGCGCCTCCCGCCGGTACGGCAGCAGGGCCGCGGCCAGCCCGGTCAGGTGCGTTTCGAGCGGGTCGGGGTGTGTCATCACGCCACCGCCGGTGTGGGCCGGGCCGCGCCGGTCAGCGCGCCGTAGACCGCGCCGAGCTGCTCGGCGCACCGCTTCCAGGAGTACCGGCTGCGGATGCGGTCGAGCGCGGCGGTGGCGTACGCGAACCGGCGCACGTTGTCGCCGAGCAGCCGGCGCAGCGCGGCGCCGAGCGCGCGGGGGTCGCGCGGCGGCACCAGGTCGCCGGTGAGCCCGTCCACCACGCTGTCGGCGATGCCGCCCACGTTCGTGCCGATGACCGGTACGCCGCAGGCCATCGCCTCCAGCGGGGTGAGCCCGAACGGCTCGTACCAGGGTGCGGCCACGAGCACGTCCGCCGACCGGTACCAGGCGCCCATCTCCTCTCGCGGCACGCCGCCGAGCAGCCGTACCCGGTCGGCCACGCCGCACGAGTCGGCGAGCGCGGACAGCCGGCGGGCGAACGTGTCGGCGGGCAGCAGGTGCGCGGGCGGTCCGCCGACCACGACGCACTCCGCGTCCGGCACCGCCGGCAGCGCCCGGACCACGTCCAGGAAGCCCTTGCGTTCGACCATGCGCCCGACGGTGAGGATGCGCGGGCGGGCCGGGTCGCGGGGTGCGACCGGGCCGTCCGGGCGGAACACCGACTCGTTGACGCCGGACGGCACGAGGGCCATCCGGGACCGGGGTACGCCCATCCGGACCAGTTCGCCGACCTCGTCCGAGCACTGCACGACGACCCGGTCCACGGCCCGGCCGAGCGCCCGCTCGTAGCCGGCGCGCCCTGGTGGACTGGTGTCCCGGGCGCCCTGGTGGCGGCGCTTGACGGTGCCGAGCGCGTGGTACGTCAGCACTGTCGGCACGCCGGTGCGACGGCTCGCGTGCACAATGGCCAGTCCACTCATCCAGAAGTGCGCGTGCGCCACGTCCGGGGTCCAGCCGCCGCGCCGCCAGGTGTCGGCGAGCCAGCTGCCGAATTCCCCCATGTACGGCAGCAGGTCGTCCTTCGGCACCCGCCGGGCGGGACCGGCCGGCACGTGGCACACCTGGTAGCCGTCCGGCGCGTCGACCGTCTCCGGCAGCGTGGGGGAGTCGCGGCGGGTGTAGACGCGGACGTCGTGGCCCGCGCCGGTGAGCGCGGACGCGAGTTCCGCCACGTGCGTGTTCTGGCCGCCTGCGTCCTCCTCGCCGAGGGCGGCGAGTGGGCTGGCGTGCTCGGAAATCATCGCGATGCGCATGTCTCCTCCTCCAGGATCCGGTCCCAGTCGGCGAGGAAGCGGTCCAGACCGAACCGTTCCTTCGCCACCTCGCGTGCCCGTGCGCCGAGCCGGTACGCGGCGTCGGCGTCCTCGGTCAGCCAGTGCGCCGCCTCCACGAGCGTGTCGACGCGGGTGGACAGCACCCCGGCGTCCGGTGGGACGGCGTCCACCGCTTCCGTGGTGGCCAGTGCCACCACGGGCATGCCCATGGTCATGGCCTCGATGAGGCTGAGGCCGAGTGAGGTCCAGCGGCACAGGTGCAGGTACGCGCGCCGTCTGGCGAGTTCGGCGTGCATGGCGTGCTGCGGCAGGTCCTCGTGCCCGGTGACCGGCAGGCCCGGGAAGCCCGCCGCGGTGAGCGCGTCCGGCAGCCCGGCCACGCCCATCCCGTACACGTCGAGCGGGGCGACCGCCGCGAAGCGCGGCATGAGGTCGGTGCCGGTGACGCGCCAGCGGCGTACCGGTTCGTTGGTGACGACGGCGAGGCGGTCGAGTTCGCCGGTCCATTCGACGGCGGGTGGTACGACGCCGTGGTCGACGACTGTGGTCCTGGTGGTGCCGTTGTCCCAGAACAGTTCGTTGAACGCGGTGACGTGGGTGAGGAGCAGGTCGTCGCGGTCGGCCATCGGGTGGCGGGTGTTCGGGACGTCGCCTTTCGGGGTGTTGTGTTCGACGTAGATCGCGGGCACGTCGCGGCCGGGCCGGCGGCCGAGCCATTCGGCAGCGAGGTTGGTCTCCTCGGGGCGTTGCAGGATGACCACGTCGATGTGCTCGTGGCGCAGGTCTTCGGGGGTGATCTCGACGGCGTTGTCCGGCCACGGGTAGGTGCGGGCGCGGCCCAGTCCGTACGGGCCCCGGTCCGGGGTGACCGGCACCAGGTAGCGGTGCCTGCCGTGCACGAAGGACGTCGTCCAGGAGCCGTGCACGTGCCACAGCAGTACGTTCATCTCTCTCCTCGGGGGCGACGGTTGCGGTGCTCGACGTCGGGGCGGCCGGGTCAGCCGGGTGCCAGCGTGCGGACGGCGGCCACCACCTCGCCCGGGTCGACGCCGCTCAGGCACGGGTGCCCGGGGACCGGGCACACGGTGGCGCGGCTGTCCCGGCAGGGCGCGCCCGCGTCGCCGAGCCGCACCGTCGGCACCCGGTACGGCCCCCACTGTCCGAACGGCACCGTCGGGGCGAACAGGCTCACCACCGGCACGCCGAGCGCGGCGGCCAGGTGAGCCGGGCCGGTGTTGCCGACCACCAAACACCGGGCGCCGGTGAGCAGCCGGGCGAGCCCGGCCAGGTCCGTCGTGCCGCCCAGGTCCACCCCTCCGGCGGCGGCCACCTGGGCGGTCAGCTCCCGCTCGTCCGGCCCGCCGGTGACCAGCACCCGCCGGCCGTCGGCTGCCAGCGCGGCCACGATCCGCGTCCAGCGGTCCGGCGGGCAGGCCCGGGCGGGTACCGACGCGCCGGGGTGCACCACGACGTACGCGCCGCCGGGCGGCTCCGGGTCCGGCCCGGTCCGCACGCGCAGGGCCGGTTCGTCGTGGTCGGGCAGCGCGAAACCGGCGGCGGCGGCGAGGGACAGGGCGCGTTCGGGTTCGGGTACGCCGGCCGGGACGCGGTGGCGCACGTCGAGCAGGCTGCCGGGGTAGTCGTCGCTGACGGCGCTGATCCGGGGCACCCCGGCCAGGCGCAGCAGCAGGGCCAGGGGCAGGGCGGACTGGTGGAAGGAGGTGAACACGACCGCCTCGTCGGCGCGTACCTCCGCGAGCCGGTCGGTCAGCGCGCGCATGTCGTCCGGGTCCACCGGCGCGGGGGAGCCGTCGATCCAGGGCAGCCGCCACTCGATGATCTCGTCCACGCCGGGGAGCAGTTCGGCGGCGGCCCGGCCGCGTGGCCCGCACAGCAGCACCACGCGCTGCGCTCCGGCCGCGACCGCCCGGATGCCCGGCCCGGTCACCAGTACGTCACCTGCCGAGTCGCTGCGGACCACGAGCACCGTGCCGGTCCTCCGGGGCGTCACCGCCCGGACCGCCCGCGTCCGGCGCAGGATCTCGCCCACGGCGGCGGGCAGGTCGGTCGCGACTGCCGGCGCGGCGGCCACCTCCTCGGGCCGGGTGACCGGGGTGGGCACCAGCACACCCGTCGCGCTGGCGGCGAGCGCGGCGGTCATGTCCCGGCCGATGTCGCCGACGAGCACACACCGGGACGGGGTGGTGCCGAGCGCACGCGCCGCCTCGTGCACCAGGCCGGGTGCCGGCTTGCGGCAGGCGCAGCGGTCGCCGTCGTCGTGCGGGCAGATCGCCCAGTGGTCGAACGGGCCCAGCAACTCCTCGATCCGGGCGTGCACGGCACGCATCTGGGGCTCGGTGAACAGGCCCCGGGCCAGGCCGGACTGGTTCGTCACCACCGCCAGCCGCAACCCGGCGGCCCGCAACCGGTCCAGCGCCTCCCGGGCGCCGGGCACCGGCCGTACCTTCTCCGGGTCGCCGTTGTACGGCACGTCCTCCACCAGCGTGCCGTCGCGGTCCAGCAGCACCGCGTCGTACAGCCCGCGCGGCCTCTCGGGGGTGGACATCAGCGGCCGTCCCCGGCCGGGACGGCGCGGGCGCGCCACCAGCCGCGTACCCAGTGGACCGTGGCCAGCGGCGGGATGAGCGCGCTGGTGACGAGCATGGTGGCGACCTCGTCCGGGGTGCGCGGACCGGGTGCGATCCGGGCGCGGGCGAACTCGGCGGTCCCGGCCGCCCACCCGAGCGCGGCCAGGCCGCCGGCCACGCCGAGCGCCCGTCGCGCCGGGTGCCGGACGGCGGCGCGTGCCGCGACGGCCGCCAGCGCCACCGCGCCGGCGGCGGTGATCGCGGTGTGCCGTGGCCGCCGCCCCGGCGGCAGGTCGAGGTCGGTGCGCCAGTGGCGGCCGTAGCGGCGGCGCAGCAGCGCGTCGTCGGCGTTGCCGCGCTGCGTGCGCAGGCTGACCCAGCGGCTCTCCGGCCGCACCGGGTGGGTCACCCGCCGTGTGCCGCGCACCAGCTCCCACCCGGCGCGGCGGACCCGGTGGGCCAGCTCGGCGTCCTCCCGGTAGGCGCGCGGGAACCGCTCGTCGAACCCGCCGACGGCGGCGAGCGCGGCCCGCCGGTACGCCATGTCCGCGGTGATCCACCGCCCGTCGGCCAGCCCGGCGGTGCCGCGTTCCCAGTCGGTGGGGCGCCGGTGCGCCGGCAGCGGCACCTCCACCACGCCCTGCACGCCGCCGACCCGGCCCGCCACGGCCAGGTCGGCGCGCAGCCGCGCCGCCCAGTCCGGCGCCGGGACCACGTCGTCGTCGAGGAAGACCACCCATTCACCCCGGGCCGCGCGCCAGCCCAGGTTGCGGGCGGCCGCCGGGCCCGCGCCGCGCCCGGTCAGCACCTTCGTGTACGCGGTCAGCGCCCCCGGCACGGCCAGTTCCCCGGCGTCCCCGCCCCGGTCGTCGACCAGCAGCAGCTCGACGTCGCTCGTCTCGTCGCGTCTCTTCTCACCCAGTTGGGCGGCGAGCGTGTCCAGCAGCGCGGCCAGGCTGGGGCGGCCCAGCGTGGGCACGACCAGGCTGATCACCGGTCACCGCCGAACGCCCGGCGGCGCACCGCGAACGGGCCGAGCGCGAGCAGATCCACGGGTGCGGAGCCGAACAGCTCCATCGCCTCGCGCGGCGTGTCCACCATGGGCCGCCCGGCCGTGTTCAGGGACGTGTTCACCACCACCGGCAGGCCGGTGCGCCGCTCGAACTCGGCCAGCATCCCGGCCACCAACGGTTCGGTCTCCGCGTGCACGGTCTGCACCCGGGCCGTGCCGTCCACGTGGGTGACCGCCGGGATGCGGTCCCGCCACTGCGGCTTCACCCGGTGCACGAACAGCATGTACGGGCTCGGGAACACGCCCTCGAACACGTCCGGGAAGCGTTCCGCGCGCACCATCGGGGCGATCGGGCGGAACTGCTCCCGGCCCTTCACGTCGTTCATCCGGCGGGTGGTGTCCCGGTCGCCGGGGTGGGCGAGCAGCGACCGGTGGCCGAGCGCGCGCGGGCCGTACTCGCTGCGCCCCTGGTACCAGGCGACGATGCCGTTGCCGGCGAGCACCCCCGCCGCCTCGGCGGCGATCGACTCGGGCCGGGTGTACGGCAGCGCCGCCCGGCGCAGTTCCGCCTCCAGCTCCTCGTCGGACCAGCCCCGGCCCAGGTCCACCCCGGTCATCGGGGCGGTCCGGTCGCCGAGTTCGGCGGCGACGTGCAGGGCCGCGCCGAGCGCCGTGCCCGCGTCGCCGGCGGCCGGCTGCACCCACACGTCGCGGTACGGGCCCTCGGCGGCGATCCGCGCGTTCGCCACACAGTTCAGCGCCACCCCGCCGGCCATGGCGAGCGTGCGGGCGCCGCCGGAGGCGTCGTACAGCCAGCGGGCCAGGTCGAGCACGACCTCCTCCAGCCGCCGCTGCACGCTGGCGGCCAGGTCGGCGTGCGCCTCGCCCAGCTCCGCGCCCGGCTCGACGCGCTTGGCCAGGCCCGCCCAGTCGATCCGCTCGACCCGGAAACCGCCGTCGTCGGTGACCCGGACCAGCTCGCGCAGCGCGTCCAGGTGCTTCGGCGTGCCGTACGAGGCCAGTGCCATCACCTTGTACTCGTCGCTGGAGTGCAGGAATCCCAGGTGCCGGGTCAGGTCCTCGTAGAGCAGGCCGAGCGAGTGGGGGAGTTCCTGCGAGCGCAGCGGCGACAGCCGCCCGTCCCGGTAGACGCCGGCCAGGTGGCTGGCCACCTCGCCGCGGCCGTCGAGCACCAGCACCGCGGTGTCGTCGCCGGCGGGCGGCGCGGCCAGTCCGGCGGACGCGGCGTGCGCCACGTGGTGCGGGACGAACCGCACCTTCTCCGGGTCGAGGCCGGGCAGCGCGGCGGCGAGGAACTGCGGGGCGCGCCGCGCGTAGTCCACCCGCAGCCCGTCCCACGGGTCGGCCAGCCCCAGCTCGGCCGCGTCGCGGCACAGGCCGGGGTCGAAGGAGTACGCGACCGCGTCGAGCCGGTCGACGTCGATGCCCGCACTGGCCAGGCACCACGCGGCGGACAACTCGGGCAGTTCCCACGCGGAGAACGGCACGGGTCGCTTGCCGTGCTTGCGGCGGCTGAACCGTTCCTCTTCGGCGGCGGCCACCACCCGGCCGTCGACCACCAGGGCGGCGGCCGGGTCGTGGAAGATCGCGTTGATGCCAAGGACGCGCATGGGTGGACCCGTACCCTCGGGTTCCGCCCCTAACCAGAGATCGTCGACTTCTCCGCGAGCCCGCCTCCTCCGCTGTGGAGGCTCCCGGCCCTGGCCAGGGCATCGACGCGTGTCCCGGTACCAAAAAGGGTCCGCGGAAGTCCTGTTTCGCGGCGGGCGTCAGCCCGGCAGCATCCCGGGACCGAACACCTCGTAGGCGATCCGCTCGGCCGGCACGCCCCGGCGCAGCAGGTTGGCCCGGACCAGGTTCATGAACGCGACCGGACCGCACAGGTGCACGGCCACGCCGGTGGGCAGCGGGAGGCGGTCCGGGTCGATCAGCCCGGCGGACACCTCCGCCTTCAGGCCGGGCAGGTCGGCCCCGGCGGCGTCGAGATACCAGAGCTGGACGGCCAGGTTCGGCAGCCGCTGCTGGAGCGCGGGGAGTTCCGCGCGCAGCGCGTGCGCCTCGGCGTCCCGGTCGGCGTGCGCCAGCGTCACCCGGCGTCCGGGATCGCGGTCGGCCACGTGGGCCAGCGCCGCCATCGCCGGGGTGAGCCCGATGCCGGCGCTGACCAGCAGCAGCGGCCCGTCGCCACCGGTGGCGTCGACCTCACCGAACGCCGGGCTGAGTCGCAGCGTGTCGCCGACCGCCACCCGCTCGTGCAGGTGACCGGAGACCATGCCGTCGGGCGCGCCGCCCTCGCCGCGTACCCGCTTCACGGTGATCCGCCACGTGTCGGCGCCGGGACGGCCGGAGAGGCTGTACTGGCGGATCTGCTGCCCCCGGCCGCCGTCCAGGTCGACGGCGACCGAGACGTACCGGCCGGGGGTGAAGTCCGGCGCGGCGCCGCCGCCGGCCGGCGCGAGGGTGAGCGAGACGACGTCGGCGCTCTCCCTGGTGCGGCCGGTCACCCGCCAGTCCCGCCACACCGGGTCGCCCTCGGCCACGTCGGCGCCGGCGTAGAGCCGCGCCTCGCGGGCGATCAGCTCGCAGGCCAGCAGCCAGTAGACCTCGTCCCAGGCGGCGGCCACCTCCGGGGTGACCGCGTCGCCGAGCACCTCGCCGACCGCGGCGAGCAGGTGCCGCCCGACGATCGGGTACTGGGTGGCGGTGATGCCGAGCGAGGCGTGCTTGTGCGCGATCCGGTCCAGGACCGGCCCCCACGGCATACCGGTGTCGCCGGTCAGGTGTGCGGCGTACGCGACCACCGCCGAGGCGAGCGCGGCCTTCTGCGCACCGGTGGCCTGGTTGCCCCGGTTGAACAGGTCCAGCAGGTCCGGGTGGGCGTCGAACATCCGCTGGTAGAAGCGGCCGGTGATGGCCTCGCCGTGCGCCCGCACGACGGGCAGGGTGGCGGTCACGACCGCCGCTGAGGATTCCGAGAGCACGACCGAATCTCCTTCCGGGGCTCGAACAGGTCGATCTCCACGAAACAGGAATCTCTGATTCCTCTTTTAGGGCCGAAGGTCCCGGTGCCGGGGTGGCATGGGTCACGGTGGATCTGCCGGTGTCCTGGACGGCGCCGAGTGGCTAGGGTCGGTGCGTGAGGCTCAACCGGTCGACCGACATGGCGCTGCGGATCGCCATGCTGACCGCCGCGTCCCCGGTCCGGGCCACAGTCGACGAACTCGCCACCCGGCTCGCGCTGCCCCGCAGCCACGTCGCCAAGGTGGTGCAGCGGCTGCAACGCATCGGCGTCCTGGTGACCATCCGGGGCCGCTCCGGCGGCGTGGCCTTCGCCGAACACGCCGGCGATCTCACAGTCGGCCAGGTCGTCCGCGCCTTCGAGGGCGACGGTGAGGTGGTCGACTGTGCGCAGCCGGCCTGCCCACTGGTCGCCGAGTGCCGGCTGCGCGGTGAGCTGCGCCGCGCGCAGGCCGCCTTCCTCGCCGTGCTCGACGGGGTACGCCTCGGCGACCTGGTCGACGGATCCGCCGGCCCGCTCCTGCTCAGCCTCGGCGCACCACCGGCCGGTCGCTGATGGCCGTCTCCCACCCGATCTTCTCCCGGCTCTTCGCCCGCGTCAGCGTCACCATGGACCAGGCCGGGGTGGCCGAGCACCGCCGCCGCCTGGTCGCCGGGCTGCGCGGCCGGGTGGTCGAGGTCGGCGCCGGCAACGGGCGCAACCTCGCGCACTACCCGCCGGGGGTGACCCGGGTGGTCGCCGTCGAGCCGGAACCACGCCTGCGTGCCCTGGCCCGCGCCGCCGCGCCCGGCGCCCCGGTCCCGGTGAGCGTCGCCGCCGGTCTCGCCGAGGCGCTGCCGGTCGCCGACGGCGCCGCCGACGCGGTGGTGCTGTCGCTCGTGCTCTGCTCGGTGCCGGACCAGGCGGTCGCGCTGCGCGAGGCGCGCCGGGTGCTGCGGCCCGGCGGCGAACTGCGCTTCTACGAACACGTGGTGGCCGAGACCTCCGGCCTGCGCCGGGCCCAGCGCATCGCCGACGCCACGCTCTGGCCGCTGTTCTGTGCCGGCTGCCACACCGCCCGGGACACGATGGCCGCGATCCGGGCCGCCGGTTTCCAGGTGACCGAGCTGGACCGCTTCCGCTTCCCGCCCACCGGGCTGCCGGCCCCGGCCTCGCCGCACGTACTCGGCACCGCGATCCGGGCCTGACGCCGGACCGGGCCGGATGTCCGGCCCGGTCCTGGCGAGCTCAGCTCACACTCACCGTGCCGTCCGGGGCGCGGACGCAGGAGACGGTACGGGCGCCGGTGGCCGCCGCCCCGGCCAGGCACCGGCCGAGCACCTTGTGCCCGGCGGCGTTCGGGTGCCACGACTCCTGGCAGGTCTGGAAGTACGTGCCACAGGCGTTGGCGATCCGCTGGATGTCGAGCTTGTCGTACCCGGAGAGGCTGGTGACGAACGTGCCGGTCGGGCCGTCCATCAGCCGGATCGGCGTGGCCAGGGCGTTGCCCGGGCTGCCGGTCGACTCGCAGAGCCGGGCGCCGTCGAACGCGCGCTGCACGTTCAGGTAGACCAGGTCGTCCTGCGGGAACTCGGCGGCCAGCGTGCCGCGTACCGAGCTGACGAGCGTGCCGAGCCCCTGCGAGAAGCGGTGGCCGGGCGCCAGGCTGGCCCGGTGGATCGGGCAGCCGGCCGCGTACCGCTCGGCACCCAGCGCGCGGAACTTGTCCCGGGTGTCGTCGCGGCTGTCCTCGGTCCAGTAGCTCTGGTCCAGCTCGAACGGCAGCGGGTTGGTGTAGTCCTGGAACACCACCCGGTGCTGGCCGTCGGCGTCGATCTCGTCCAGCGTGGCCAGCAGCTGCCGCAGCGCCGTGGTGGTCTCCGCGGTGGCGGCGGTGAACTGCGCGGCCGTGCCCAGGTCGGCGTCGGTGCACGGCTTCTGCTCCACCGGCCCGCCCAGGTACGCCCAGAACTCCCACCAGCCGGTCCACGCGTCGGCGATGAACCGGTTGGCGCACTTCTCCGCCACGCTGCCGAAGGTGAACGAGCTGTTGTTCGAGCCGAGGCCGACGAGCACCAGGTCGATGTCGTGGGTCCGGGCCACCGTCCGGAGCTGGTCGAGCTGGGCGGCCACCTGCCGGCCCTTGGCCCGCGTCGAGGAGGCGTTCGCGATGTCGTACGGCTGGCCGCCCGAGCAGGCCAGGTTGAACCGGGCGGAGATGCCCGGCAGGGTCGCCTGGAACAGCGAGGCGTTCGGCGAGCGGTGGCAGAAGTAGGCGTTGGCGTTGGCGGCGGACCAGCCGGGGAAGCCCTGGGCCACCCCGTTGACGTCCACCACCGGCGCGTACGCCCCGGCGCCCTCACCGCTGATGAAGCTGTCGCCCAGCGCCACCGCGGCGGTGGGCAGCGCGGCGGCGGCCGGCCGGGCGGGTGCCGCGGCGGCGGGTAACGCGACCGTGGCGAGCGCGAGCGCCGCCGCGAGCACGGAACGACGGAACACGGACATGCCCGACCTCCCAGACATCGAAATGTGAAAGATTCTTCAGGGGGGCGATCAGATCACGCGCGTGTGACGGACGTCAATGGTTCGACATCCGTGGCCCCGCACCGGGGAAGACATTCGGCGCCCGGGTCGTTGTGCCGCCTGGACCCCCGCCCGTCCCGCCGGGCCGCCGTACTCGGCCGCGGCCCGGACCCGTCCGGCAGGCCGATCGCGCAACGCACCGCCCCGGTGCCGCCGACCTGTCGGGGCGCCCGGCTAGGCTCGCTCCGGCGCGCCGCGCCCGGCGATCATCGTGGGGGGATCACACGGTGAACGGCACCACACCGCCGAGACCTGGGAGTACGACCAGTTGACCGCACAGCCTGACACCCTCTACGGGGCCGACGACCTGACGCATCTGGAGGGCCTCGACGCCGTCCGCAAGCGCCCGGGCATGTACATCGGCTCGACCGACAGCCGTGGCGTGGGTCACCTCGTCAACGAGATCCTCGACAACTCGACCGACGAGGGTGTCGCCGGTCACGCCACCAGAGTCGACGTGATCCTGCACGCCGACGGCTCCGTCCAGGTCGACGACGACGGCCGGGGCATCCCCACCGACGTGCACGCCAAGTCCGGCATCTCCGGCGTCGAGCTGGTGCTGACCCGCCTGCACGCGGGCGGCAAGTTCGGCGGCTCCGGCTACAAGACCTCCGGCGGCCTGCACGGCGTCGGCGCGTCGGCGGTCAACGCGCTGTCCCGCCGCTTCGACGTCACCGTCCGGCGCGGCGGCAAGGTCCACGCCATGTCGTTCCGCCACGGCGTGCCGGGCGTCTTCGACGGCGACGGCCCGGACGCGCCGTTCACCCCGGGCCCCGGTCTCCAGATCGTCGGCGCGATGAAGCGCGGCCAGCGCACCGGCACCTCGATCCGCTGGTGGCACGATCCGCGCTACTTCGAGACCGGCGCCGCGCTCGACACCGAGGCGGTCCGGCTCAAGCTGCGCAACACCGCGTTCCTCGTCCCCGGCGTGGCCTACCGGCTGCGCGACGAGACCGGCGAGCAGGCAGCCGAGGAGAGCTTCCACTTCCCCGACGGCCTCACCGACATGGTGGAGTTCCTCGCCCCGGCCGGCGACCGGCCGGTCTCCGGCACGTTGCTGGTCACCGGCGAGGGCACCTACCGGGAGAACGCCGCCGACGCCAACGGCGTCATGCAGTCCAACGTGCAGCGACGGGCCGAGGTCGAGGTGGCGTTCCGCTGGGGCACCGGCTACGAGCGCACCGTCGAGTGCTTCACCAACACCATCCGCAACGCCCACGGCGGCACCCACCGCAAGGGCTTCGAGCGGGCGCTGGCCCGTACCCTCGCCGAGGCCGCCCGCAACGCCCGCGGCCTGCTCAAGCCCAAGGAGGACGCGCCCACCCTGGACGACGTCCTGGAGGGCATGACCGCGGTGGTGCACGTGCGCATCCCCGAGCCGCAGTTCACCTCTCAGACCAAGGACGAACTGTCCACCGCCGGCATCACCAAGGTGCTCCAGGGCCTGGTCGAGGCGCACCTCAAGAGCTGGCTGGACGACCGCCGGACCAAGGCCGAGGCCCGTACGGTGCTGCAGAAGATCGTCGACGCGGCCCGCGTACGGCTGACCCAGAAGCAGCAGAAGGACGCCGCTCGCCGCAAGACCGCGCTGGAGGGCGCGGCCATGCCGGCCAAGCTGGTCGACTGCCGCGCCACCGGTGTCGAGCGCAGCGAGCTGTTCATCGTGGAGGGTGACAGCGCACTGGGCACGAGCCGCATGGCCCGTTCCTCGGAATACCAGGCGCTGCTGCCGATCCGCGGCAAGATCCTCAACGTGCAGAAGGCCAACCTCCAGCAGGTGCTGGACAACGCCGAGTGCGCGGCCATCGTGCAGGTGCTCGGCGCCGGCTCGGGCCGTACGTTCGACCTGTCCGCCCTGCGGTACGGCCGGGTGCTCATCATGGCCGACGCGGACGTCGACGGCGCGCACATCCGTACCCTGCTGATCACGCTGTTCGCCCGCTACATGCGGCCGCTGATCGAGGCCGGGCGGCTCTACGCGGCGATGCCGCCCCTGCACAAGATCACCACGAAGGGGCGCAACCCGCAGACCGTCTACACCTACACCCAGGCGGAGATGGAGGCGACCGTCCGCAAGCTGGAGAAGGCCGGCAAGCAGATCGTCACGCCGATCCCGCGCTTCAAGGGCCTCGGTGAGATGGACGCCGACGAATTGTGGGAGACCACCATGAACCCGGCCACCCGGGCGGTCCGCCGGATCACGCTCGACGACGTCGAGGCCGCCGAGCGGATCCTCGAACTGCTCATGGGGGAGAAGGTCGAACCCCGCCGCAACTGGCTGATCGACTCCGCCGACCGGGTCGACCGCGACGCCATCGACGCCTGACCAACGGGTTCGTCTCGGAAGGAAACCGCACCATGGCACGCCGCAAGGACGACCGCGCGAAGGCGGACCTGGCCGCCTTCGACCAGGCCGGCGCCCGCGTCTTCGACAACCCGTTGGTCACCGAGGTCTCGGACTCCTACCTGGAGTACGCGTTCTCGGTCATCCACTCCCGCGCCCTGCCCGACGCGCGCGACGGGCTCAAGCCGGTGCACCGGCGCATCCTCTGGTCCATGCACGAGCAGGGCCACCGCCCGGACCGGGCCCACGTCAAGAGCGCCCGGATCGTCGGCGACGCAATGGGCAAGTACCATCCGCACGGCGACACCGCCATCTACGACGCGATGGTGCGGCTGGCGCAGGACTTCTCGCTCAACGTTCCGCTCATCGACGGGCACGGCAACTTCGGCAGCCCGGACGACGGCCCGGCCGCGGCGCGATACACCGAGGCCCGGATGTCGCGGGAGGCGATGCTGCTCACCGGCGAGCTGGGTGAGGACACGGTCGACGTCGAGCCGAACTACGACGGCTCGCTGACCCAGCCCACCGTGCTGCCGGCGGCGTTCCCGAACCTGCTCGTCAACGGCGCGTCCGGCATCGCCGTCGGCATGGCGACGAACATGATCCCGCACAACCTCGGCGAGGTCGTCCAGGCCGCCCGCTGGCTGATCAACCACCCGGACGCCACACTCGACAAGCTCATGGAGTTCGTCCCCGGCCCCGACCTGCCCACCGGCGGGCTGCTGCTCGGCCTGGACGAGGTGCGCCGCGCGTACGAGACCGGGCGCGGCGTGGTGCGCATGCGCGGCCGGGTGGAGATCGGCCCGCTGGAGGGCAGCCGCGGGCGGCAGGCCATCACCGTCACCGAGCTGCCGTACGGCGTCGGCGCCGAGAAGGTCATCGCGGCCATCACCAACGAGGTGAACAAGACCAAGCGGCTCACCGGCATCGCCGACGTCAAGGACCTCACCGACCGGGAGAACGGCACCCGCCTGGTGGTGGAGTGCAAGGTCGGCGTGAACCCGCAGGCGCTGCTGGCCGACCTCTACCGGCTCACCCCGCTGGAGCAGTCCTTCGGCGTGAACAACCTGGTGCTCGTCGACGGCCAGCCCCGCACGCTCGGGCTCAAGGAACTGCTCGACGTGTTCCTGGCGCACCGCTACGAGGTGGTGACCCGGCGCAGCGCGTACCGCAAGCGCAAGCGGGAGGAGCGCCTGCACCTGGTCGACGGCCTGCTGATCGCCCTGCTCGACATCGACCGGGTGGTCAAGCTGATCCGGGCCAGTGAGGACGCGCAGGCCGCCAAGGACGGCCTGATGCAGAAGTTCAAGCTCTCCGAGATCCAGGCGAGCTACATCCTGGACACTCCGCTGCGCCGACTGACCAAGTACGACCGACTGGAGCTGGAGGCCGAGCAGGAGAAGCTGCGCGGCGAGATCGCCGAGCTGTCGAAGATCCTGGACGACCCCAAGGTGCTGCGGAAGGTGGTCTCCGACGAACTGGCCGCCGTGGTCAAGCAGTTCGGCGCGCCGCGGCGCACCACGCTCGTCGACGGCGACCTCAAGGAGGTGCTCGCCGCTTCGGTGCCCGCCGGTCCGCTGGAGGTCGCCGACGACCCGTGCCAGGTGATCCTCTCCGCCACCGGGCTGGTGGCGCGGACCGCGGCCGAGTCGGAGGAGGCCGCCGAGGCGCGCCGGCGCAGCGGCCGGGTCAAGCACGACGCGGTACGCGCGCTCGTGCACTCCACCGCCCGCGGCCGGGTGCTGCTGGTGACCAGCGCCGGACGCGCGTTCAAGATCGACGTGTTGCCGTTGCCGGTGCTGCCGGAGCAGTCCGGCACGGTGTCGCTGCGCGGTGGCATGTCGGCGGCGGAACTGGTGCCGCTGGAGCCGGGCGAGACGGTGGTCGGGCTCGCCCCGCTGGGTCCGTCCGCGCAGGGCTCGCCCGGGCTGGCGCTCGGCACCCGGGCCGGCGTGGTGAAGGTGTGCGCCCCGGACTGGCCGGTCCGCTCCGACGAGTTCGAAGTGATCTCGCTGCGCGACGGCGACGAGGTGATCGGCGCGACCTGGCTGACCGACGGCGCCGAGACGCTGGCCTTCGTCTCCTCGGAGGCGTCGCTGCTGCGCTTCGCCGCATCGGTGGTACGCCCGCAGGGGCTCAAGGGCGGCGGCATGGCCGGCATCAACCTGCCAGGCGACGCCCGGGCGGTCTTCTTCGGCGCGATCCGCGCCGACGACGCGAAACACGGTGAGCCGATGGTGGTCACCTCGACCGGAGCCACCGTGAAGGTGACGCCGTTCAAGGCGTACCCGGCGAAGGGAAGGGCGACCGGCGGCGTACGCGCGCAGCGGTTCCTCAAGGGTGAGGTGGAGCTGTCGGTGGCCTGGATCGGTCCGCGGCCGGTCGGCGCGACGGCCACCGGCGACCCGGTGGAGCTGCCTCCGGCTGACCCGCGCCGAGACGGCTCCGGTTTCGCCGTGATGCTCGGCCCCACCGTCGTAGGCCACCACATCGACCGCGACTGACAGGTTGGGGGCGGCGGCGCGGCCACCCGCCCCCAACCGTTCAGTCACTCCCGCTCGTCCCCCGCCCCCGCCCTCGCCCGCACCCCGCCCGGCGCCCTGGTCCTGGCCGCCCCAGCCCTCCGGCCACTCAACCCGCCCTCCCTGCCCCGCCACGCCCTTGCGGCTGCGCCCCTCCCGGCCCCGCCCAATCCGGTTGATCAAGGAGTTGGCGGCCTTGTCGCGCCCCGCGCCGACCACAAACTCCTTGATCACCGCAGCTGGTGGTGCGGCGGACCATGGCGTATGTCGGGGTTGACGGCTGTTCGGCGGCGCGGGGGTGCGGTTCGCACTTCCATCGCGTGTTGATCAAGGAGTTAGCGGCCTTCTCGCGCCTTCCGTCGCCCACAAACTCCTTGATCACCGCAGCGGCGCTCCTGGCGGACTGGGCGTCCTGGGCGGCTGGCGAGTTCCGGGTGCTTGGCACTCGCCCCACTCTGCACGGTCGATCATGAGGTTAGCGGCGACAAAACGGACACCAAATGCCGCTAACCTCATGATCGACGTGGTCGGGTCCTCGGGGTGACCTGATCGCGCCCCCGCCGCCTGTTGACCATGAAGTTGGCGGGCGTGAATCGGGCAATTTGTGCCGCTAACTTCATGATCAACGGGGCGGGGGTGGGCGGGGGCCGGGTGAGGCGGGGCGGGGCGAGGCCGGGCGGGGCAGGCGGTGGGGTGGGTCAGAGTTCGGGTTCGGGGGACTGGCGGGACTCGGGGGTGGTGCCGCGCAGGCGGGCGATCAGGCGCATGCCGTGGTAGATCGCGAGGGCGGCCGCCGTGCCCAGGGCGATGCCGTTGAACGACAGGTCGCCGGCGGTCAGCGTGTAGTTGGCGGCGCCGATGATCACTGCCACCGCGGCGGTGAACAGGTTGATCGGGTCGTGGAAGTCGACCCGGCTCTCGATCCAGATCCGGGCGCCCAGGATGGCGATCAGGCCGTACAACGCGGTGGTGGCGCCACCGAGCACGCCGGCCGGGACGGTCAGGATCAGCGCGCCGAACTTCGGGCAGAGCCCCAGCAGGATCGCCGTGCCGCCGGCGATCCAGTACGCGGCGGTGGAGTAGACGCGGGTCGCCGCCATTACGCCGATGTTCTCCGCGTACGTGGTGGTGCCGGAACCGCCGCCGGAACCGGCCAGCACCGTGGCGACGCCGTCGCCGAGCAGCGCCCGGCCCATGTCGCGGTCGAGGTTGCGGCCGGTCATCGCGGCGACCGCCTTGACGTGCCCCGCGTTCTCCGCGATCAGCACCAGGATCACCGGGATGACCAGCACGACGGCGCGCGCGTCGAAGCTCGGCGTGTGGAACTCGGGGAACCCCACCCAGGCCGCCTGGCGCAGGCCGCTGACCGCCTGCTGGTCGAGGTTGCCGGTCAGCGCGGCGAGCACCCAGCCGACCACCACGCCGACGAGGATCGACAGCCGCGCCACGAAGCCGCGGAACAGCACAGTGGTGAGCAGGATCGCGACGAGCGTGACCACGGCGATCAGCGGCTGTGCCTTCACGCCGGTGCCGGAGCCGTCGCCGTCCCAGGCCACCGGCGCGAGGTTGAGGCCGATCAGCATGACGATCGCGCCGGTGACCACCGGCGGCATCAGCGCGTCGATCCAGCGGGAGCCGGCCACCTGCACCACCACGCCGACGATCGCCAGCGCCACGCCCGCGACGACGATGCCGCCGAGGGCCGCGCCGATGCCGCCGTCGGTCTTCGCGGCCAGCACCGGCGCGATGAACGCGAACGACGACCCGAGGTACGAGGGCAGCCGGTTACCGGTGATCAGCAGGAACAGCAGCGTGCCGAGCCCGGAGAAGAACAGCGTCGTGGCGGGCGGGAACCCGGTGATGAGCGGGACGGTGAAGGTGGCGCCGAACATGGCTACCACGTGCTGCACGCCCACGCCGACGGTGCGCGGCCAGGAGAGCCGTTCGTCGGGCTGGACCACGTCGCCGGGGCGTACGTGGCGGCCGTCGCCGTGCAGGGCCCACGGGGACCAGCGAGAGGAGGTGGGGGACTGGGTCATCGGTCGCCCTTCGCGTCATCGGGTGACGGGGGCGTGATCGACCCTGGGAGTTGTTTCTAGCACGCGCCCTGGCCGGACGTGGGCCCGCCCCGGGCTCAGGCGACGCCGGTGGGACGGAACTGGACGCTGACCCGGGGGCCGACCGGGCGGGTGGTCTTCGGCACGGCGTGCTCCCAGGTGCGCTGGCAGGAGCCGCCCATGACCACGAGGTCGCCGTGGCCGAGCGGGAAGCGCAGGCTGCCGCCGCCCCCGCCGCGAGGGCGCAGCAGCAGCGCGCGCGGGGAACCGAACGAGACGATCGCCACCATGGTGTCGGTGTGCGCGGAGCGGCCCAGGGTGTCGCCGTGCCAGGCCACGCTGTCGCGCCCGTCGCGGTAGAGGCACATGCCGGCGGTGACGAACGGCTCGCCCAGCTCGGGCGCGTAGTGCCGGGTGAGCGCCTCCCGGGCCGCGGTGAGCACCGGATGCGGCAGCGGGCGGCCGGCGGCGTACCAGCAGAGCAGCCGCGGCACGTCGACCTCGGTGTCGTACATGGTGCGGCGCTCGGCCCGCCAGGGCACCTCGTGACGCAGCGTGTCGAGCACCTCGTCGGAGCCGCGCACCCAGCCGGGCAGGTGGTCGACCCAGGCGCCCCGGCTCAGCTCGTGCCGGCGCAGCGCCCCGGCGAGCGGGCCCAGGGTCGGGCCCTGCTCGGCCAGGTCGAGCATCGAGGGCTGGTACGCGTCGGACACGCGGCCGATCGTACCGTGCTCTCGAACAGGCGTACGACGGTCAGCGCCGCAGCATCCGGCGGACCGTGCCCGGGACGGCCTGCTTGATCCGCTCCCGGAGCTGCTGCGAGCGCAGCGCGTCGATGGTGGTGGTGAGCTTGGCGTTCTCGTCGCGCAGCCGCTCGATGCGGGTCAGCAGTTCGGCCGGCGTGGTGGCGGCGGCGGGCCGGACGGCCGGCGGGAACACCGTCTCGGCCACGCGCCGGTCGAAGCGCGCGGCGCTGTCGCCGTCGGCGAACGAGGTGCCGAGGTCGTGCTTGGCCAGGAACGCGGTGATGGTCTCGAAGCGGGCCTTGTGGCCGTCGTTGAGCGCGGTGTAGTCGGCCTCGGCGTAGAGGTCGGCGGCGTCGACGTCGGCCGGCACGTCCCGCATGATCCGGTGCGGGATGCCGAAGTAGCGGGCCAGTTCCAGGGTGCGCGAGTCGTGCGCGAACAGGTAGCCGGGCGTGCCGGCGACGAGCGCGGTGATGGTGCCGTGGATGCGGGTGCCGAACGCGAAGTCGTACCCGGACAGGTGCGACATCCAGGTCCACGGGTCGACGAACATGCGCACCTTGTCCTCGGCGAACAGCGGGTGCGAGGTGTGCAGCGGGATGTCGCTGCTCTGGCCGCGGTGCTCGGGCGCGTCGCCGTAGAGCAGGGTGCCGAGCGTCCGCAGGTCCTGTGGCACGTAGCAGAGGTTCGGGTAGCGCTCCTGGTGGTGGCGGACCACCGAGGCCATCGAGCGGACGTACGGGGAGATGGTGAGCGCGACCTTCGACTCGGCGGTCAGCTCCGGGCGGGTCTTCTCCAGGCGGAACGAGTCGCCGTGCAGGAACATCGACGGGCAGCCGATCTGCTCGACGGCGGAGAAGCCCAGCGCGTTGAGGTAGCTCTCGGTCACCTCGCCGCGTACGCCGATGCTGTGCGACCGGTCCAGCACGGCCTTGCAGAACGCGCGCACCGGCTCGTCGATCGGCCGCAGGTACTCGCGGTCGCCGTCGACGTTCGTCTGCACGCCGACGCCCAGCACCACCACCGGGATCTTCAGCCGCTCGATCAGCCGGGTCAGCGGAGCCAGGCGGTGCACGAAGCTGCGGCGGAACGCGTTGGCGAGCGGTACGACGAAGACGTCGTGCCGCTCGTTGATCTCGTCGGCGAGGCGCGGGTCGGCCGGGGTGCGGGTCGGTGTGATCTCGGCCGTGGAGGTGGCGAGCAGCTTGTGCGCGGCGTGGCTGAAGACCAGGTTGCCGCTGTTGTCCCCGATCCAGTTGCCGGCGAACGTCTCCTCGGGCGTGAGGACGTCGAACGGGCCCTTGCGGGCGCGGAGCAGGATCCGCTGGTGCATCCGGTTCGCTCACCTTCCGTACGGCACGGCGTGCGGGCGGGAGCCGGGTGGGGTGCCCGCGCGTGCTGGAACGGAAATCCTATCCGCCGCCGCTGCGGAGCCGAGCGGACGTCGGCTCGCCGGGAACGTCCCGGTTGCCCGGGGTAGGGTGCCCGGAATGACCAGCGCGCCCACCGTCACCCGTGCCCCGCGACTGCCGTCGCTGACCGGATTGCGGTGGGTCGCCGCGCTGCTGGTCTTCGCCTTCCACGCCGGCACCATGGGGATCGTCGCCGAGCCGCACCTGAAGACCGTGGTGGACAAGGCGTTCAGCCTGGGCCTGTCCGGTGTCGAGTTCTTCTTCATCCTCAGCGGGTTCGTGCTGGTCTGGTCGTACCGGGACGGGGAGCGCGCCTGGACGTTCCTGCACCGCCGGCTCGCCAAGATCTACCCGAACCACGTGGTGACGTTCGTCGCGGCGCTGGCGATCGCGGCCTGGTTCGCCGACCCGGTCGTGCCGTGGGCCGCGATCGGCAACTTCTTCCTGGTCCAGGCGTGGATCCCGCTGGGCGGCTACTTCTACAGCGTCAACAACGTGAGCTGGTCGCTCTCCTGCGAGCTGGCCTTCTACCTGTGCCTGCCGCTCGTGGTGCCGTGGCTGCGCCGGGCCCGTACCGGCGTGCTGCGGACCGTGCTGGTCGCGGCGCCGCTGCTCATCCTGGCGCTGTGGCCCGGCCAGCAGCTCGTCCCGGAGGAGCAGCGGTGGTGGTTCACCCAGATCTTCCCGGTGACCCGGTCGCTGGAGTTCTGGATGGGGGTGGCCGCCGCCGAGCTGATGCGCCGGCACCGCTGGCGCGGGCCGAACCTCGCCGTCGCCACCGGGCTCTTCGTCACCACCTGGGTGGTCGCCGCGCTGTGGATCCCGGCCGAGTTCTGGGCGGCGCTGCTCGCGGTCGCGTACCTGCTGGTCATCGCCGCGGCGGCGGACGCCGACGTGCGCGGCCGGCCCACCCCCTGGCGGTCCCGCGCGATGGTCTGGCTCGGCGAGGTCTCGTTCGCCTTCTACCTGGTCCACGTGCTGGTCATGGTCACCGTGCTGCGGCTGACCGGGCACTGGGGGACCGGACTGCCCGGCTGGCGCGGCCCCGTCGCGGTGCTCGGCTTCCTGGTGGTCACGCTCGCGCTGGCCGCCGCGCTGCACCGCTGGGTGGAGACACCGATGATGCGCCTGCTCGGCCCGTCCCGCCGGGCCCGCGCGGCGTCGCGCGCACCGGCCGTGCCGGCTCCGCGCGGGCCCGCCGACGACGCCGCCACCCCGGCCGCCGAGGGCGGCGCGACGTCCGTCGCCGGTCGGGCCGAGGGCATGGAGTACGCCGGGCGGCGTCGCCCGGACTGACACGCGCACACGTCGGCCGGTCGGTCCGCGACACGCCGTACGGCGGTGCGTTCGTGGGGGATCGGCGGTAATTTGTACCCGTGCTTCCGATCGCGCTCACCTGCCCCGTGTGGTGGGTGGCGCGCTGGACCGCCCGGATGCTCGCCAGTCTCGCCGTGGTCGTCGCCTGTTCGTTCGGCGCCGCCACGCTGCCGGCCGGTGTCGCCGCTGCCGCCCCGGCTCCGGCGGTCGCCGCCTCGGCGTACCCGGTCACGGGCGCCTCGACCGCCGCGCGGCCGGAGGTCGACCGCGTGGCCGAGCGGCCGGCCTCGCCCGCCGGTGTCCCGGCGCCCGCTCGCCGGGCGACGGTCCCGGCCGTCGCGGAGCCGGTCCCGGCCGGACGGGCCGCCGCGCCGGCCGGCCCACGGGCCCCGCCCGCCCGCTGATCCGCCCACGGGCCGCGCCCGTTCCCGCACCCACCGAACGTCATTCCCGCACCCGCCTCCCGGTGGCCCGCCCGCCCCGGCCGGCCGTGCGGCCCTCCCGCCAGGTCCTTCCCGTGAGGTGCCGACCATGTCGCAGACCGCTCTGTACCACTTCCTCACCTCCGTGCCCGAGGCCGCCGCCATCTGGTCCTTCCTGCTGCTGCTCGCCCTCGGCCTGCTCGCCGCGCTCGTCGCCCGGCCCGAACGCGAACCCGCGCCGGAGGCCGCCCCCGACCCGGCCGACGCCGACGCCGCCCGCCGCGACGACCTGATCCGGTACGCCGAGGAGGTGGCGGTGGCCGCCGCCGGGGCCGCCCAGACGGCCCGTCGCCGCCGGGAGCGGTGGCTGGCCGCGCAGGACGAGGCGGACCGGGCCTGGACCGCGTACGACGAGGCGGACGCCGCCGCCCGCCGCCTGGCCGGCGCCGCCGCGCTGCCCGCCCCGCACACCCCGCGGACTCCGGCCGAGTACGCGGCCCGGGAGCGCTGGCTGCACCACGCCGCCATGACGGCGCACTGGCGGGGCGACCTGACCGCCCGTCAGCTCGCCGACGTGCTGGCGCGCCGCAACGGGTGGGATCCGCGCCGGCACCCGGCCGAGCAGGAGATCGTGCTGGCCCGCACCGTCCGGGACGGGCGCCGGGCCGGATGGGAGAGCGCCGCCGAGCGGGAGCGGGCGGCGTGGCGGGACGCGGAACTGGCCGCCGAGGCCGCCCGGACGCTCGCCGCCGAGGCGTACGCGGCCACGGCGGCACTGCGGCCCGTCCCGGCGTACCGGAGCGCGACGACGAGCGCCCTGCCGGTGCCCGCGGCGGTCCGGAACGCCCGGTGGCGCCCGGCGCGGGTCGGCTGAGCGTCGTCTCGACCGAATCGTTACCCGGAATGTGGTGAGCCCGGTCACCCGGGCCGCCGAAACGGGCGTCGGGCGCAGAACAGGTCATCGAGCCGCGCGATTGCGGGGCCGGTGCCCGCCGTCTGTCCGCTTTCCGCCGCCAGGCGCCCTCGAAACTGCTTGTCCCATTGAGTGAAGTCAGTAACCGGGTGTTCCGAAATCCGTTACCGCGGATCATGTTTACGCAGGTGGGAGCGCTTGGCATGGGACATACCCACCGGTAGTGTCGGCGCGTCCGATGCGGTAATCGATCGCCGACGGCGACGCCGCACCGACCCGCCTAATCGTGTTCCACGAACCGGGGACCCATGAGCACCATCGGGGTGAATCCGCGAGCCCACGGCCCGCGGTAGGGCGTACTTCCCGCCCGAATCCGTCAGCTAACCCGGTCGGCGGCCACGGAAGGAGTACCCCTCGTGCCCACCCCTCGATCGTCCCCCCGCCTCCACGGCATCGCGGTGCCCGCGCTCGCCTGACGCGCGACCGGCAACCGCCCCCTGGGCGCCCGGCATCACGGGCGTTCCCGATCCCCCCGGCCATCCGGCCCCGCCAGCACGCGTGAGTTCCTCCGCGTGCCGGGCCGGCGTGCGCCGCTCACGCCCCGTGGAGGATTTCTTGAAGCACCACCTGAAGCGTCAGCTGCGACGGATCGTCACCGAACGCCCGTACCAGATCATCGCCGGATCGGCCGCCGCGCTCGTGCTGGCGGCCGGCGCCGGCACCGTCGCCACCGCCGGTGACGACGCCCCGGTCCAGGAGAACACCGCAGCGGTCGCCGACCTCGGCGCCGCCCGCCTCGGCGAGCAGCCCGCCAGCCGCGGCGAGGCCCGCATCGCCGTACCGCCCAGCGCCTCCGCCGCGCCCAGCGCGTCGCCGAGCGCCTCCCCGTCGAAGAAGGCCACGGCCGACCCGGACACCACGCCCAAGGCCAAGCCGAAGCCGCCGTCGAGCAAGACGCTCGACTACGACTACCAGGCGCAGATCAACTACTTCTACTGCGGGCCGGCCGCCGTGCGCAACGCGCTCAGCGCCGCCGGCATCGAGCGCAGCCAGGACGCGCTGGCCGGTCCCCTCGGCACCACCGAGATGGGCACCAACTCGGCCGAGGACACCACCCGCGTGCTCAACCAGCAGGTCAAGGGCAACCCGTACCGGACCCGCATGATTCCCGGCACCGCCACCCCGGCCCAGATGGACCGGCTCCAGGCAGACGTGGTCGAGGCGATCAGCAACGGCCGCGCGGTCGTCGCGAACGTCGCCGGTACCGCCACCGACACCAACGGTGGCTGGCACTCGTTCCCGGGCGGCCACTACGTCGCTGTGGTCGGCTACAAGAACGACGGCCGGACCGTACGCATCGCCGACTCGGCCGACCCGTCGCTGCCGTCGTACTGGGTCACCACGATCGACCTGGCGCACTGGGTCTCCACACGCGGCTACTCCGCCTGATTCCCGCACACCCGAAGGCCGGCACCCCACCCGGGGCGCCGGCCTTCCCCGTGTGTGGCATGCGCCGCCCCGGCTCGCCGATCTTGGACTTGTGGCGCCCAGTATGACCGGCTCGCCCGCTATGGAAGGTGCCACAACTCCAAGATCGACGGCGAGGGCGGGGTGCGGGTGGCGGGGTTCGGTCTCGCGTGTCGTGTGCGGGCGGTGGCAGACTGCGCCAATGGGCGATGCGACGGGGAAGCGGCACCTGATTCTCCTGCACGGCATGGGTGCCACCGGCGAGGTGTGGCTGCCCTGGGCGCCGCTGCTGGAACGCGGCTGGCCCGGCCGCTGGCTCGCCCCCGACCTGGCGGGACACGGCTGGTCGCCGCCGCTCGACGGCTACTCGTTCGAGGCCCTGGCCCAGCGCGTGGTCGACGGGCTCGGCCCGGTCCGGCTCGGCCCCGAGGACCGGCTGGTGCTGCTCGGGCACTCGCTCGGCGGGGTGGTGGCGCTGGCGCTCGCGGCCCGGCAGCGAGGGCTTCCGGTCGACGCGGTGGTGGGGCTCGGCATCAAGGCGGTCTGGTCCCCGGCCGAGCTGGCCAAGTCGGAGGAGCTGGCCGCCCGGCCGGTGACCTGGTTGGCCAGCCGTGACGAGGCGGCCCGCCGCTACCTGCGGGTCTCCGGGCTCGCCGGGCTGTTCGCACCGGACCACCCGGTGGTGGAGGCGGGGCTGCGCCGGGTGGACGGCCGCTGGCGGCTCGCGATGGACCCGGCCGCGTTCGCCGTCGGGGAACCCCGGCTGCCGGCCCTGCTGGCCGCCACCGGTGTGCCCGTGCTGCTGGCCCGGGGCGAACTGGACCCGATGGTGACCGACGCGCAGCTCAAGGAGCTGGGCGTGCCGGTGGCCACGCTGCCCGGACTGGGCCACAACGCGCACGTCGAGGACCCGGAGGCGGTGCTCGCCCTGCTCGACCCGTACCTCTGAGGCGGCCGGCCGGGCCGGGCGCGTGCTATCCGGCCGTGCGCGGCGCCGGGACCGCCCAGTCGGGTTCCAGTTCCCGGCGGGCGGCGGTGAGGAACGCCTCGGCGTACCCGTCGGCGGGGAAGTCGCCCAGGTAGCGGGTCCGGGCCGCCCAGCGCCGCGCCGCCTTCGGGTCGGCGTCGAGCAGGTCGGTGAGCACCTCGTCCACGTTCGACATGTCGCGCCGCAGCACGTAGCCGGACGCCGCGAGCGGGAACCGCTCGACGAAGTGCTCACCGTCGGCGCCGGTGTCGGTGACCGCGTACGGCTTGCCGGAGTAGAGCCAGTCGGAGATGACCCCGGAGACGTCGGAGACCAGCGCGTCGGCGCGGTTGACGCACTCGGTGAGCGTCAGCTCCCGGCTCGCGGCGGCGCCCCACAGGTGCGGCCGGCCGGTCTTGGCCCGGTCGGCGGCGAGCAGTTCGGTGAGCCGGGCGAGCTGGCGGGCCGAGGCCGGGTTCTTGTCGGTGTACGGGTGGGCGCGCAGGATCACCGCGGCGCCCCGGTCGATCAGCCGGCGGATCAGCGTCTCGGCCACCGGCAGCGAGCAGTAGTTGGCGTCGGCGTGGTGCCCGGTCCAGGTCGGCGTGTAGAGGACCGTGGGCTGCGCCGGTGAGCTGACCGGCTCCCGGCGTACCTCGACGGCCTCGACCTGGGGCCGGCCGACCACGACGAACTTGTCGGCGGGGATCTCCACGCCGGCGCGGGCGTACCTGTCGATCGCGGCCTGCCCGGCCACGAAGATCTTGTCGAAGATGGCCGAGACCGGGTTGGCGCTGGGGGCCTTGTCGCTGTCGCCGTGGTGCAGCTGCACATGGGTGAGCTGGTTGAACCGGATCACGTGGGCGTTCTTCGCGCCGTGGTTGACGTAGAACGCCACCCGCAGGCTCGGCACCAGCGCCTCGTCGAGCGCCTTCAGCGTGGGGCAGAGGACCACCGGGGCGCGGGTGGCGGCGGCCACCGCCGGCAGGAACTCCGGTTCGCGCAGCACCACCACGAACGGGCGGCCGATCCGCTCCAGGTACGGCAGCCACATGGTGACCTGGTACTCCGAGCCGGGCGGCGCGGAGAAGTGCAGCAGGAACTCGGGCTGGTGGCGGCGCAGCGCGCGGCCGACCGGGCCGCCTCCGGCGGGCGGGCGGAACCGGCGCCGGGCGAGGTCCAGCGCGACCGCCCCGCAGCCGGCGCCGACGAGCAGCGCGGCGACGAGCGCCGTCCAGGCGGGCAGCGCCAGGGCGGCGGCGAGCGCCACCACGGCGAGCAGCGCCAGCAGCGCGTCGCCGAGCCGGGCGGCGACGACCGGTGTCCACGTGCGCACCGGGAGGTTCGCCGCGCGGATCTCCAGCGCGCCGGCCTGCCGCAGCGGCCCGACCAGCAGCACCAGCCCGAGCAGGACCAGCGCGGAGGCGGCCAGCGCCGGGTCGAAGCCGGCGTCGAGCCGCCGCGCGTAGCCGACCAGGATGCCGGCGGCGACGAGCACCGTCTCGGCGAGGCCGTCGGCCGACGGCCGGACCCGGCGCTCCCAGGCGGTGGCGGCGAGCGCCGCGACCGCCAGGGCCAGGCCCCAGCCGGTGGCGCCGGTGAGCGCCACGACGAGGAAGGCCAGCACCGCCAGCCCGGTGGTCAGCACCCGGGCGAGCAGCTTGCGGACCAGGTCACCACGCATCTGGTACGTCCCGTCGGGTTCAGGCGTCGGCGGACAGCTCGGAGCGGTGCGGGCCCGGCTGGGCCGGTACGGCGGCGACCTGCTCGCCGGGGGACCGGCGCACGTCGACCACCTGGCCGGTCAGGTCGGAGATCAGCACGTCCAGGGACGCCTGTGCGACCGCCTCGGAGGAGAGCAGCGTGTGCTCCGGCTCCTCGCCGAACGCGCGCGTCCGCATCGGGGTGGCGGTGCGTTCCGGGTTGACGCAGTTGACCCGTACGCCGAACTCGGCCCACTCGTCGGCGAGCGCCTGGGTCAGGTTGACCAGCGCGGCCTTGGTGGCCGAGTACAGCGCGTAGCGGGCCCGGCCCCGGGTGTACGAGCTGGACGTGTAGAGCAGCAGCTGGCCCTTGGTCTGCTGGAGGTACGGCAGGGACTGGCGCGCGATGGTGACCGGGCCGACGAAGTTGACGTGCAGGAGACGGTCCATCGTCTCCGAGTCCATCTCGGCGAGCGCGCCCTTCTCCAGGATGCCGGCGGTGACCACCACGTGGTCGATCCGGCCGGTCGCCTCGAACGCGGTCTTCAGCGCGGCGGCCACGTCGTCGGCCCGCTCGACGTGCGTGCCGGTGGTGGAGCGGCTGAACGGGAAGACCTGGGCGCCGTAGGAGCGGGCCAGCTCGGCCAGGTCGTGGCCGATGCCGTAGCTGCCGCCGAAGACCACGACGGTCCGGCCGGTCAGCTCCTCGGCGTAGCTGCGGTGGTCGGTCAGGCGGGGCGCCTGGGCGGCGGCGAGCTGGAACAGCTTGTCGGCCAGGTGCACGTCGACCGGGTGGGTGACCTTGATGTTCTCGTCCGAGCCGTCGATCACCTTGATCGGCGTGCCGGGCAGGTAGCGCAGCACCACGCCGCAGTCGTCGGTGGCGGCGAAGTCGGGGTCGCCCTCGGCACGGCGGTACGCCTCGCGGATGGTGCCGGAGCGGAACGCCTGCGGGGTCTGGCCGCGGCGCAGCCGGGAGCGGACCGGGATGTCGGTGATGCAGTCGTCCGCGTCCACCTGGACGATCGTGTCGGCGGACGGGATGGCCACGTCCACGGCCGAGTACGTCCAGAGCGCGTTCACGCACTCGCGCACGATCCGGGCGCTGACCAGCGGGCGGACCGCGTCGTGGAAGAGGATGTTGACGTCGCCCTCGCCGACCGCGTCGAGCGCGATCCGGGTGGTGTCGTTGCGGGTCTCGCCGCCCTCGATCACCTTGGTGACCTTGCGGAAGCCGGCGCCGGCGACGATGCGCCGCGCGTCGTCGACGTGACCGGTGGCCATCAGCACGATGATCTCGTCGATCTCCGGCGCGGCCTCGAAGACGGCGAGGGTGTGCTCGATGATCGGCTTACCGGCGATCTTGAGGAGCTGCTTCGGGATGCCCAGCCCGAGGCGCGTGCCGGTCCCCCCGGCGAGGATCACGGCCACCGTACGCGTGGGGCGCCAGGGTGCCGGGCTCGCCGGCGCGGCGTCCGGTGCGGTGGTGTGGTCCTGCGTCATTGCCGTACCTCACTCTGGGTGAAAGGGGATGGGTCCGAAAACCTTAACGCGTACGCCGGAGCGCACCGCTCCGGGCGGAACCCGGTGCGGTGCGCTCCGGGGCGCTACTTCTGGTTCTCGTACGCGTCGCAGACCTCCTTGGTGGGGCCGTCCATCTTCAGGACGCCGCTCTCCAGCCAGATGGTCCGCTCGCAGGTGTCCCGGATCGAGCCGATCGAGTGGCTGACCAGGAAGACCGTGCCGGCGCTGTCGCGCAGTTCGCGGACCCGCTGCTCGCTGCGGACCCGGAACTTGCGGTCGCCGGTGGCCAGCGCCTCGTCGATGAGCAGCACGTCGTGCTTCTTCGCCGAGGAGATCGCGAAGCGCAGCCGCGCGCCCATGCCGGAGGAGTAGGTGCGCATCGGCAGCGAGGCGAAGTCGCCGCGTTCGTTGATCCCGGAGAACTCGATGATCTCCGGGGCGATCTTCTTGACCTCGTCCGGGTGCATGCCCATGGCGAGGCAGCCGAGCACCACGTTGCGCTCGCCGGACAGGTCGTTCAGCAGCGCGGCGTTCACGCCGAGCAGCGACGGCTGGCCCTGGGTGTAGACGGCGCCGCGGGCCGGCGGGAGCAGCCCGGCGATGGCGCGCAGGAGTGTGGACTTGCCGGAGCCGTTGCTGCCGATCAGCCCGATCGCCTCACCCTCGTACGCGGTGAAGCTCACGCCCTTGACCGCGTGCACCTCGCGGATGTTCGGCGCCTTGGTGCGGGAGACGATCCGCTTGAGCGCGGACACCGGGGTGGTGCCGCCGCTCGCGCCCTTGTGGATCCGGTAGATCACGTGCACGTCGTCCACCACCACGGTGGGGACGCGGCCCGAGTCGGTCACCGGGCCGGCGTTCAGCGGCAGGGTCTGCTCAGCCACGGCCGTACTCCTTCTCTCCGCGCCAGAAGTAGACGAACCCGCCGATGCCCATCACGACCGCCCAGGACAGGCCCATCACCCACAGCTTCAGCGGGGAGCTGATCAGGTTCGGCTGGTGCGAGTCGAGCAGCGCGTAGCGGGCCAGTTCGATGAAGACCAGCGGCGGGTTCCACTCCAGGATGTTGGCCGCCCACGGCGGCAGGTGCTCGCGGATGAGCGCCACCGGGTAGAGCACGCCCGAGGCGTACAGCCAGGTGCGCATCACGAACGGCATGACCTGCTTGAGGTCGGTGACCTTGGAGCCGAGGCGGGCCATCACCATGCTCAGCCCGACGTTGAAGATCGTCTGGAGCAGCAGCATCGGGACGATCAGGATCCAGCGGAAGGTGATCGGCTCGCCGGTCAGCAGCACGATCACGGCCAGCACCACCATCGACATGAGCAGCTGCTGGAGCTGCACGAGCGTGACGGTGATCGGCAGCGCGGCCCGGGGGAACTGGAGCGCCCGGATCAGGCCCAGGTTGCCGGTGATCGCGTTGGTGCCGTTGGACGCCGCGGTCTGGGTGAAGATGAAGATGAAGACGCCGGTGCACAGGTACGCGATGAAGTTCGGCACGTTCCGGCTCTGGGCCAGGATCAGGCCGAAGATCAGGAAGTAGACCGCCGCGTTGGTGAGCGGTGTCAGCACCTGCCAGAGCTGGCCGAGCTGGGTGTTGCTCAGCGAGGAGGCGACCTTCGCCCGCGAGTACGCGGTCATGAAGTGCCGGTACGCCCACAACCTGCGTGCGTACTCACCCAGGGGCGGTCGTTCCCCGGCCACCCGCAGTCCGTACCGCTGGGCCAGTTGGGCCCGGGTCAGTCCGGATTCGGGGTCGGCCACCGCGGTGTTGGCCATGTTCAGGCGCTCCGATCTTTCGTGCTGATGGGGAGCAGTGCGGTGAAAGAGATCCAGCGTGGCCGGGCGGGGAGGAGCCGCCTCGCTGCTGCATGGAAGGTAGTCCACCGAACGTCGGGACGCAACCGTACCGTCGTTGCGCTACATTGTTCCACGTGACGACCGAGAAGAGGCGTGCTCCGGCCGGCGCGGCGGTGCTGCGCGGGGAGATCACCAGTGCCATCCGCGCCGCCGTGATGCAGGAGTTGGCCGAGGTCGGCTACGGTCGCCTCTCCATCGAGGCGGTGGCCCGGCGGGCCGGTGTGAGCAAGACCGCCATCTACCGCCGCTGGCGTTCCAAGCTCGACCTGGTGCTGGACATGGTCTCGGCGGTGGCGGGCCGGAACATCCCGCTGCTGGACACCGGCAGCCTCCTCGGTGACCTGGAGATCCTGCTGCACGTCATGGCGCGCGCGTTGCGTCACCGGCTGGCCGCGCAGATCATCCCGGACCTGCTGGCCGAGGCGGCCCGCAACCCGCAGATCGCGGAGAAGCTGCAGGCCGCCCTGGACGACTACCAGCAGGCCGTCGGGCGGATCCTGATCGGCCGGGCGGTCGAGCGTGGTGAGCTGTCCCCGGCCACCGACCGGCGCGCCGCCGTCGATCTCATCGTCGGCCCGGTTTACTGGCGGATGGCGATCTCCCGGGCCCCTCTGGAGCCCGCCGAGGTGCCCCGGATGGCGGCCGCGATCGTCGCCGCGCTGCGGGTAGCATGCGTGGGGCCTGTACGCGACGAGGTGGAAGTCTGAACCCCGGGCCGCCCCCGGAGGGCCGTCGTCGATCATGAACAGAAGGTCACATCCGGTCGGACAATCAGTGCAACCCGCTGGTTTTCCCGACAGACCGGTACTATCCCCCGAAATGTCTCCCATGAATCCCGCGTCGACAGGAGGAAGCCCCATGGTCGGGCCGCATCCAGAGTTCATTCCCCCCGCACGGCCGATCATCGGCGAGGCCGAGATCGAGGCGGCCGTCCGGGTGCTGCGGAGCGGCCGGGTCGTGCAGGGCCCCGAGGTCGCGGCGTTCGAGGAGGAGTTCGGCGACCTGGTCGGCGGCCGGCACTGCGTCGCCGTCAACTCCGGCACCTCCGCGCTCCAGCTGACGCTGATGGCGCTCGGCTTCGGCCCGGGCGACGAGGTCATCGTCCCGTCGTTCTCCTTCGCGGCCAGCGGCAACGCGGTCCGGCTGGTCGGCGCCGAGCCGGTCTTCGTGGACATCGAGCCGGGCAGCTTCTGCGTCGACCCGGAGGCGGTCGCCGCCGCGATCACGCCGAAGACCGTCGCGATCATGCCGGTGCACCTCTACGGCCACCCGGCCGCGATGGACCGGATCATGGAGATCGCGCAGCAGCACGGCCTCGCCGTGGTCGAGGACGCCGCGCAGGCGCACGGCGCCGAGCTGAACGGCACGCCGGTCGGCGCGTTCGGCACCGCCGGGTGCTTCAGCTTCTACCCCACGAAGAACATGCACTCGCTCGAGGGCGGCATGATCAGCACCGCCGACGCGGACCTCGCCCGCACCCTGCGGCTGCTGCGCAACCAGGGCATGGAGCAGCGGTACGCCAACGAGATCGTCGGCGCCAACATGCGGATGACCGACGTGGCCGCCGCGATCGGCCGGGTGCAGCTCACCCAGCTCGCCGAGTGGACCGAGCAGCGCCGCGCCAACGCCAAGTTCCTCGACTCGGCGATCACCGGCATGGTCACCCCGCCGGTCGCCGACGGCGCCAAGCACGTCTACCACCAGTACACGGTGCGGGTGCGGGGCGACCGCGACGCCGCCCAGGCCCGCCTCACCGAGCTGGGCATCGGCAACGCGGTCTACTACCCGACCCCGATCCACCGGCTCAAGCCGTACCTCGTCGACGGCAAGCCGGGCGCGTGGGACCTGCCGGAGACCGAGCGGGCCGCCGCCGAGGTGGTCTCGCTGCCGGTGCACCCGTCGCTGAGCCAGGCCGAGCTGGAGCGGATCGCCGAGGGCGCGAACTTGGCCGGCGGTGCCCGATGAGCGACGGCGGACGGAAGCTGCGGGCCGGCCTGATCGGCCTCGGCGCGATGGGGCGCAACCACGCCCGCGTGCTGTCCAACCTGGACGGCGTCGAGCTGGTCGGTGTGGTCGACCCGGCCGGCGACGTGACCGGCACGCTGCGCGCGCCCGTGGTGCCCGAGCTGAGCGACCTGCTCGCCCTCGGTGTCGACTACGCGGTGGTGGCCTGCCCGACGGCGCTGCACGAGCCGATCGGCATGGAGCTGGCCGCCAACGGCGTCTGCGCGCTCATCGAGAAGCCGCTCGCCCAGTCCGTCGACGCCGCCACCCGTCTGGTCGAGGCGTTCGAGAAGGCCGGCCTGGTCGCCGGCGTCGGGCACATCGAGCGCTACAACCCGGCACTGCAGAGCCTGCGTACCCGCCTGGAGGCGGGCGAACTGGGCGAGGTGTTCCAGGTCGTGACCCGGCGCCAGGGCCCGTTCCCGCACCGGATCGCCGACGTCGGCGTGGTGATGGACCTGGCCACCCACGACATCGACCTGACCGCCTGGGTGACCGGCCAGCAGTACACCTCGGTCGCCGCCCGCACGGTCTCGCGCAGCGGCCGGCTGCACGAGGACATGGTCGCCGTGGTCGGCCAGCTCGCCGACGGCACGATGGTCAACCACCTGGTGAACTGGCTCAGCCCGCTCAAGGAGCGGTCGACCGTGGTCACCGGTGACAAGGGCTGCTTCGTGGCCGACACGCTCACCGCCGACCTGACGTTCTACGCCAACGCCGCCATCGACACCGAGTGGGAGGCGCTGCGCGCGTTCCGCGGCGTGGCCGAGGGCGACATGGTCCGCTACGCCATCCCGAAGCGGGAGCCGCTGCTGGTCGAGCACGAGCGCTTCCGGGACGCGGTGGAGGGCAAGCAGAGCGACATCGTCACGCTGCGGCAGGGTCTGCGTACCGTGCAGGTCGCGGCCGCCCTGCTGGAGTCGTCCGCCGACGGCAAGGTCGTGTCCGTCGCGGCCAGCGGCAGCGACGCGGAGCCGGCACTGCGATGAGCCCGGCGCCGGTGCGGCGGACGGTCTCCGCGGTACGGCGGCGGATACCCCGGCGGTGGCGCATCGCGCTCCGCCGGGCCGCCGCCGGCACGCGCCCCTGGGAGACCCCTTCGGTACGCGAACTGTGTGAACTTCCCGCCGGCACGCCGCTGCTGGTGCACGCCGGCGGGATCAGCGGCGACCGGGCGCTGGACGGCGTGCTGCGCGCCCTGGCCCGGTTGCCCGAGTTCCACCTGGCGCTGGTCTGCGACGCGGCGGAGCAGGCGGCCGCCCAGGACCTGGTCCGCCGGGCCGGCAAGGCTCGCCGCCGGGTCCACCCGGTGCCGCGCCCCCGCACGATGACGGCCGCGTTCCTCGCCTCGGGGGACGTGGCCGTGTTCGGGTTCGCGCCGGACGCCGGCCTCGGGCTGCTCGACACCTGCCTCGCCGCCGGGCTGCGGGTGGTGGCCGCCGACAACCGGGTGGTCCGCGAGCACCTGGCCCGCCACCGGGCCGGCGACTTCTACGCGCCCGGCTCGGTGCCCTCCTTCGCCAAGGCGGTGGAACGGGCCTGGCAGCGGGGCGGCGACGACGCGGCGGAGACGCCGGAACCGCCGGAGCCGGCGGCCGCGCCGGTCGAGGCCGGCACACCGGGCCGGTGGCGGGCGCTCGGCGCCGGACCGGTCCGGCTGGGTCTGGGCACGGCGAACTTCGCCGGGCAGCTCTCCGCCCTCGCGGTGGCGATCAGCGCCGCGCGGGCGGACGTCGGCATCGAGCTGGTCGTGGCCAAGCCACCGGCCACCTACCGCTACCCGGCCGACCGGTATCTGCACTTCCCCGGCGAGCACCGGCTCGACGTGCAGATGCAGCAGGCGGCGCGGGTGCTCGGCTGGTACACGCACCTGATCGTGGACGCGTTCCGCCCGGTGCTCGGCCGGCTCAACGGCGACGACATCGCCGCGGACCTGCCCGCGCTGCGCCGGGCCCGGCTCAAGGTCGCACTGCTGGCGCACGGCAGTGAGATCCGCCACCCCGGCGCGCACCTGGAGCGGCACGCCGAGTCCGCGTTCCGGGACGCGCCGGAGGAACTGCGCGAGCGGCTCACCGTGGTGGCCGAGCGGAACCGGCGCACCGCCGAGGAGAGCGGCCTGCCGTTCTTCGTGACCACCCCGGACCTGCTGGACGACGTGCCGTTCGCCACCTGGGCGCCGCTGATCGTGGACGTGGACGCGTGGGCCTGCGACCGGCCGGTGCTGGAACGCACCCGGCCGGTGGTGCTGCACGCCCCGTCCAACCGCTGGACCAAGGGCACCGACCGGCTCCTGCCCCGGTTGCAGGAGCTGCACGATCGACGGATCATCGAACTGCGCCTGGTGGAGGGTCTGCCGCACAGCGAGATGCGCCGCCTGGTGCAGGACTGCGACATCGTGGTCGACCAGTTGGTGATGGGCAGCTACGGCACCTTCTCCTGTGAGGGGATGGCCGCCGGCAAGGTCGTGGTGGCGTACGTGAGCGAAGGACCGCACCGGGCCGCCGGGGTCCAGCCGCCGATCGCCAACGCCACACCCGGCACGCTCGTCAAGACGATCGAGTCGCTGCTCGACGACAGGCCCGCCGCGGTCGCCCTGGCCGCGGAGGGTGCGCGTTACGTCCGTGACCACCACGACGGCCGGCGGACCGCCGAGGCATTCGACGCCTTCCTCCGGTGACCCGCCGACCGCCCGTGCACCGCCCCGCCAACGAGGAGAAGCACCCGATGCAAGCTGTCCCGAGTAGCGATGCCCGACCGACCCGGGGACGGGTGGTGATGCTGGTCGACAACGGGGTCCACGGCGACTCCCGGGTGCAGAAGGCCGCCCGTTCGGCCGCCGAGGCCGGCTGGGAGGTGATCCTGGTCGGCATCCTCAAGGGTGCGGCGACCGAGGACAGCTGGCGCATCGGCGACGCCGAGGTCCGGCTGATCCGGATGCCCCGGCGGCTGACGCATCCGGTCGCGTACCGCCGCGCGCTGCTGCGCCGGCCGCTGGCGTACAAGCCGGGTCCGGACGCCAAGCGGCGGCTGAACACGCTGCGGGCCCGCCGGGACGACCTGACGTTCCGTCTCTCCGAGATCAAGGTGAACCGGGCGGCGGGCGGGCCCCGCTGGGCCGAGCTGGCCGCCAAGGCCAGGCTGGCCGCGCCGTACTTCCTCAACAAGACGGCGTTCCAGTGGGTCAAGTTCCGCTCGGCGCAGCTGCGGCGGCTCCAGGAGAGCCAGCAGGACCCGAACTCCCGGCTCGACCGCGCGGCGCTGCGGTTCTGGCAGCGGGTGCACGGCGACCGGGCCTGGCGCCGGCTGGACCCGGAACTGTGGGACTTCGAGCTGGCCTTCGCCTCGGTGGTCGACGAGCTGCGGCCGGACCTGATCCACGCGCACGACTTCCGGATGCTCGGCGTCGGTGCCCGGGCGGTCATGCGGGCCCGGGCCGGCGGGCGGGACGTCAAGCTGCTCTGGGACGCGCACGAGTTCGTCCCCGGCATCATCGGCCGGCCGGCGAACCTGCGCTGGCTGCCCGCCCAGATCGCCTACGTGCGGGAGCACGCGCCGTACGCCGACGCGGTCATCACCGTCTCGTCCACCCTGGCCGACCTGCTGCGGGAGAGCCACGACCTGCCCGAGCAGCCGGCCGTGGTGCTGAACGCGCCGCCGCGGTCGCTCACCGCCGAGCAGCGGGCCACGCCGGTGCCGGACATCCGGGCGATGTGCGGCATCGACGCCGGCACGCCGCTGCTCGTCTACTGCGGCGGCATCAACCCGTCGCGCGGCGTGGACATCATGATCCGGGGGCTCACCGAGATGCCCGAGGCGCACGTCGCGCTGGTCTCGGTGCACCCCAACGGCAAGGCCCCGATCATGTACGAGCTGGAGGAGCTGGCCGCCGAGCTGGGCGTGGCCGACCGGGTGCACCTGCTGCCGTACGTGCCGCACTGGCAGGTGTCGGCGTTCGTCTCCCCGGCCGACCTCGGTGTCATCCCGATCCACCACAAGCCGAACCACGAGATCGCGCTGATCACCAAGTTCTTCGAGTACGCCCACGGCGGCCTGCCGATGGTGGTCAGCGACGTGCGGACGATGGCCGAGGCGACCCGGGCCACCGGGCACGGCGAGGTCTTCCGGGCCGAGGATCTGGACGACTACGTCCGGGCGGTGCGTACCGTGCTGGCCGACCCGCAGCGCTACCGGGCCGCGTACGACCGGCCGGGCGTGCTGGAGCAGTGGACGTGGGAGGCGCAGGCCCGGGTGATGGACGAGGTCTACACCCGGCTGCTGCCGCACCACCCCGGGCCGGTGCGGCCGGCGGAGGCGGACACCGCAGTCCGGCCGGTGCCGAACCAGCGGGCGGCGGTGCCGGTGCGCTGACCGGCGGAGAACGACAGCGGGGCCCGGCCGACCGGCCGGGCCCCGCTGCGTCACCGTGTTCAGTCGCCCAGCAGCAACCGGTCGTAGTCGGCCTGGGTGACGGCCCAGTCCCAGGTCTTCAGCACGTGCTCCGAGGCGGCCCGGCCGGCCTCCGCCCACGCCTGCTCGGTCGCGGTGACGGCCAGGATCCGCTCCGCCGCCTCCGCCGGGGTGCCGGCCATCCAGTCGGCGGGGAACAGGGTGCGGGCGCCGTGCGGCTTGCCGGCGAAGAACGGCCAGTCCCGCACCACCGGCACCGCGCCGCTCGCCGCGCCCTCCACCAGGCCGCAGTGGAAGCTCTCCCGCACCGAGGTGCTGAGGATGACGCCGACCTCCTGGAGCGCGCCCGGGACGTCGTCGGTCTGCCCGTAGCGCCGGACCGCGCCCAGCGGCTCCAGTTCGGCCAGGTCCTTGGCGAGCAGCCGGCCGTAGTCCTTGGCCGGCTTGCTGGTCCGGTTGTTGAAGTTGCTGCCGATGAGCGTCAGGCGGTACCGCTCGTCGTGCTCGCGCAGCTTCCGCAGGACGTCGATCGCCCACCGCGGGTCCTTCGCCACCGAGCTGTACCCGACCAGCCCCAGCGTGAACCTGGCGTCGGCCGGCTTGGCCCGGGGATAGCGCTGCAGGTCCATCGCGTTGTCGACCACCCACAGCCGGGGGGCCCGTTCGCCGGTGAGCTGGGGCAGCACCGCGGTGGACAGGTCCCTCAGGTGCTCGGAGACGAAGACGACGTCGTCGACCCGGGAGAAGTCCACCAGGTGCGGCCAGAAGTTGAACGCCTCGAAGCTGTGCAGCCGGACGATGATCCTGGCCGTCCCGGGGTCGTGCAGCGTGAACAGCGCGGCGGTGGCCTGGCACCAGTCGACGAAGACGGTGTCCGCCCAGTCCAGGTGCGGCCGCAGCCACTCCTCGATCTTGGCGCCGTACGTCGACTCGGCGCCGAGCAGGTGCTCCATCACGGTGCTGCCGCTGAGCGCCAGCGGGCGGGTCACCGGGTCCTCGTACAGGTCCAGGAAACGGACCTCGACGTTCGGCATCGCCCGGTAGCGCTCCAGGATCTCCTGGAGGAAGTTGTCGTTGATCAGCGTGGTGACCAGCAGCCGCAGCGGCCGGTCGGTGGGCGCCGGGGCGGCCGGGGCGAGCCGGCCCCGCGGCTCGGACAGCTTCCGGGCCGCCGTGCTCTCCCGGAACGGGGCCAGGAAGGCGCCCGGGTCGTCGCTCATCGGCGAGGAGAGCCGGTCGAAGTGCAGCACCCGGTTGGACGCCAGGCTCCACGCCCGGGACACCGCCGCGGCGGCCTTCTTGGGGTCCTTCGCCAGCCGGGCGTCGGCCAGCGCGAGCTGGGCTTGGATCGCGTCGTGCAGGCCGGACGGGACGTGCCCGAGGGCCAGTTCGCTCTGCGCCGCCTTGGTGAGCACGTCCGCGCGCGTGGCGGCGCTGTTGATCCGGCTGACCGCGGCCGCGGCGGTCCGGGCGGCCACCGCCGGACGGCCCGCCTTGACCGCGCTGTCGTGCAGCCGTACCGCGAGCTTGCTGCGCAGCCGGTCCGGTACGCGGGGCGCGGCGACCGCGCGGGACCAGAACCAGGCGCCCGCCGGGTTGCTCATGATCCGCTGGCCGGTGGCCTTCTGGACGGTGGTGCGCACCGTCTCCACCGCCGCCCGCTTGGCGCCCCGGGTGCCGATGCCGGCGGCCGCCGCGACCTGCCGCTCCAGCCGCTTGCCGACCGGCTCGGCGCGGGGCGCGTCGAGGGCCCGCTGCGCCGGCACGAGCCCGTAGTGCGCACCGGCCCGGGTGTTGCGCTGGGCCATCTCCCACACCGTGTGGACCGAGCGGGGGTCGAGGGCCACCAGCAGGTCGGCGGACCGGAAACGCTGCCGCAGCCAGGCGTGGCGCTGCGCGTGCAGCCAGATCTTGCGGTTGGCCTGCGCCCGGCCGAGCGCCCGCCGCAGCCGGGCGTCGCGCTTGTCGGCGGGTACGACGAACGACCGCACCTCGGCCAGCGCCGGGTCGACCGGGAGTTCCTCGGCGTCGAAGAAGCAGGCCACCGTGACGCGGGCGCCGCGGCTGCGGAAGCGTTCCAGCGCCTCGACCAGCACGGCCGGCTGCTTCGGTGCGGCGGCGGCCACGATGAGCACTGTGGTCACGGTCGGGCATCTCCCGTCGAGGAGGTCGTGGCCGGGGTGGCCGCGCCGGCGCCGGTCGGCCGGACGAGTTCGGTGAGGCGGCGGACCGCCGGGGCGAGCACGGCCGGCCGGGCGAAGCGGCGGGCCAGTTCCCGGGCGGCGGCCCGGTCGGCGTCGGTCGCCTTGAGGGCCATCCGGCCGGCCTCCACGAAGGAGCCGGCGAGCCGCTGCGGGTCGAGCCCGACCGCCCCGGTCCACAGCGGATGGCCGGCCAGCACGTTGCTGGCGTCGTGGTCGACGTCGTGGGCGGAGAGCACGGGCAGGCCGCTGGCCATGAACTCGTACACCTTGCCGGAGGTGACGAATCGTCCGCCGACGAGCATCAGCACCAGTGCGTCCCAGGAGCCGTACGTCGCCGCCAGCTCGGCCTTCGGCACCGGGCCGCCGAAGCTGACCCCGTCGACAGCGGCCTCCTTGAGCAGGTCCATGTGCCGGTTGGCCTCGCGCGCGGCGCCCGCGCCGATGTGCCCGCGCACCTCGAACCGGGACCGGGCCAGCAGCGGGTCGTCGCGCCGGGCGATCCGCCAGGCGTCCAGCACCGACTCCAGGAACGCGGGGCTGAAGTTGACCGAGCCCAGGTAGCCGAAGGTCAGCCCGGCGGCCGGGTCCGGCGAGCGGCCGGAGATGTCCGGGAGGCTGTCCTCGTCGTAGCCGTTGCGCACCACGTGCACCCGCTCGGCCAGGTGCGGGTACCGCTCGCGGTAGAAGCCGGCGATCGGGTCGTTGACGCACCACACCGCCTGCGCGTGCTCCAGCACCGTGGACTCCCACCGGCCGGACACGGAGTCGCGGGTGAACGCCTCACCGCCGCCGATCACGTCGAGCGACCAGCCGTCGCGGAAGTCGACCGCGTACGGGACCTTGTGCTCCTCCCACAGCTTCCAGGTGGCCGCCAGGTTCACGTACGGGGCGCAGGAGGCGAGCAGCAGGTCGGCCGGGTGCTCGCGGTGCAGCCGCAGCACCGCCTTCTCCAGCTCGTACCGCCAGCCGCCGAAGACCGGCTCCGGGAACGCCTTCTGCTCGCGCTTGCGCAGCCGCTTGATCCAGCCCGCCGGGTCCAGCGAGCGCTCCTCGGAGAACGCCCGGATGTCGGTTTCCAGGTCCTCCCGGATCAGCGGCAGCTCGACCACCCGCACCCGCGGGTCGACCTTCTCGGAGAGCGTGTGGTCCAGGCCGTACTCCCGCTCCCACGCCTGCTGGCAGATCGTGACGACGGTGATGTCCCAGCCCTGGGCGACGAACTGGTTCGCCGTCTCGCGCAGCCGGTACGCGCTGCTCTTCGCCGCGGGCGGGAAGCCGATCGCGAGGTAGATGGCGTGCGGCCGCTTCCCGCCGTGGGAGCGGGGGAGCGGGACGGTCCGGTTGGTCATCGCGGATAACCGATCGTGAGGAGGGCGCGGGTCGTCATGCCAGGTGCCGCCGCAGCGTCTCGGCGACCCGCCGGGCCGCGCGGCCGTCACCGTACGGGGTGCCGCGCGGCGCCTCCGGGGCGGGCCGCGTCGCGGTGGCCGCCCACCGGGTACCCAGCTCGCGCGGGTCCGGCACCAGCACGTTCCAGCCGTCGGCCAGCGTCTCGACCCATTCCGTCTCGGTGCGCAGCGTGGTGCACGGCCGGTCCAGCAGGTACGCCTCCTTCTGCAGGCCGCCCGAGTCGGTGACCACGCCGGCGGAGCCGACCACCGCGGCCACCATCGCGGCGTACGGCAGCGGCCGGCCGGCGTGCAGCGCGCCCCGGGTCAGCTTCAGCCCGTGCTCGTCGGCGCGGGCGACCAGCCGCGGGTGGGCCAGCAGCGCGACCGGCACGGGCAGGTCGGCGAGCGCGTCGAGCAGCGTGGCGAGCCGCTTCGGGTCGTCGGTGTTCTCCGCGCGGTGCAGCGTGGCGAGCAGGTACGGCGCGTCCGGGTCGATGCCGTCGGGCAGCGCCGGGCGGGGCTGCCCGCCCCGCGCCACGTCGTCGCGGACCCGCAGGCAGACGTCCACCATGACGTCACCGACCAGCTCGGTACGGGCGGCCAGGCCCTCCGTGGCCAGGTGCCGTACGGCCTCCTCGGTGGGGGCCAGCAGCAGATCGGCGGCGTGGTCGGTGAGCACCCGGTTGTGCTCCTCCGGCATCCGCCGGTTGAACGACCGCAGCCCGGCCTCCAGGTGTGCCACCCGCAGGTGCTGCTTCACCGCCGACAGCGTGCCGGCCAGCGTCGAGTTGGTGTCGCCGTACACCAGCACCCAGTCCGGCGCCTCGGCGGCGAGCACCGGGTCCAGGGCGGCCAGCGTGTTGCCGGTCTGCACGCCGTGGCTGCCGGAGCCGATTCCCAGGTGCACGTCCGGGTCGGGGATGCCGAGGCCGGAGAAGAAGACGTCGGACAGGTCGGCGTCGTAGTGCTGACCGGTGTGCACGATCACGTGCTCGCACCCGTCCTCGGCGAACGCCGCCGCGATGGGCGCCAGCTTCACCAACTGCGGTCGGGCGCCGACGATGCTGACGACCTTCACACGTGACTCCTCGTGATCTGCGACGGATTCTCGGTGCGGACCGGCCGCCGCCCGAGTCGGGAGGCCGTGGACCCCGGCCACGTGGCCGGGCCGGTGCCCGCAGGCCCTAGGAATAGTAGTGCCCCGTCCGCCGCCGGACGACGTACGCGGACGCGGCCGGCGCGTGATGGTGGGCCGGGCCACCCCTCGTCACCGGACGCCGCCGCCCCGACGGGGAGCACGGTGACCGGTGGCGTGGAACGGGACACGAGGGACCAGCCTAACCGAACCGGCCGGATCACCCCGGTCCGGCGGGTGCCCACCCGGCGGCTCGCGGCCCGCCGCGGCGCGGACCGGTCACCGCTGGTACGCCCCGCCGCCGGCGGATCGTCGCCGACTCTTCACCGGCCTGGCGAGCCTGGCCCGGCGCCGCGGCCCGGCTTGCGTACACTACGGCGCCATGACCGCCCCCGGGCCCGACATCCGTACCCGCACCCCAGACGCCGGTGGGTCGGTGGCCGACGCCACCGACGCGACCGCGACGCCGCCCACTTCCGAAGGCGGGGACCGGCCCGCCGACGCCGCGCCGCAGCAGCAGGCGCAGCCGGAGACCGACGCGCCGGAGCGCGCCGACCGCCCGGGGCGGTGGCACCGGATGCGGCCGGACCTGCTGGTCGCGGCGATCTACCTGGCCGGCGCGTTCTGGGTGACCGCGCGGGGCTGGGTGAACCCCGACGGCCGGCTGCTCGGCAGCCGCCCGAACGACCAGGGCTTCAACGAGTGGATGCTGGCGTACGCCGCGCACGCGGTCAGCAACCTGGAGAACCCGTTCTTCACCACCTTGCAGAACGCCCCGGACGGCGTGAACCTGATGACCAACGTCGGCATGCAGCTGCCCGGGCTGGTGCTGTCCCCGGTCACCCTGCTGTTCGGCGCGCCGTTCGCGTACCTGCTGTTCATCACGCTCAACCTGGCGGGCACCGCGTACGCCTGGTACCACGTGCTGTCCCGGAACCTGGTCTCGTCCCGGGCGGCCGCGTTCGCCGGTGGCCTGTTCTGCGCCTTCGCGCCGGCGCTGGTGTCGCACAGCAACGGCCACCCGCACATCACCGCCCAGTGGCTGGTGCCGTTCATCCTGTGGCAGGTGATCAGGCTGGCCCGGGACGGCCGCCCGGTGCGCAACGGCCTGGTCCTGGGCGCGCTCGTGGTGGCGCAGTTCTTCGTCAGCCTGGAGATCCTCTTCCTGACCGCGCTCGGCTGCCTGATGATGGTGATCGGCTACGTGATCTTCCGGCCGCGCGAGGCGCTGCGCCGGGCCGGGCCGATGCTCGGCGGGCTCGCCGTGACGGGTGTGCTCGTCGGGGCCGCCGCCGCGTACCCGCTGTGGATGCAGTTCGCCGGTCCGCAGCACCGGGTCGGTCACCCGGGCAACCCGGACGTCTACGCGCTGACCCTCGGGTCGTTCGTGCGGTACGCCACCGAGTCGGTGGCCGGCAGCCCCACCAGCGCCCTGCGCTGGGGCCCGAACACCACCGAGCAGGCCAGCTTCTACGGCTGGTCGGTGGTGATCCTCGCGCTGGGCGCCGCGTGGTGGCTGCGCCGCGAGATCGTGGTCCGGGTGCTCGCCGTGGTCGCGCTGATCTCGGCCGTGTTCTCGATCGGCACCACCTGGACCGTCGGTACCCGGCGCACCGACGTGCCGGCGCCGTTCGCGCTGGTGTCCGAGCTGCCGGTGTTCGACTCGGTGGTGGTCTCCCGGTTCGCGCTGATCACCACGGTGGCGCTCGGCGTGCTGTTCGCGGTCGCCGGGGACCGGGTGGCCCGGGTACGGGAGGGCGAGGCCGGCCGGTCCCGGCTGGTTCCCCGCCTGGCCGCGGTCGCGCTGTTCGCCGCGCTGCTGCCGATCCTGCCCACCCCGCTGGAGGCGCGCGGGCGCAACCCGGTGCCGGACTTCGTCACCGCCGGCGTCTGGAAGGACCACGTCGCCCCCGGCCGCACCCTGGTGCCGGTTCCGGTGGACGGCATGACGTCGCTGTACTGGAGTTCCGCCGCGCTGGCCGGCTTCGCCGTCCCGGAGGGGTACTTCCTCGCACCCGTGTCGAAGACCGACAACACCGGACGGTGGGGAGTCGAGCCGCAGCCGACCGCGAAGCTGCTCACCGCCGTGTCGCGGGGCCAGCGGGACACCGCGGTCGGGCCGGCGGACGTCGAGCAGGCCCGCGCCGACGTACGGCACTGGAAGGCCGACGCGGTGGCGCTGCCGGATCGGGCACGCCGCCACGACGACCTCAAGGTGGTGCTCGACGCGCTGTACGGGCCGGGGCAGCGGGTGGCGGACGTCTGGCTGTGGGATGTCCGCCCGCTCACCCGGTGAGCGTCACGGCGATCTGGTCCAGATGAGCAGCAGGTAGCCGCCGAAGTAGGTCGAGAACGCGGTGAGCGCGACCAGCACGGTGACGGCCCGGGCCCGCCCGGCCCGGGCCAGGCCGACGGCGGCCGGCAGCAGCAGCGCGAACGCCGGCACCAGGAACCGCGCCTTGGAGTGGTAGTAGCCCGCCGCGCCGAGCGTGGTGACGAGCATCAGCCCGCTGAACAGCAGCAGTTCCCAGGGCTGGCGGTCGATCACGCTGAGCACGAAGAACATCAGCGCCAGCAGCAGCACCAGGCTCACCACGAGCATCTGCGGCGTCGCGGACACCGCCAGCACCTCACGTCCCCGCCGGAACGTGTCCACGCCGAAGTCGAAGTGGCTGCGCCAGCCGGCGGACTGGATGTGGAACCAGCCGTCCGGCCGCCCGGTCTGGACGCCCACCCAGGCCAGGTAGCCGAGCCATCCGGCCGGGGCGAGCAGCATGGCCACCCACGGCCGCCAGCCGTCCCGGCGCCGGACCACAGCCAGCAGCGCGGCCAGGCCGACCACCGGGATCAGCGACGAGGCGGTGGGCCGGGTCAGGCCGGCGAACAGGCAGAGCGCGCCCGCGGTCAGCCAGTGGCGGCGCAGCAGCGCGTACAGCGTCCACGCGGCCAGGGCGGTGAACAGCGTCTCGCTGTAGGCCATCGACTGCACGACGGCGTGCGGCAGCGCGGCCCAGAGCGCGGCGAGCAGCACGCCGGTGCGACGGTCGTGCAGGTACGAGCCGATCGCGTACAGGGCCCAGGCCGCCGCCAGGCCGGCGAGCGTGGCCACGGCCAGCCCGGCGGTACGCGGGCCGAGCGGGGTGAGCCGTTCCACCACGCCGATCAGGGCCGGATACAGCGGGAAGAACGCCATGTCGCTCTGCACCCGCTCGTACCCGTCGTAGCCCCGTTGGGCGATGGCGAGGTAGTACGTGGCGTCGGACAGGGTCAGCTCGCGCACCGGGGAGAGGTTCAGCGACCGGGCCCAGACGTACACGGCCAGCACGCCGATCAGCCGGATCACCGCGTACACCGCCAGCGCGGGCGCCGCGTCCCGGGCGGCGTCGCGCAGCCGCCGGACGGGGCCCGGCCGGGGGCGCTCGGCTGTGGCCGGCCCGCTCGGCGGGGCTGGTGCGGGCCGGCGGGGTTCCTCGGTGGTCACCACGTCCATTGTGCGGTCCCGTTCGCGCTGAGCTGCGGTTGGCCGAAGGCCCGCGTGGCGCGGCCGGCGACCCGGCGAACGACCCGGAGCGGGCGCCGGTCGTTGAACAGGGTGGAGGGTAGCAACAGTCACAGCAGGTCGGGGGGCACCGGCGGCGGCGGACGTCCGGGTCCGATCCGCTGTCGTAGACTCGCTCGGGTCCGCGGGCGCGGTGCTGGCGACGACGAAACGGGCAGGAATGGGATCTGACGGCACGACCGCAGCGGCGGGCACCCGGGGACGGGTCGTGATGCTGGTGGACAACGGGGTCATCGGCGACTCCCGGGTGCAGAAGGCGGCCCGTTCCGCCGCCGACGCCGGCTGGGACGTCGTGCTGCTCGGCCGGGCGCCGGTCGGCAGCCCGCAGAGCTGGCGCCTCGGCGCCGCCGAGGTGCGCCTCGTGCCGATGCCCGAGCCGCTGGCCCGCCGCCGGCACGAGTTCCGCCGGGCCTGGCTGCGGCACCCGCTCGCCTATCCGCCCAGCGGCATCGCGGCGCACCGTACCCAGGCGGTGAAGGCCTGGCGCGCGGACCTGGCGGTACGCCGGGCGGCGCTCACCGTCGCGGCCCGCGAGTCCGGCGCGGGCCGGCCGGGCGGGCTGCCCTGGGCCGCGCTGCGCGCCGAGGAGAAGCTGTCCGGCCTGACCCGCAAGTGGGTCGGTTTCCGCAACCGTCAGCTCACCCGGGCCCGCAAGGGCCGCAAGCTGGACGGCCCCTGGGACCGCGCGTACACGATGTTCTGGCGCGGACTGCGCGGCGACGGCGCGTGGCGGCGACTGGAGCCGGGCCTGTGGGACTACGAGCTGGCCTACGGCCCGGTGGTCGACGAGCTGGCGCCGGACCTGATCCACGCCAACGACTTCCGGATGCTCGGCGTCGGCGCCCGCGCGAAGGTCCGAGCCGCCGCGAAGGGGCGGCGGATCGCGCTGCTCTGGGACGCCCACGAGTACCTGCCCGGCGTGCAGCCGTGGCGCGACAACGCCCGCTGGCTGCCCGGCAACGTGGCGCACGAGCGGGAGTACGTGCCGTACGCCGACGCCACCATGACCGTCTCCGGCGGCCTGGCCGACCTGCTGCGCACCGAGCACGGGCTGGCCGAACGGCCCGCGGTCGTGCTCAACGCCCCGGCGGTGGACGAGCTGCCGGCGGACCCGGCCGAACCGGCGCCGGACATCCGTGCCCGTTGCGGGCTCGGGCCGGACACCCCGCTGCTGGTCTACAGCGGGGTGGCCGCCGCCAAGCGCGGTCTCGGCGTGATGGTCGAGGCGCTGCCCCGGCTGCCCGGCGCGCACGTCGCGTTCGTGGTCAACAAGCCCGACTCGGCGTACGTCCGGGGCCTGGTCACCCGGGCCGGCGAGCTGGGTGTGGCGGACCGGGTGCACGTGCTGCCGTACGTGCCGCACCACCAGGTGGTCCGGTTCCTCAGCGGCGCGCAGGTCGGCGTCATCCCGATCCAGCACTGGCCGAACCACGAGATCGCGCTGATCACCAAGTTCTTCGAGTATTCACACGCCGGTCTGCCGCTGGTCGTCTCCGACGTGCGCACCATGGCCGAGACTGTCCGGGAGACCGGTCAGGGCGAGGTGTTCCGCGCCGAGGACGTGGCCGACTTCGTCCGCGCGGTCACCGCCGTGCTCGCCGACCCGCAGCGGTACCGCGCCGCGTACGACCGGCCGGGCCTGCTGGCCGGCTGGACGTGGGAGGCGCAGGCGCGGGTGCTCGACGAGGTCTACTCCCGGCTGCTGCCCGACGCCCCGCCCCGGCCGGCGCCGGCGGCGCACGCCCCGGTGGAGCCGGCACAGGTGGAGGTGGGCGCGTGAGCGGGCCGGACGTGACGGTGGTGGTCGCCGTCTACAACACCATGCCGTACCTGACCGCCTGCCTCGACTCCCTCGTCGGGCAGACCATCGGCCTGGACCGGCTGGAGGTCGTCGCCGTCGACGACGGCTCCACCGACGGCAGCGGTGCCGAACTGGACCGCTACGCCAAGCGCTACCCGGGCACGGTCCGGGTGCTGCACCAGGCCAACTCCGGCGGCCCGGCGGCGCCGAGCAACCTGGCGCTCGACCACGCCCGAGGCCGGTACGTCTTCTTCATCGGTTCGGACGACCACCTCGGCCCGGAGGCGCTGGAGCGCCTCGTCGAGGCCGCCGACCGGTGGGACTCCGACGTGGTGCTGGGCCGGATGGTCGGCACCAACAAGCGGTACGTGCACCAGGCCGTCTACGCCACCACCCAGGAGCGGCTCGACCTGTTCGACAGCGACCTGCCCTGGTCGTTGTCGAACACCAAGCTGTTCCGCCGGGACCTGATCGAGCGGTACGGCCTGCGGTACCGCACGGACATGCCGATGGGCAGCGACCAGCCGTTCACGCTGGAGGCGTGCTTCCGGGCGAAGAAGGTGTCCGTCCTCGGCGACTACGAGTACTACTACGCGGTCAAGCGGGACAACGCCCAGAACATCACGTACGCGAGCCGGTTCGAGGAGCGGCTGCGCTGCGCCGAGGAGCTCGTCGGTTTCGTCGCCGGGCTGATCGAGCCCGGCCCGCGGCGGGACGCGGTGCTGGTACGCCACTTCACCTGGGAGGTGGCGAAGCTGCTCCGCACGGAGTTCCTCGCCCTCTCCCCGGACGTCCAGCGGCACGTCCACGACCGGATCCGCAAGCTCGCCGAGGCGTACCTGACCGAGGGGGTCACCGCCCGGATGGCGCCCGAGGAGCGGGTGCGGTTGGCGGTGGCGCGTGACGGTGACCTCGACGCGCTGCGCACGCTCGTCGGCCAGCAGTCCGACCGGTCGCTGTGCGAGGTCGTCATCGAGGGCGACCGCTGGTACGCCGACCAGGTCGGCTTCCGCGACCCGGCGTTCGGCTACCCGGACGACTGGTACGACGTGACCGAGCGTGCCGCCGCGATACTGGCCAAGCTGACCGCGACCAAGCTGGCCTGGGGACGCGACGCCGCCGGGGCGCGGGCTCTGGTGGTCACCGCGCGCAGCCGCTGGGCCGAGCTGGCCGAGCTGAGCGCGGAGGCGCTGCGCGTCAGCGTGGGCGACCTGACGGGTGTCACGTCGGTCGAGTCCTCCGGCCCCGGTACCGTCGTACGGACGGACTTCGCGGTGGACCGTTTGCTGGCGGTCGTCGCGGGGACGGGCGAGCGTCGTATCGTACGCGCCGAGGTCTCCGCCCTGGGCGGGACGGGCTCGGCGCCGATGCGCACCGACCGCCCGGTCTCCGCACCCCGGCTGGTGGCCCGGCGCGGTGTCCGATGGCATCTCGTCACGCCCACCACGAACCACAAGGGCCAGGTGATCGTCGCGATCACGCCGGTGACCCCCGGTCGGTTCCTTGCCCGCCTGCGCCGAATCTGGCCCTCTGGAGGAAAGTAGTTCATGAACATCTGCGTCGTCGCGCTCGGCAAGATCGGTCTGCCGCTGGCCGTGCAGTTCGCGTCCAAGGGGCACCGGGTGATCGGCGCCGACGTCTCCGAGCGGGTCGTCCAGCTGGTCAACGACGGTGCCGTGCCCTTCCCGGGCGAGGCCGACCTGGACGTCAAGCTCAAGGAGACGGTGGCCGCCGGCCTGCTGTCGGCCACCACCGACACCGCCGCCGCGGTCGCCGAGTCGGAGGCGGTCGTCGTGGTCGTGCCGCTGTTCGTGGACGCCGAGGGCGTGCCGGACTTCGGCTGGATGGACGACGCCACCCGGGCCATCGCCCGTGGGCTGAAGCCGGGCACGCTGGTCAGCTACGAGACCACGCTGCCGGTCGGCACCACCCGCAACCGGTGGGCGTCGATGCTCGCCGAGGGCTCCGGCCTGACCGCCGGCACCGACTTCCACCTGGTGTTCAGCCCCGAGCGGGTGCTCACCGGCCGGGTCTTCGCCGACCTGCGCCGCTACCCGAAGCTGGTCGGCGGCATCGACGAGGCGTCGGCCGCGCACGGCGTGCGGTTCTACGAGGCGGTGCTCGACTTCGACGAGCGGCCCGACCTGGACCGCCCCAACGGCGTGTGGGATCTCGGCTCGGCCGAGGCGTCGGAGCTGGCCAAGCTCGCCGAGACGACCTACCGGGACGTGAACATCGGCCTGGCGAACCAGTTCGCCCGCTTCGCCGACACCGTCGGCGTGGACGTCACCAAGGTCATCGAGGCGTGCAACACGCAGCCGTACAGCCACATCCACTCGCCGGGCATCGCGGTCGGCGGCCACTGCATCCCGATCTACCCGCGGATGTACCTGTGGAACGACCCGGCCGCCACCGTGGTCCGCTCGGCCCGTGAGGCGAACGCGGCCATGCCGGAGTACGCGGTCGACCTGCTCGCCGCCGCGTACGGCGACCTGACCGGGGTGGGCGTGCTGGTGCTGGGCGCCGCCTACCGCGGCGGCGTCAAGGAGACCGCGTTCTCCGGCGTCTTCCCGACCGTGGAGGCGCTGCGCCGCCGGGGCGCGGTGCCGTACGTCTCGGACCCGATGTACACCAACGAGGAGCTGGTCGCGCACGGCCTGCCCGGCTACGACGGCGAGCCGGTCGGCGCCGCTGTCATCCAGGCCGACCACGCGGAGTACCGCACCCTCGCCCCGGCCGACCTGCCGGGCGTGACGGTGCTCGTCGACGGCCGCCGCGTCACCGACCCGGCGCGCTGGACCGGCGTGCGCCGGGTGGTCATCGGGGGCTGACCCCGTCGGCTCCACGGGCCCCGGCCGTCTCGGACGGCCGGGGCCCGTCGCATGCCGTGGCCGGGATGACGCCGTCCGGAGTTCACCTGCCGGACACCCCGGCAATACTTGTGTCATGTGACCCGTTTAGGGTCGCAGCCGTCGGAGATCGACTCGCACCGACATCGGTGGGTCAGACAGGGAGCGTGTCGTTGTTCAGCAGAGTACGCAGCCAGCAGGGTCTCGCCGCGGTCGGCGCGACGCTGCTCGGCTACGCGGTCATGGTCCTCGCCGGAGTCCTCGGCCTGGTGGTCCCGTACGCGGTGGCCGCGGTCGTCGCCGTCGCCGGTGAGCTGGCCCTGGCCGGGCGGCACACCGGGACCGCCACGCTGCTCGACAAGGCCGGTCTCGGCGAGACGTTCCGGCGGCTGGTGCGGGACCTGTCGGTGGCCCTGCTCGTGATCGCCGCGGTGCGCCCCGGCGTGGCCGGCACCGTCGCCGTCCTGCTGCTGCCCGCCGCCCTGTGGACGGTGGCCGTCGCCACCAACGCGGTGGCCAAGGTGATCGACGGCCGGGTCGACCCCCCGGCGTACACCCGCAACATCGACCTCGGCGCGCTGCGGCGGGTTCCGGTGCCGCCGGCCTGGGCGCGGCGGCTGGCCGGGCTGCGCATGCCGCTGCTGAACGTGCTGCTGGTGCCGGCCGCAGTGGTGGCCGCCGCGCTGGACCGGGTCGCCCCGGTGGTGGTCACCGGCCTGGTCACGCTCGCCGCCGGCCTGGTCACCGCCGCGGTGCTGGCGCTCACCGCGCTGCGCGGCCGGGGCAAGGCCCCGGGTGTGCTGCCCGCCGTGCACGACTGGATGGCCCGGGAACGGCCCGAGGTGGCGCTCTACTTCGCCGGCCCGGCCAAGGACGTCTACCAGGCCAACATGTGGCTCGCGCCGGTGGAGGCGACCGGCCGCCGGGCGGTCGTGCTGCTGCGGGCCGCGGACGCGTTCGAGCAGCTCGCCGACACCCGGCTGCCGGTGATCTGCGTGCCGGCCGGCGTCGACTTCATGAACCTGGACCTCGGCTCGCTGCGCGTGGCGCTGTACGCGGCGAACGTCGGCGCCAACATCCACCTGCTGCGGGAGCCGGGCGTGAAGCACGTCTTCGTCGGCCACGGCGACAGCGACAAGCAGGCGAGCGTGAACCCGTACAGCAAGGTGTACGACGAGGTCTGGGTGGCCGGGCCGGCCGGGCGGGAACGGTACGCCCGGGCCGACGTCGGCGTGCTGGACCGGGACATCGTGGAGGTCGGCCGCCCGCAGCTGGCCGGGGTGCACACGTTCGGCTCCGGGGCCGCCGACCACCGTTTCACGGTGCTGTACGCGCCGACCTGGGAGGGCTGGCTCGACGACGACCCGTACCACACGTCGCTCGTGCTGATGGGGGAGCGGATCGTGTCCGGCCTGCTGGCCGCCGGGGACGTGCGGGTGGTCTACAAGCCGCACCCGCTGACCGGGACGCGCTCGCCCAAGGCCCGCGCCGTGCACGAGCGGATCGTGTCCCGGATCAAGGCGGCCGGCGGCGAGACCGATCCGTCCTCGCTGGACGGCGCCGCGCACCTGGTGGTCACCGGCCGTACGCCGGGGCTGTTCGACTGCTTCAACGTCACCGACCTGCTGGTCAGCGACGTGTCCAGCGTGGTCTCCGACTTCGTGCAGAGCGAGCGCCCGTACGTGGTGGCGAACCCGGCCGGCCTGCCCGAGGACGAGTTCCGGCGGCAGTTCCCGACCGCGCGGGCGGCGTACCTGCTCTCGGCGGACTGCGGCGAGCTGGCGAAGATCCTCGACGTGACCCGGGCCGGGGACGACCCGATGACCGGGGCGCGGCGGGAGCTGAAGGAGTACCTGCTCGGCCCGGCCGGGTCGAACCCGATGGACCGGTTCCGGGACGAGATCGGCCGGCTCTGCGGGTGAGGCGTACCGGGAAGGGGGCGACGACCGGCGCGGTCGTCGCCCCTTCCCGTCGGTTCAGCCCTGGTGCGGCGGGTTGTCGACGTCGCGGGAGACGACCTCGCCCTTGGCGTCGACCCAGCCCTTCGGGCGGGCCGGGTTGCCGGCCACCAGCTGGTACGGCTTGACGTCGCGGGTCACCACCGAGCCGGCGGCGATCATCGCGTACTCGCCGACCTCGATGCCGCACACGAGCGTGGCGTTCGCGCCGATCGAGGCGCCCCGGCGGACGACCGTCGGGGTGATCGTCCAGTCCGGATTCTGGGCGCGCGGGCGGAAGTCGTTGGTGAACACCGCGCACGGGCCCACGAACACCTCGTCCTCGATGGTCACGCCCTGGTAGACCGAGACGTTGTTCTGGATCTTGACCAGGTCGCCGACGGTGACGCCCGCGTCGACGTAGACGTTGCGGCCGATCACGCAGCCGGCGCCGACCTGGGCGCTGGACCGGATGTGCGCCAGGTGCCAGACCTTGGTGCCGTCGCCGACCTGGGCGCCGGACTCCACGTCGGCCGTCGGGTGGACGAAGACGGAGGCGGACCGGTCGTTGCTGTCAGTCATCTCAACTCGCATCATGCCAGGGCGCGTCGCGCCGTCGGGCGGGCTCGACGCAGCATAACGAGCGCTCACGCGAGCAGTTCGGCCACCGCGTCGGCGGCGGGCCGGTCGGCCGGCAGCGGGTGCGCGGCCACCACCGCGTCCACCGGCAGCGCCGCGTACAGGTGCGGGAACAGCGCGTCGCCGCGCGACGCCTCCCAGCGCAGCGCGTCGCCCAGCCGGGCCTCGTCCACCGCGAGCAGCGTCAGGCCGGTGACCCCGGCGAAGAAGCGCCGGGCGGTCTCCACCACCTGGTCGGCGGCGGAGAGGTGGACGTAGCCGTCCTGCCGGTCCATCGCGGTGCCGGCGAACCGCCCGTCCGCCCGCGCCCGCGCCCACTCGTCGTCGGAGAGAATCTTGTAGATCACGGCAGCAGCCTAGAGCGGCCTCGCGTCCGCGCGGCGCGTCTGCCACCATTCGCAGGGCAACACGTCGAGCGGAGGGAGGCACGGGTGCGGATCCTCCTGGTCGAGGACGACCGCCGGGTCGCCGCGGCGTTGTCGTCCGCGCTGACCCGGCGCGGCTACCAGGTGGAACACGCCGCGACGGTGGCCGCCGCGCTCTCCGCCGCCCCCTGCGACCTGGTGCTGCTCGACCTGGGCCTGCCCGACGGCGACGGCACCGACCTGTGCCGCGAGCTGCGGCGGCGCAGCAGCCGGCTCGGCATCATCGCGGTGACGGCACGCGGCGAGGAACGCGACCGGGTGCTGGGGCTGCGGCTGGGTGCCGACGACTACGTGGTGAAGCCGTTCTCGATGGTGGAGTTGCAGGCGCGGATCGAGGCGGTGCTGCGCCGGGCCGCGCACACCGCGCCGCAGCGCAACCTGATCGAGGCCGGCGCGGTCCGCATCGACGTGGGCGGCCGGACCGTGACCGTGGCCGGCCGGGACGTCACGCTCACCCGCAAGGAGTTCGACATCCTGCTGTCCCTGGCCCGCCAGCCGGGGGTGGCGGTGCCGCGCGAGCGGATCCTGCTCGACGTGTGGGGCACCACCTGGGCCGACCGGCACACCGTCGAGGTGCACGTGGGCTCGCTGCGCGGCAAGCTCGGCGACCCGACGCTCGTGGAGACCGTGCGCGGGGTCGGCTACCGGCTCCGCGACGCGTGAGGAGGGGCCCGTGCGCCGCCGGCTGGTGATCAGCTACCTGCTGCTGATGGTGCTGGTCCTGCTCGCCCTGGAGACCCCGCTGGCGGCCACGCTCGCGACCCGGGAGACCGACCGGGTACGCGCCGACCGCCTCGCCGACGCCACCCGCTTCGCCTCGCTGGCCGGGCCGGCGTTGCGGGGCGGCAGTCCGGGCCCGCTGGACGGGGAACTGGCCGCCTACGACGCGCTCTACGGCATCGGCGCGGCGGTGGTGGACCGGGAACGCCGTACCGTGGTGGCCTCGTCCGGCTGGGAGCCGGGCGCGGGCACCGGCGCGGCGCTCGACACCGCACTGTCCGGGCAGCAGTTCAGCGGCCCGGAGTCGGTCTGGCCCTGGGGCAGCGGGCCGGTGGTGACGGCCGTGCCGATCAACGACGGCGGCGAGGTGCTCGGCGCCGTGGTCACGACCAGCCCGGCGGACGGTGTGCGCCGCACCGTCACCGTGTGGTGGCTGCTGCTCGCCGGCATCGGCCTGCTGGCGGTGCTGGCCTGCGTGTCGACCGCGTTCGGGCTGGCCGGCTGGGTGCTGCGCCCGGTCACCGAGCTGGACGCGGTGACCCACGAGATCGCCGAGGGCCGCCGCGCCGCGCGGGTCCGCGCCGGGCTCGGCCCGCCCGAGCTGCGCCGGCTGGCGACCAGCTTCAACGACATGGCCGAGGCCGTCTCCGACGTGATGGACCGGCAACGCGCATTCGTCGCGCACGCCAGCCACCAGCTCCGCAACCCGCTCACCGCGCTGCGGCTACGGGTGGAGGAACTGGGCCCCAGCCTCACCGACCCGGACGGGCGTGCCGAGCACCGGCTGGCGCTGGAGGAGACCGACCGGCTCGCCACGGTGCTCGACGCGCTGCTCACCCTGGCCCGCGCCGAGCGGGAGGAGAACCAGCGGGTGACAGTGGACGCCACCGCCACCGCCGCGTCCCGGGTGGCGGCGTGGCTGCCGCTGGCCCGGCACCGCGAGGTCACGCTCCGCCTCGACGCGGGCGACGCGCCGGTGTACGCCCGGACCGTGCCGACCGCCATCGACCAGGCGCTGGACGCCCTGATCGACAACGCGGTGAAGTTCAGCGGCGCCGGGGGAGAGGTGACGGTGACCGTGCGCGCCGCCGACGGCGGGACGGTGCTCACCGTCGGCGACACCGGCCCGGGCATGACGGCCAGCCAGCTCGACCAGGCCACCGAGCGGTTCTGGCGGGCGCCGGACGCGCAGAACGTGGACGGCGTGGGCCTCGGCCTGACCATCGCGGCGGTGCTCGTGGACGCCTCCGACGGCCGGCTCACCATGCGCCAGGGCGAGCCCCGGGGCCTGATCGCCGAGCTGTGGTTCCCGGTGCACGACGACGAGCCGGTCGGGCGCTGACCCGGCGTCAGGGCTTCGCGGCGCGATACCACTGCGCCGCGCCCGGATGCAGCGGCAGCGGGGTGGTGACGATCGCCGACCGGGGACTCATCCGTCCCGCCGCCGGGTGCGCGGCGGCCAGTTCCTCCCGGCGGTCCATCAGCAGCCGGGTCACCTCCCGCACCAGCGCGGCGGGCAGGTCGGCGCGGACGATCAGGTAGTTCGGGTTCGCCACGGTGCTGACCGGGTCGGCCCGGTACACCGACCGCGGCACGTCCCGGGTCACGTAGACCTGGCCGTACGCCCGCCGCAGCGGCTCGGTCCAGTCGCCCAGGTCCACGATCCGCAGCGAGGTCCGCTGGGCCAGGTCGGCGACGCCGCGCACGGGCAGTCCGCCGGAGAAGAAGAACGCGTCGATCCGCCCGTCCCGCAGGGCCGCCACCGAGTCGTCCAGTCCCAGGTGCTCCTGGCGTACCCGGTCGCCGCCGAGCTGGGCCACCGCCAGCAGACGGGTGGCGGTGATCTCCGTGCCGGATCCGTCGGCCCCCACCGACACCCGCTGCCCGCGCAGGTCGTCGAGCGTGCGGATCGGCCCGCCGGCGCGGGTGACCAGGTGCAGCAGGTCGTCGTAGACGCGGGCCACGGCGAGCACCGACGGATGCTCGGGCTCGCGCGGCGGCAGCACGTCGGCCTGGGTGAAGCCCAGCTCCGCCTCCCCGGCGCCGACCAGCCGGACGTTCTGCGCCGAGGCGGCGGTGACCACCACCTCGGCCCGTACGCCGGGCACCTCCCGGTTGAGCAGCGCGGCGAGCGACTGGCCGAAGGCGTGGTAGACGGCGGTCGGGCTGCCGGTGGCGATGCGGATGCGGGTCGGCTCGGACGGCTCGTCCCGGCACCCGGCCAGCCCGGCGACGAGCAGGAGCACCAGCACGAGCGGGGCGGCGGCGCGCACAGGCCAGTGTCGGCTCACGGGCTGCACTCTGCGCCGTGCACCCGCCGCGGCGCAAGCCCGCGCGGTGCCCGGACCCCCGCGCGGGCCCGGGGCGTGCGCCCGCCACGGCGCGAGGCCGGGCCGGTCAGCTCGCCGGGGCCAGCTCCGCGCTCTCGGTGATCCGCTCCCGGTACTCACCGTTGGGCACCACCACCAGGAAACAGCCCGAGCCCGGCCGCAGCGCCGCCGGCACGTCCAGCAGCGCCGCGCCGCGCACCAGCACCGCCGCCAGGTCCCGGTCGGCGAGCCGGATGCCGAGGCAGTGCCGGCGGACGTGCCGGCCGCCCGCCAGCAGCGCCGCCCGCCAGGCCGCCGCCGCCAGCCGGGGCCGCCACAGCCGCCGCGGCGCCGAGGCGCCCGGGAACGGCCCGCCGAGCAGCTCCCGGCGGCCCTGCCGCCAGCCCGCGGTCAGCAGATTCGCGTACGCCGCCCGGTGCTGCGGCGGCACGGACAGCCGGTGCAGCTCGTAGCGGCGGCGCAGGCCACCGGTGGTCAGTTCGTGCTCCACCGGCACGTCGAGGCGTCCCAGCAGCTGCCGCATCCGCTGCGCCGCGTCCTCGCGGTTGAACTCGGCGATCCCGCCCCGGTGCGGTCCGGAGTCGAGCCGGCGTACGTCGGCGGCCGGCGGCGGCGTGCAGCGCACCATGCAGGCGATCTCGAAGGCGTCGGTCAGGGTCAGCCAGTCCAGCGGCGGCGGCGACGGGCGCGGGCGGTCGAGCAGCGTGGTGAGCATCGGCGCGGCTCCTCGGTCAGAGTCGGGGTACCTCTACCGTCGCTGCCGAGCGCCGGGCCGGGAACCGCTGCGCCCGAGCCTTGAGCAAAATTTGCGGGAAGCCCGCGTCTCACAGCTCGGTGACCACCAGGTCGACCTGCCGGGGCCGGCCGGCCGCCCGGGGCGCCTCCTCGACCGTGTACTTCAGCTCCCGCAGCGCTCCCACCAGCGCGTCGGCGGTACGCGGCCGGGCGTCGGCGAGCAGCAGATCCCGCACCAGCCGGCCCTTCGTCGCCTTGTTGAAGTGGCTCACCACCGACCGGGCCGGCGTGCCGTCCACGATCCGTTCGTGCAGTACCCGCACCGTCACCGTGCGTTCGGCGAGCGCGCCGCGCGGCGTCCAGGTGGCCGCGTACGCCCCGGAGCGCAGGTCCAGCACCGGGCCGCGCCCGGCGGCGGGTTCCAGCACCGGGCCGAGCGCCTCCCGCCAGTACGCCGACAGCGCCCCGAGCCCCGGCAGCCGCGCCCCGATCGGGCAGCGGTACGGCGGGATCCGGTCGGCGAGGCGTACCGCTCCCCACAGGCCGGAGCTGATCAGCACCTGGCGTCGGGCCGCGCGCTGCGCGTCGGGGGGCAGTGTGTCCAGTCCGAGCGCCTCGTAGAGCACCCCGGTGTAGAGCCGCCCGGCCGGCGCGGTCGCCGCCTCCCGCAGCCGGGCGTTGCGCCGCAGCTCGCCGCGCTGCCCCTCGGTGAGGCCCAGCGCGGTCCGGGCCGCCGTCTCGTCCGGCCCGGCGCACAGGTCGACGAGCGCGGTCAGGACCGCCTCCCGGGCCGGGTTCAGCTCGGTCAGGGACAGCCGGGACAGGTCCAGCCGGCGGCCGGTGCCGGCCTCGGCCTTCCCCTCCGACGGGGGCAGCAGGATGAGCACCGGCACAGCGTACGGGCCGGGGTCAGCGCCACGGCCGGACGGCACGCTCGGGGTGGTACACCCGACTGCCGCCCACCTCGGCCACCACCGCCGCGTCGGCGCGGTCGCCCAGCAGCCGCCGCAGCGTGCGCTCGGCCGGGGAGCCGACCGCCACCACGTACCCGGGCCGTTCCGCGCGCGCCACCCGCCGCCAGTACGCCGGATAGCGGTTCTGCCCCGGCGTCAGCGCCCCGTCGAGCACACCACAGGCGACCGCCTCGCCGGTGTTGAAGATCAGCCGATTGCAGGTCCAGTAGTCCCCGTACACCTCGTGCAGACCGGCCCCCCGCACCGCGTCGGCCAGGCGGCGGGCGGTCAGCTCCTCGTCCCGTACGCCCGGCACGCCGGCCAGGAACGCCATGGTGCCGGCAATCGTCGCGGCGGTCAGCCCGGCCAGCACCACCGCCGCCGTGGCGCCGCCGAGCCGGGCCGCCCGCCCGGCGGTGCCCCGCAGCGCGTGCGCGGCGGCCAGCCAGAGCGGCCACAACACGGCCGGCAGCGAGATCTGGAGCACCGACAGGTAGCGGGCGTTGCCGAGCGGGTCGGTCGCGGCGAGCGGGCTGCGCACGTACGCCAGAAGCGTCAACGCCGCGCCCGCGACCAGCGCGAGGATCGCCACGGCCCGCACCCGCGCGGCGTGGTCGGCGGCCCGGCGGTACGCGACCACCCCGAGCGCGGCGGCGGCCACCAGCAGCACCGGGTAGAGCACGCCGAACCACTGCGCCCAGCGCGCGCAGCCGTCCATCGGGCACATGCCGGAGGCCAGCGGCACCCCCTCCAGCAGTCCGCCGCGCAGCCGTTCGGCGAGCGACGGCGCGACTCCCTCCTTGGTGCTGATCTCGCGGAACACCGACAGCGAGTCCTGCCCGGGCGGCGCGACGAGGTTGTCCTTGACCATCGGGGCGATCCCGGCCAGGAAGCCCGCCACCAGCAGCACACCCGGCCAGCCGATCAGATCCCGGGGCACCGCCACGGCGAGCACCACGGCGGCCACCAGCAGGTACGGCGCGATCAGCCAGTCCGACCACAGCGCCAGCCCGGCGAGCAGCCCGAACGCGCCGGTGGCCAGCCAGTGGTGCCGGACCCGCCGGTCGCCCAGGGCCACCGCGATCAGCAGCATTCCCAGCACCGCCGGCTTGACCTCCGGACGGCCGCCGACCACCGTGAGCTGGTCGCGGACCACCCGCTCCGAGCCGAGCGCCAGCAGACCCACCACGACAACTGCGAGCCAGGGGGAGAACAGGCGGCGGGTCAGCCGGTACGCCAGCCACAGGAAGACCGCGAAGAGCGCCAGCAGCGGCAGCCGCAGCACCGGCCAGCTCGGCCCGGCCCAGCCGACGAGCGGCGCGGCCAGGTACGACTCCAGCACGCCCATGTAGCGCTGGCCGTACAGGAAGACCGGCCGCTCCCGGCCGGCGGCGATGTGCAGCGCGGCCAGGCCGAACGTGGCCTCGTCGCTGTTCGACGCGGGCACCGTGAGCAGCGTCAGCACCAGCCGGTAACCGACCCCCGCGACGCCGAGCAGCAGTGCCACCAGCGCCGGCGCGTCCGGACGCGGCCGTACCCGGTCCCGCTTCGTCGTCGACACGACCAACGCCCCCGTCGTCGTCCCGACCGCAGTCTGTCACGGCGGCGCCCGGCGCCGGTGCGGATCGGCGTGGATCACTCGCGTGGCCCGGCCGCTCCGGTTGTGGCACTGTTGCCGTGTGCCGCCCACACCACCGGACCAGCTGGCCGTTCCGCAACTGCACCGCGCCGCGCGCTTCGAGGACGCCGTGCACGGCCTGGTGGAGCGCCGGTTGCGGCGCACCGGGTGGCAGCCCAACATCATCGCGTACGCGGGCTACGGCGCCCCGGGCTGGGCGCGCGTGCTCTGCCGGGTGCTGCTGGGGCGTCCGGACACGCGGCGGCGGGGCCGGCTGGACAAGGTGCGGGGCTGGCGCAGCTTCGCCACGTTGCCCGCCAAGCACGTCAAGGTGACCATCGAGGCCGACGGCGTGCGCCAGGAGGTGACCGCCGACCGCAGCGGCTTCGTCGACACCGTGATCGAGGCCGACTTCACCCCCGGCTGGGGCTGCGTACGCCTCAGCGTCGCCGACGCCGAGCCGGTGGAGGCGCTGGTCCGCGTCCTCGACCCGGCCGTGCGCTTCGGCATCCTCTCCGACATCGACGACACCGTCATGGTGACCGCGCTGCCCCGGCCGCTGCTCGCCGCGTGGAACACGTTCGTGCTGGACGAGCACGCCCGCACCGCCGTGCCCGGCATGGCGGTGCTGTACGAGCGGCTGGCCACCGCCCACCCGGGCGCGCCGGTCTTCTACCTGTCCACCGGCGCCTGGAACGTCGCGCCGACGCTCACCCGGTTCCTGTCCCGGCACCTCTACCCGGCCGGGCCGCTGCTGCTCACCGACTGGGGGCCGACCGCCGACAGGTGGTTCCGCAGCGGGCGGGAACACAAGCGGGCCACGCTGGCCCGGCTGTCCCGGGAGTTCCCCGAGGTGCGGTGGCTGCTGATCGGTGACGACGGGCAGCACGACCCGGAGATCTACCGCGAGTTCGCCGCCGCGCAGCCGGACCACGTCGCAGGGGTGGCAATCCGGCAGCTGTCGCCGACCCAGTCGGTGCTGGCAGGCAGCCTGCCGGCCCCGGCCGGCCGGTCCTCATCGGGCCCGATCGGCCAGAAGTGGCTGAGCGCCCCCGACGGCGCCGGCCTCTGGAAGCTCCTCCGAGAAGCCGACCTGGTCTGACCGTCCCCCTCTTCTCTCCCGTCGATCATGAGGTTGACGGCCTTGTGGATCTCCAGAAGTGCCGCCAACCTCATGATCAACGGGGTGTCAGCCAGAGAACGCCCAGCGGGGGGATGCGCAGGGACGCCGACGCAGGCAGGCCGTGCCAGGGCACGTTCTCGGCGTGCACCTCGCCCAGGTTGCCCACGCCGGAACCGCCGTAGTGGTGGGCGTCCGTGTTCAGCGTCTCGGCCCACGTACCGGCCGCGGGCAGGCCGATCCGGTAGTCCTCCAGCGGGGCCGCGGAGAAGTTCGCCACGCACACCAGCGTCTGCCCGTCCGGGGCGATCCGGATGAACGACACCGTGTTGTTGGCGACGTCGTCCCCGGCGATCCAGCGGAAGCCGGCCGGGTCGGTGTCCTGCGCCCAGAGCGCCGGGGTCTCCCGGTATACCCGGTTCAGGTCGGCGACCATCCGTTGCACACCGGCGCGGGCCGGGTCGTGGGTCAGGTACCAGTCGAGGCCGCGCTCCTCGCTCCACTCCCGGTCGTCGGCCAGCTCGCAGCCCATGAAGAGCAGCTGCTTGCCCGGGTGCGCCCACATGTACGCCAGCAGCGCCCGCACGGTGGCCAGCCGCTGCCACGTGTCGCCGGGCATCTTGCCGGCGAGGGAGCCCTTGCCGTGCACCACCTCGTCGTGGCTGATCGGCAGCACGTAGTTCTCGCTCCACGCGTACGCCAGAGAGAACGTGAGCTGATGGTGGTGGTGCTGCCGGTAGATCGGATCCTTCGAGGTGTAGAGCAGGGTGTCGTGCATCCAGCCCATGTTCCACTTGAACCCGAACCCGAGCCCGCCGTCCGAGGTCGGCTTCGTGACGCCCGGCCAGGCGGTGGACTCCTCGGCGATCATCAGGACGCCCGGGTGGTGCCGGTAGACGGTGGCGTTGACCTCCTGGAGGAACGCGATCGCCTCCAGGTTCTCCCGGCCGCCGTGCACGTTCGGGGCCCACTGCCCGTCGGACCGGGAGTAGTCCAGGTAGAGCATCGAGGCGACCGCGTCCACGCGCAGCCCGTCGATGTGGAACTCGTCCAGCCAGTACAGCGCGTTGGCGACCAGGAAGTTGCGGACCTCGTTGCGGCCGAAGTCGAAGACGTACGTGCCCCAGTCGGGGTGCTCGCCGCGACGCGGGTCGGGGTGCTCGTACAGCGGGGTGCCGTCGAAGCGCGCGAGCGCCCACTCGTCCTTGGGGAAGTGCGCCGGCACCCAGTCCAGGAGCACGCCGATGCCGGCCGCGTGCAGCCGGTCCACCAGGTACCGGAAGTCGTCCGGGCCGCCGAACCGGGCGGTGGGCGCGTAGTAGCCGGTGACCTGGTAACCCCACGAGCCGCCGAACGGGTGCTCCATCACCGGCAGGAACTCCACGTGGGTGAAGCCCATCTCCAGCACGTACGCGGTGAGCTGCTCGGCCAGTTCCCGGTAGCCGAGGCCGGGCCGCCAGGAGCCCAGGTGCACCTCGTACACGCTCATCGGCTCCTGGTGCGGCGCCTGCCGGGACCGGCGCGCGAGCCAGTCCGCGTCGCCCCACTCGTACCGTGACTCGTGCACCACCGACGCGGTGGCCGGCGGCACCTCGGTGCGCGCGGCCATCGGGTCGGCCTTGTCCCGCCACCGACCGTCGGCGCCCAGGACGCGGTACTTGTAGCGGGTGCCCACCGGCAGGCCCGGCACGAAGATCTCCCACACGCCGCTGGACCCGAGCGACCGCATCGGCCAGCCGTCGTCCGGCGCCCAGCCGGTGACGTCGCCGACGAGCCGCACGGCGCGGGCGTTGGGCGCCCAGACGGTGAACGCGACGCCCTCGTCGAACACGCGGGCGCCGAGCGCCGCCCAGAGCCGCTCGTGCCGGCCCTCGCCGATCAGGTGCAGGTCGAGGTCGCCGAGCGTGGGCGGATAACGGTACGGGTCGTCGTGCGTGGTGCCGTCCACCTCGACCCGGTAGTCGAGCACCTCGCCGGGGAGCACCGCCTCGAAGACACCGGCGTCGTGCACCCGCTTCATCGGGTGCCGTTCGCCGTCGGCGAGCACCGTCACCTCGCCCGCGCCCCGGCGCAGCGTCCGGATCGTGGTGCTCCCACCGGCCGGATGTGCGCCGAGCACGGCGTGCGGGTCGTGTACCTCGCCGGTGATCAGCTGGTCCATCGGGCGTCGTCCTTGTCGGCCGGTGCGGTCGGGGCGGTGCCGCCGGAGAGGTCGGCGGGTACGTCTTCCACTGTGAGGTCGGGCGCGGCCGGGTGCTCCGGTTCGGCGACGGCCTCCGGTGCGGCCGGGCGGCGCACGGTGAGCACGTGCGCCGGTTGCAGGTACGGGTCGAGGCGTACCGCGTTGCGCTGACCCCAGTCGTACTCGGCGCCGGTCAGCTCGTCGCGCACGGTGAACCGCTCGTGCCAGTCCAGGCCGAGCGCCGGCATGTCGAGTGTGGTGTTGCCCCACTGCACCTCGCGGGAGTCGAACGAGCAGACCACGATCACCGTGTTGCCGGTCTCCGGGTCGTGCTTCGACCAGCACAGCAGCGCCGGGTTGTCGATGTCGTGGAACCGCAGGTTGCGCAGCTGGTGCAGGGCGGGGTTGTCCCGGCGTACCCGGTTCAGCGTGGTGATGAACGGCGCCAGCGACCGGCCCTGCGCCAGCGCGGCGTCCCAGTCCCGGGGCCGCAGCTCGTACTTCTCGTTGTCCAGGTACTCCTCCGCGCCCGGGCGCGCCACGTGCTCGAACAGCTCGAACCCCGCGTACATGCCCCAGGAGGGGGACAGCAGCGCGGCCAGCACCGCCCGGATCTTGAACATCGGCGGGCCGCCGTGCTGCAACGACGAGTGCAGGATGTCCGGCGTGTTGGGCCAGAAGTTGGGCCGCATCCAGTCGACCGAGGCGACCAGTTCCTCGCAGTACTCCCGCATCTCGGCCGCCGTCGTGCGCCAGGTGAAATAGGTGTACGACTGGGTGAAGCCGATCTTGCCGAGCCCGTGCATGATCGCCGGCCGGGTGAACGCCTCGGCGAGGAACAGCACGTCCGGGTCGACCTTCTTGACCTCGGCGATCAGCCAGTGCCAGAAGTCGAACGGCTTGGTGTGCGGGTTGTCCACCCGGAAGATCCGGATGCCCTCGCCGACCCAGTGCAGCACGACCCGCAGCACCTCGGCCCGGATGCCCTCGGGGTCGTTGTCGAAGTTCAGCGGATAGATGTCCTGGTACTTCTTGGGTGGGTTCTCCGCGTACGCGATGCTGCCGTCGGCGCGGGTGGTGAACCACTCCGGGTGCTCGGTGACCCACGGGTGGTCCGGCGCGCACTGCAACGCCAGGTCCATCGCCACCTCCAGCCCCTGCTCGGCGGCGGCCGCGACGAAGTCGCGGAAGTCCTCCGGCGTACCCAGATCGGGGTGGATGGCGTCGTGACCGCCCTCGGCCGCGCCGATCGCCCACGGCGAGCCGACGTCGTCCGGCCCGGCGGTGAGCGCGTTGTTGCGGCCCTTGCGGTTGACCCGGCCGATCGGGTGGATCGGCGGCAGGTAGAGCACGTCGAAGCCCATCGCCGCGACGCCGGGCAGCCGTTCCATCGCGGTGGCGAACGTGCCGGAACGGGCGGGCGCGTCGACGGTGGCCGGGATCGCGCCCTCGGAGCGGGGGAAGAACTCGTACCAGGCGGAGAAGAGCGCCCGGGGGCGGTCCACCCACAGCGTGCGCTCCTCGCCGGTGGTGACCAGCTCGCGCACCGGGTGCTCCCAGAGCAGGTCGGCCAGATCCAGCGCCGCGCTCACCCGCCGCGGCAGCTCCAGGTCGTCGTCGCTCAGCGTCCGCACGGCTTCGCGTACGCGATCACGGTCGGCCTTCGGCACCAGCTCCAGCGCGGCGGTCAGCACGCGGACGCCCTCGGCCAGGTCGTTCGCCAGCTCGGCCGGGCCCTGGCCGGCGGCCAGTTTCTTGGTGACCGCGTTCTGCCACGTCAGGTACGGATCTCCGAACGCCTCCACGGCGAAACGCCACTGGCCCACCGCGTCCGGGCGGATGGTGGCGTGCCAGCGGTCCTGGCCGGGCTCGCCCGGGCGCATCCGGGTGAACGGGCGGGCCGCGCCGTCGGGGCCGAGCCAGACCACGTTGCACCCGAGCGCGTCGTGGCCCTCGCGGTAGGCGCGCGCCGACACCGGCACGACCTCGCCGACCACCGCCTTGGCCGGGTAGCGACCGCAGGAGACGACGGGGGAGACGTCTTCGATCGGGAACCGTCCAGTCACCCGCTCAACCTACTGCGCGAGATCCTCTCGCGCTCGGTGACTTCACCTCAGAAGCCCCGCGCCGACGAGGGCGCCGGGCCGGTGCCGCTGAAGCACCCATACCGTTCCACCGACCGGCGTGGACGGCATCGAGTGGAACGCGACGGGTGTCAAAAGGGCTCCGAGACCACCCATGCCGTTCCATCGAACGGGTGGCGTTCAGGTTGACCGCTCGGCGATGAACACGAACTCCCGGCCGGGGCGGTCGGGGGCCTCGCGCACGTCTGTCAACCGGTGACCGGTGGCGGTCAGGCTCGCCTCGATCTCGTCGCGGTCGCGGAACCGCAGCGTGGAGTCCGACGTGAGGACCGTGCCGTCGCGCAGGAACCGGTACGTGTGCCGGAACGAGACCAGCGGCAGGTCGACCGCGGTGACCTGGAGGCGCTGCTCCACCGGCCCGACGCCCGGCACGTCCCGCAGGACAGGCGCGGTGTCCGCCCACTCCTCCCACGCGCGCCGCTCGGGGCGCCGGGTCTCGAACACGAGGTGCCCGCCGGGCCGCAGCGCGGCGTGCACGCCGCGCAGGGTCCGCGCCCAGTCGGTGTCGGACAAGAAGACCTGTGCCACGTTCCCGGTCATCGTGGCCAGGTCGGCGTGCAGCGGCGGCAGCGTCGTGGCGTCGCCGTGGACCCAGCGGACGCGGCCCTCGCGGTCCTTCGCCCGGGCGACGTCCAGCGACGCCTCGGCCGGGTCGACGCCGACGACCGTGTGGCCGTGCCGCGCGAGCAGGACCGCCAGGCAGCCGGTCCCGCAGCCCACGTCCAGCACCGTGCGTGCGCCCAGTTCACCGGCGATCGCGAGGTACGCGGCCAGGTCGTCCCGGTCGCCGTCGAAGGCGTCGTAGACGGCGGCGAGGCGAGGGTGGGCGAATATCGCGTCCGGCATCCCGGGACCGTACCCGCCGACCGGCGCCGTCGAGGGCCGTGCCGTCAGCCGAGGTCGTGTTCGGCGGGGCTGGTGTTGAGGACCCAGGCGAGCGGCATCGTCGCCCGGACCCGGTAGTCCGCGCCGTCCAGGCGGTGCATCGTGACGGTCTGCGCCGGATCCTGCTCGACGACCCAGTACTGCGGGATGCCCGCCGCGGCGTACTCGCCGCGCTTGGTCACGGTGTCGGTGCCCTCGGAGCCGGGCGAGACGATCTCGGTCACGAGAAGCACGTCGGCGGGCGGCAGCCACACGCCGTCGGCCTGCGTCTTGCTCCACACCACGAGGTCGGGGATGCGTCCACCGACCCCGCCGTGCCGTCCCGGGATGCGCAGCCCGACAGCCTGGGCGACGTGATCCGCCGGTACGCCACCCTGGGCGAGCCACACCATGAGCCGGGTCGCGATGATCGCATGGGCGTATCCCGGCGGCGGCATGATCGAGAGAACTCCCTCAGGGCTGATCTCGTATCGATGGTGCTCGTCCGCGGCCATCATCGCGGTCAGGTCGTCGAGCGACACGGTCGACGGCATGGACCTGCCCACCGCCTCTGCGCTCATGCCGGAATCGTACCGGCCACGGCGGGCACGGACACGCACCGCCCAGCGGTCAGCCGGTGGCGCCGACCGAGCCGTACACCTCGATCGTCTGGCGGGCGATCGCGTCCCAGGAGAAGTGCTCCACCGCGCGCCGCCGTCCCGCCGCGCCGAACGCCGCGATCCGCGCCGGGTCGGCCAGCAACTCGTTGATCCGCGCGGCCAGGTCGGCCACGAAACGCTCCGGGTCCAGCGGCGTGCCCGAGCCGTCACCGGCCTGCTCGATCGGCACCAGCAGCCCGGTCTCGCCGTCGGCGACCACCTCCGGGATGCCGCCGGTGGCGGTGGCCACCACCGCGGTCTCGCAGGCCATCGCCTCCAGGTTGACGATGCCCATCGGCTCGTAGACGGACGGGCAGGCGAAGACCGTGGCGTGGGTGAGCACCTGGATCACCTCGTGCTTGGGCAGCATCGCCGCCACCCAGATCACCCCCGACCGGGTGGCCCGCAGCTCCGCCACGAGACCCTCCACCTCGGCGGCGATCTCCGGGGTGTCCGGCGCGCCGGCCAGCAGCACGAGCTGGGTGTCGGCGGGGAGTTCCCGGGCCGCCCGCAGCAGGTACGGCAGGCCCTTCTGCCGGGTGATCCGCCCGACGTAGACCACGCTGGGCCGGGCCGGGTCGATGCCGAGCCGGTCGAGCACGTCGGTGCCCGGGTCCGGAGCGTACTGCGCGGTGTCGATGCCGTTGTAGACCACGCGTACCCGGTCGGGGTTCACCGCCGGGTAGGCGGTGAGCACGTCGCGCCGCATGCCCGCGCTCACCGCGATGATCGCGTCCGCCGACTCGAAGGCGGTCCGCTCGCACCAGGAGGAGAGCGCGTACCCGCCGCCGAGCTGCTCGGCCTTCCACGGGCGCAGCGGCTCCAGGCTGTGCGCGGTGACCACGTGCGGCACCCCGTGCAGCAGCTTCGCGGTGTGCCCGGCCAGGTTGGCGTACCAGGTGTGGCTGTGCACCACGTCGGTGCCGGCGGTCCCGGCGGCCATCTCCAGGTCGACGCCCATGACCCGCAGCGCGGCGTTCGCGCCGGCGAGCGGGGCCGGTTCGGCGTACGCGGTGACGCCCGGTTCGTCGCGGGGCGCGCCGAAGCAGTGCACCCGCACGTCGGCGAGCCGGCGCAGCTCGCGGGCGAGGTATTCCACGTGCACCCCGGCGCCGCCGTACACCTCCGGCGGGTACTCGCGGGTGAGCAGGTCGACGCGCATCGGTGCCATGCCCGCACCCTAGTGCAGAGCGCCATGTCGCACCCGGTGCGCAAGTGTGGGCGTCCGAGTGGTGAAGTCGGTTCGACATGGTTAGCGTCTGAGCATGGCTGCCAAGGTGCTCGCGATCGTCCTGGCCGGCGGGGAGGGCAAGCGCCTGATGCCCCTGACCACCGACCGGGCGAAGCCCGCCGTCCCCTTCGGCGGGATGTACCGCATGGTCGACTTCGTCCTCTCCAACCTGGCGAACGCCGGCTTCCTCAAGATCGTCGTGCTGACCCAGTACAAGTCCCACTCGCTGGACCGGCACATCACCAAGACCTGGCGGATGTCGACGCTGCTCGGCAACTACGTCACGCCGGTGCCCGCGCAGCAGCGCCGCGGCCCGTGGTGGTTCGCCGGCTCGGCCGACGCGATCTACCAGAGCTTCAACCTGATCAACGACGAGCAGCCCGACCACGTGATCGTCTTCGGCGCCGACCACATCTACCGGATGGACCCCCGGCAGATGGTCGAGGACCACATCGCCTCCGGCGCCGGGGTCACGGTGGCCGGCATCCGGCAGCCGCTCGCGACGGCCGACCAGTTCGGCGTGATCGAGGTCGGCGAGGACGGCAAGCGCATCCGCGCGTTCCGGGAGAAGCCCACCGACGCGGTCGGGCTGCCCGACGCGCCGGACGAGATCTACGCCTCGATGGGCAACTACGTGTTCAGCACCCGGGCGCTGTGCGAGGCGGTCGAGCGCGACGCGGCGGACAAGACGAGCAAGCACGACATGGGCGGCAGCATCATCCCGATGCTCGTCGAGCGCGGCGAGGCGAACGTCTACGACTTCAAGGACAACGAGGTGCCCGGCAGCACCGACCGCGACCGCGGCTACTGGCGGGACGTGGGGACGCTCGACTCGTTCTACGACGCGCACATGGACCTGATCAACGTGCACCCGGTGTTCAATCTCTACAACTTCGAGTGGCCCATCTACACCGAGCAGCCGCCGTACCCGCCGGCCAAGTTCGTGCACGCCTGGGGCGAGCGGGTGGGCCGCGCGGTCAGCTCGATGGTGTCGCCCGGCTCGGTGATCTCCGGCTCGCTGGTGGAGAACTCGATCGTGGCGCCGAAGGTGAAGGTCCACTCGTGGGCGCACGTCGACGGCGCCGTGCTGATGGAGGGTGTCCAGATCGGCCGCCACGCGGTCGTCCGGCGCGCGATCCTGGACAAGAACGTCCACGTCCCGGAGGGCGCCGAGATCGGCGTCGACCTGGAGAAGGACCGCCAGCGCTACACCGTGTCCGACAACGGCATCGTCGTCATCGGCAAGGGCCAGCGCGTCGAGCCCTGAGCAGTCCCCACCGCATCACCGAGGAGGATCCCGCAGTGGCCCACCCCCGTGCCGGCCAGCCCGCCCGGCCCGCCGACCTGGTCGACGTGCCCCGGCTGGTCACCGCCTACTACGCCGAGCACCCGGACCCGGACGACCCGGCGCAGCAGGTCTCCTTCGGCACCTCCGGTCACCGCGGCTCCAGCCTGCGCAACGCCTTCAACTCCGACCACATCCTCGCCGTCACCCAGGCCCTGTGCGACTACCGGCGCGAGCAGGGCCTTTCCGGGCCGCTGTTCCTCGGCCGGGACACCCACGCGCTCTCCGCGCCCGCCGAGGCCGACGCGCTGGAGGTGCTCGCCGCCAACGACGTCACAGTGCTGCGCGACAGCCGCGACGGCTACACCCCGACGCCCGCCGTCTCGCACGCCATCCTCACCCACAACCGGGGTCGCACCAGCGGCCTCGCCGACGGCATCGTGATCACCCCGTCGCACAACCCGCCGTCCGACGGCGGGTTCAAGTACAACCCCACCCACGGCGGGCCCGCCGACACCGACGCCACGAAGTGGATCCAGGACCGCGCGAACGCCATCCTCGCCGCCGGGCTCAAGGAGGTGAAACGCATCCCGTACGCGCGGGCGCGCGCCGCCGCCACCACCGGTGAGTACGACTTCCTCGCCCGGTACGTCGACGACCTGCCCGCCGCGCTGGACATCGACGCGATCCGCGACGCCGGGGTGCGCATCGGCGCGGACCCGATGGGCGGGGCGAGCGTGGCGTACTGGGGCGAGATCGCCGACCGGCACCGCCTCGACCTCACCGTGATCAACCCGCTCGTGGACCCGACGTGGCGGTTCATGACGCTCGACGGCGACGGCAAGATCCGGATGGACTGCTCCTCGCCGAACGCGATGGCCTCCCTGATCGCGGCCCGGAACGACTACGCGGTCTCCACTGGCAACGACGCCGACGCGGACCGGCACGGCGTCGTCACGCCCGACGGCGGACTGATGAACCCGAACCACTACCTGGCCGTGGCGATCGGCCACCTGTTCCGTACCCGGGAGCAGTGGGGCCCGGCCGCGGCGGTGGGCAAGACCCTCGTCTCGTCCTCGATGATCGACCGGGTCGCGGCCGACCTCGGCCGCCCGCTTTTGGAGGTGCCGGTCGGGTTCAAGTGGTTCGTGCCCGGCCTGCTCGACGGCACCGTCGGCTTCGGCGGCGAGGAGAGCGCCGGCGCGTCGTTCCTGCGCCGCGACGGCGGCACCTGGACCACCGACAAGGACGGCATCCTGCTCTGCCTGCTCGCCGCCGAGATCATCGCCACCACCGGCCGCAGCCCCAGCGAGCACTGGGCCGAGCTGGCCGACCGCTTCGGCGCGCCCTCGTACGCCCGGATCGACGCCCCGGCCGACCGGGCGCAGAAGGCGGTCCTGGCGAAGCTCTCGCCGGAGCAGGTCACCGCGACCGAGCTGGCCGGTGAGCCGATCACCGCGATCCTCACCACCGCACCGGGCAACGGCGCCGCGATCGGCGGGCTCAAGGTGACCACCGAATCCGGCTGGTTCGCCGCCCGCCCGTCCGGCACCGAGGACGTCTACAAGATCTACGCCGAGTCGTTCCAGGGCCCGGAGCATCTGGCCCGCATCCAGGAGGAGGCGAAGGCGCTGGTCGACGGCGTGCTCGCCACCGCCTGACCCGGCTCAGCGGGGCGGGGGCAGCTCCCGGCGGTTGAGCTGCTCCCGCAACCCGTCCGGCAACAGCTCGCGCAACTGGTCCGGCAGCAGGGGCAGGTCCAGCAGGCTCAGCTTGAGCTGGTTGCGCTCCTGGTAGCGGCGCGGGTCGAGACGGACCACCCGGCCGGCGTCCTTGACGTACCGGATGTGCACCGAACCCTCGGTCGCCGCCTGCCGGATCAGCAGGCCGTCCATCTCCACCGCCACCGGCGCCGAGTCCGCGCGCAGCTCCAGGTGCACCGTCTCGTGCGCGGAGAGCAGCACCGAGCGGGAGATCCCGGCCATCGGCGCGGACGGCGTCACCACCATCGCCTCGGTCGCGGGCGAGATCAACGGGCCGCCGGCGGCATAGCTGTACGCGGTCGAGCCGGTCGGCGTGCTCACCACCAGCGCGTCGCACCGGTAGTAGCCGTACCGCTGGCCGTCCACCGCCAGGGTGGCCGTGACGAAGCCCGCGCCGGGCTGCCGGACCAGGGCGATGTCGTTGAACGCCACCACGTCGTCGCCGCAGACGTCACAGGCCAGGCAGGCGTGCGACTCGACGGTGAAGTCGTGCTCCACCAGCCGTTCCAGCGCCCGGGGCAGGTCCGGCGGTTCCACCTCGACCAGGAAGCCGAGCCGGCCCAGGTGTACGCCGAGCACCGGCTTCGGGTCGTGGACGGCCATCCGCAGCGCGCCCAGCATGGTGCCGTCGCCACCGATGCTGATCAGCGCGGCGCAGCGCCCGGCCAGCTCGTCGGCCGCGATCGCCTCGACCGAGGCAGGTACGCGCGTGCGGTCCTCGGCGCGTACCGCGAGCGTGATCCGGTGTCGGGCCGCCCAGTCCGCGATGATCCGCACCACCTCGGAGACGTCCCGGGTGGGGTGCAGCACCAGCCCCAGCACATCGCCCGCCACCGCTACAGCTCACCACACCGGCGGCGGATGTGCCCGGCGTTCGATCCCTCGGTCGAGGCGAGATCCGCATCGGCGGCGGGACGCGCCGTGACCTGCCGGGCGAGCCGTCGTTGACCCTTTGTGCCGCAGGGTGCCTGGGGCCGGGGAAACGCCTCCAGAAGATGAACGGATTCCGCACCTCATGATGTTGTTCCTCGCCGTGGTGACTCTGCTGGCCGTTCTGCACTACGTCGTGGCCGTCCGTACGTACGGTCTGCTCACCCCGGACGGACTCTTCGTCATCTCGCAGCTGCTGATGGCCCTGGGGACGGTGCAGCTCGTTGATCCGGACTCCGCCACCGAGACGTTCTATGCCCGGCTCGTGCTCGGTGCGGTGGCGACGTACCTCCTGGTGAGCATGGTGACGTTCATGTCCTTGCGAGCCGGCCGGCGTGCCGTCCCGCGCAAGGTGGGCGACCACGCGCCCTACACGTTCCGTCTCGTGCGGCCGACACCGAGCGTGCTGGTCGTGACGGTGCTGTCGATGGCGGCCACCGCTGCGTACTTCGCCGCGGTCGGGTACAGCGCCTTCGTCGTGGGCCTGCGGGGGGTGCTCAGCGGACAGACCGAGGACGTGAGTACGCTGCGCCTGCAGTCGTACGCGGGCGAGGACTACTTCTTCCCCGGGTACGCTAACCAGTTCCGCAACGTTCTGCTGCCCGCGCTGGCCGTGGTCCTCGCGGTGTGGTTCTTCAACCAACGCGGTCTGATGGGCCGGGTTTTCGCGTTGTTCCCGCTCGGCCTGGCGACGCTGGCTCTCGTCGGCACCGGTCAGCGCGGGGCGTTCTTCCTGTTTCTGCTGACCCTCGTCGTCTACTCGTTCCTCGCTGTCGGCCGCGCGATGTCCCGCTGGGTGCTGCTCGTGCCGGTGCTCGGAGCGCCTGTGGTCTTCGTCGCGACGCAGGTGCTGGGACGAAGTGCGGATGGCGAGGGGCACCCGGTCACGGCCGCCGCGACCGAGCTGTACCGGCGCTTCATGGAGGACAATCAGTTGTCCGGGCTCGCCGCCTTCAACTACACGTCTCAACTGCCGGTGCGCCACGGCAGTGAGTGGCTCCGCTCGCTGTCCGGCGTACTGCCCGGCGACCGGGGAAGCAGCCTGGCCAACGAGGTGTTCGCGACGCTCTACGGCTCGACGGTCGGCACGTCCCCGCCGTCGCTGTGGGGGTCGATCCATCACAACTTCGGCACAGTCGGGGTGCTGGTCGGGGCCGCGCTCCTCGCCTTTCTGCTTCAGAAGATCACCTTCAACGGACTGCGCCGGCCCAGCTACAACTCCCTGGAACTGATGGGGTATGCCGGAATGACAGTGGTTCTGGGCACGTGGGCCGTCGGCGGCCCCGAGACGCTCCTCAACACCGGGCTCGTCGCCTATCTGGCGCTCTGGTACTGGGGAGGCCGGATCAAGCCGGAGCAGACCACGCTGTCGGCGCGGGCACGCCGTACCGCGTCCGCGGCCCCGTTGGCCCCGGGTCACGAGGCGGTCGGGTGGCGGCCGGGACCGCAGACGGCCGGGCCGGAGCGGAGAACACCTGTCGGAGCGGGTCGATAAGGCGTGCGCGCGGACCAGGCGCGGCGGGCCACCCGCCGTGGCGCCCCCGGACCGCGCCTGACCGCGGCCCGTCGTGGCGTGCTGAGCATCGCCTCGGGAACCGTTGGCGGTCAGATGCTCCTGCTCGCCGCGGCACCGGTGCTGGCGCGCCTCTACGCGCCGGCGGACTTCGGCGTATTCACCGTGATCGCGACGCTGGTGGCGACTGTCGGCGCGGTCGCGGCACTCCGCCTCGAAATGGCCGTTCCGCTGCCCACGGAGGACAAGGACGGCGATTCACTCGTGGCCCTCGGGCTCCTCTGCGCGCTGTCGACGGGCACGCTGGGCACGCTGGTGGTGGCGGTGGCGGGGGAGCCGATCGCCGACGCCTACGACCAGCCCGCCCTGCGCGTCTGGCTCTGGCTCGTCCCGTGGGCGGCGGCGGCGACGGGCTGCCTGCTGGTGCTGAACCAGCTCGCGGTCCGCGATCGCCGCTACGCCGCCATCGGTCGGCGCAATTTCCTGCAGGCCGTCGCTACGCTTGCGGCCCAGGTGATCTTCGGAGCAGCCGGCGTACGAGCCGGCGGGCTCTCCCTCGGTCTCGCGGCCGGGCAGGTGGCCGGGTCGCTCATGCTGGTGCCGGGCGCTCGCCTGCGTGATCCCGGTACGCGTGCCGCCTTCCACCCCAGGGTGCTGCGGCGGACCATGCGGCGGTACCGCCGGTTCCCGCTCGTGCTCGCGCCGTCCGGGCTGGTCAACGTGCTGGGAAACCAGCTGCCGGTCCTGCTCATCGCCCTCTGGTACGGCAGCTCCGTCGCCGGGTGGCTCGGCCTCACCCAACGAGTCCTGGCGGCGCCGGTGGCCCTGGCCGGCACCGCGATCGCCCAGGTCTACCTCGGGGAACTCGCCCGGGTGGCACGTGAGGAGCCGCAGCGAGCTCACCCGATGTTCCTCGGCGCGAGCCGTCGGCTGACCATGATCGCGCTTCCGGCCGCGGTCGTCGCGATCCTGGCGGCGCCTTCGGCGTTCCGGCTGCTGTTCGGTCCGCAGTGGGCCGACAGCGGCGCGTACGGGCAGGCTCTCGCCATCGGCGCGGCCGCGCAACTGGTCGCGTCACCGTTGTCGCAGACGCTTGTCGTCTTCGGCAGGCAGAAGCTGCAGCTCGCCTGGGACGTGGGCCGGGTGGTGGTCGTCGTCGGCGCGGTCGCGGGTGTCTGGCTGCTGGGCGGCTCGGCTCTCGCCGCCGTCTGGGCGTTCGGGATCGCCGCCGCCGTGGCCTATCTGGTCTGCTGGCTGCTCTCGCTGACGACGGTGCGGGCCCAGGGCCGCGTCCCGGGCAGGCCGGTCGCGCCGACGGGACGGACCCGGGAGCCGGAGTCGGTGTGACCCCGGCTATACGGGACATATCGCTTGCATAACTACGTATGCCCTCAGAGCGTTAGGTAATGGATAATAAAGACCTTCGAGGAACGAGTCCCGATGCATCCGCGACCCCGACTCCTGATCATTGCCTACGTCTTCCCGCCGTCGGAGTCGGTGGGTGCCCGCCGACCCGGTGAGCTGGCGCGTTACGCCGCCGCCCGGGGGTGGGACGTCCGGATCCTGACAGCGACGCCGGCGGGCGCGGGATCGCCTGATGCCGGTGTTCCGGCGAGCGACGTCCTTCGGGTGGCACCGGTGCCGGACTCGGCCCGCGTAGTCTCCTCGGTCCGCCGGGCGGAGGCCCAGGCGAGAGTGGGCCGGCGCCGCGTGCTGACCGTCCTGGGCACGCTGGGACGCGAGATCCTGGTCCCCGACGCCTGCGTCAACTGGGTCGTGCCCGCCGTGCGCGCGTTTCTTCGGGGCGGCCGGGGGGACTGGCGACCCGACGTGGTCATGGTGACCGGCCCGCCGGCGTCGGCCTACCTGGTTGCCGCCGCCATCGGCCGCCGCCTGCGCGTGCCCTGGGTGGCGGACTACCGAGACCTGTGGACGGTGGGCAACGACTACTGGCCGTACGGCAGGACGCGGATCCGGCGGGTCATCGATCGCCGGATGGAACGAGCGCTGCTCCGATCGGCCGCCGCGTGCGTCACGATCTCCGAGCCCTTGGCCGAGATCATGCGCTCGACGTTCGGGATCGAGACGTCGGTGGTGATGAATGGCATCGACCCGCGTCCACCGCAGTCGACGGGCGAGCCGACCGGCCAGGTGGCCGCAGCGGACGTGCCCGGACGAGCACGGCTGACGGTGGCGCACACAGGCCGCCTGAACCCCGGCAAGCGGGATCCCTCGCCACTACTGGACGCTGTGGCACTCCTCGGCCCGGAGGCCCGACGCGTCCACGTCGTCTTCGCCGGTGAGGACAACGGGGTCGCGCAAGCCGCTACCGAACGCGCCGGTGTCTTCGATTCGGTGACGAACCTGGGTGAGGTGTCGGCCGAGAAGTCGTGGCGGGTGCAGGCGGAGGCGGACGTCTTGGTGCTGGTGATGTGGAACGATCCGCGCGATGCCGGGACGGTGCCGGGGAAGTTCTTCGACTACCTGCGCGCCCGACGTCCGATCCTCATGATCGGACACCCCGTCGGGATCGTTGCCGAGATCCTGCGTACCCGTCGGGCCGGCGTCGTCCTCAGTGACCCGGCGCAAATCGCGGAGCAGTTGCGACTCTGGCTGAGCGAGAAGGACCAGCACGGCCACATCGCCGAGGTGCCGGCGTCGGCGCTCGCCGGACTTTACCGGGACGACCAGATGGCGAAGTACCTGGAAATTCTCGCCGACGTCGCCGGAATGCGACGGAACCGCCTCTGACCGCCGCCCCGCCGGTAGCAGGCGTCGCGGTGCCCGCTACCGGCGACGCCGCCCCTACCGCGAGCCGTCCGCGGGCAGCTGCCACCGGGAGCGGGCGGCATACAACTGGGCGATCATCTCGGACCAGGCGGGCGGCCGGTAGCCGGTGGCGGCGGCGAACGAGTCGGCCGACAGCGACCGGTCGCAGACGAAGCCGTCGTAGGGGACGATGTCGCCAGTCCAGTGATACTCGGACGCCACCAGCCTGAGCAGGTCGTACTTGGTGATCGGCGTCGCCGCGACGTGATAGAGCCCCGTAAGGTCGGTACGCGGAAGAACCACGGTACGCAGGACACGAGCGAGTTCGAGCGTGGTCAGGCCGCTGTAGACGGCTTTCGTGTAACCCCGTACCGAGCCCGTCTGGCCGAGGAACCAGTCGACCAGGGAACGGTTCGAGGTGAGTTCGTGACCGATGATCGAGGTCCGCAACGTCAGTGCGTGCGGACCGGTCACCTCGCCCAGCAGCTTCGACCGCCCGTACAGGTCGGGTGGGTCGGGCAGGTCCGTCTCGACGTAGTCGCCACGGTCACCGGAGAAGACACAATCCGTGCTGACGTGTACGAGACGGGCACCCACCAGGGCGCAGTGACGGGCCAGCAGGTGAGGGAACAGGGCGTTGAGCTGGATCGTGCCGACGGCGTCCTGTACCTCCGGACGCTGTTTGACAACACCCACACAGTTGACCACCACTTCCGGCCGCAGACGCCGGATCAGTGAGCCGACGTGGTCGACGTCGCGTGCGTCGATGCCGGTCTCGACGCGGGCGGCGAGCACGGGCGGCAGCAGCCCGGCCAGGTCGGTGCTCCGGCAGGTGCCGCGCACGTCGATGGCGTGTTCCCGGTCGAACTCCCGCAGCAGGGTGTGGCCGAGCATTCCGGTGACACCCAGAACGAGAACGCGTGTCATGCCTTCCTCCTCCTGCGGTGGCCGCGTCTGGCGCGCCGCTCGACGGCGCCGGTCAGTAGATCGGCGAGCACCTGCGCGTTGATCTCCTCACTCATGTGGGCCAGGTAGTGCCGCCGGGCGGCGTGGCCCATGTCGCGTAGCCGGTCCCGCGGTGTGGACCGGGCCCGCCGGATCACCGCGGCCAGCGCGGCCGGGTCGCCGGGGGGTGCCGCGAATCCCGCGTTCGCGCCGGTCACGATGCGCGCGGCGTCACCGGGGGCACACACGAGAGCCGGCCGGCCGCTCGCCAGGATCGCCTGCACCTTCCCGGGCAGGGTGATGTGGAACAGCGGTTCGTCCGCTAGGGACACCAGCTGAAGCTGGGCGTCGGCCATGGCGGCCGCGATCCGCTCCGGCGCGATCTGGTCGGCGAAGTGCACGGTGGCCAGTCCGCTGGCCATGGCCCGCTCGCGCAGCGAGTCCCGTTCGACCCCGCCACCCACCAGTACGAGGTGCACGTCGGGCAGATCGCGCAGTTGCTCCATCGCCTCGACCGCGACGTCGAGCCGCTGCGCGGCGCCGAGGTTGCCGGCGTACATGACGACGAAGGCGTCCGGATCGATGCCGAGCCGAACCCGGAAGGCACGATCCGGTTCGGCCGGCTGCATGACCTTCTCGTCTGCCCAGTTGTAGACGACGGACACCTTCTCCGCCGGGATGCCGCGCTCGATGAGCGTCCCGCGCAGCCCGGGGGAGGGGACAGTGATGTGGTCGGCCCAGCGGTAGACGCGGTCGGTCAGTGCACCGAGAGCGCCGGCTGCCAGGCGCCTGCCCGCACCGCCGGTGAGGAAGCCGGTGGCGAACACCGAGTCCGGCCAGAGGTCCATCACCATGAGGACGTACGGGGTGTGCCACCGCATCCGGGCGGCCATCGCGGCGGTGGCAGCGGTGATGGGAGAGCCGTAGACGAGGCTCACATCCGCCGAGCGCAGCACTTCGCCCCCGGCCAGAGTGGACGAGGCGGCCCAGCTCAGGTAGTTGGCAGTTCGCCGGACGGTCGAGCGGTCGTGGCTCGGGTAGAGGGGGGTGCGCAGCACACGCAGACCGTCCAGATCCTCGATGCTCCGGCGATCGGCACGGTATCCGGCAGGCACGATCCCGGTCGGATAGTTCGGCACGCCGGTCAGCACGTCCACGGCGAAGTCACGTCGCTCCAGCGACCGCGCGATGCCCAGGGGGATGCCGGTCGGCTCGGGCGGGAACCACTGCGTGACGAGGGCGATCCGATGTGCCCGCGCCGCGCCGCCCGCGACCCCTTCGCCGGTCACGACGGTCGCGCCGGTGCGGCCATGGCCGGTTGGCTGATCTGGTCGAGCTGCGCTCGCAACTCCGGCAGGGTCGCCAGCAGGTCCATCACTTCCCTGACATCGAGCCGGCGCGCGTTGTGCGAGTGGTAGTCGACCCGGTGCTCCCGGTTCGTGTCGCCCTCGTCGAAGTAAAGGCCGTAGTTCAGGTCACGACTGTCCACCGGTACGCGGAGGAAGTCGCCGAAGTCCTCGGCGCGGGCCAGGTCCTCGCGGCTGGCCAGCGTCTCGTACAGCTTCTCCCCGTGCCGGATGCCCAGCACGTCGAACTTCGCCGGGACGCCGAACAGGTTGCACAGCGCGACGGCGAGATCCTCGATGGTGCAGGCATCCGCCTTGCGGATGAACACGTCACCGGGCTGACCGTGGTGGAAGGCGTGTTCGACGAGTTCGACCGACTGCTCCAGCGACATCAGGAAGCGGGTCATCGTCGGTTCAGTCACGGTGAGCGGCACGCCCCCGCGGATCTGCTCGACGAACAGCGGGATGACCGAGCCGCGGGAGTACATGACGTTGCCGTACCGGACGCAGCAGACCCGGGTCCGGGCGCCGGGGTTGTTGCGGGCGTGGGCCTGTGCCACCTTCTCCATGAGGGCCTTCGTCATGCCCATCGCGTTGACCGGATAGACGGCCTTGTCGGTGCTGAGCAGGACCAGTGCCTCCACGCCGTTGCGCTCGCAGGCGTCAACAACGTTGGCGCTGCCCAGGACGTTGGTCCGGACCGCCTCCAACGGGAAGAACTCGCAGGAGGGCACCTGCTTGAGCGCCGCCGCGTGGAACACGTACTCGACTCCGCGGGTGGCCTTCAGCGTGCTGTCGTAGTCGCGGACGTCGCCGACGTAATAGCGCACCCGATCGTCCCGGAGCCGGTGCCGCATCGCGTCCTGCTTGGACTCGTCGCGGCTGAGCACCCGTACCTCTTCGGCGCCGGCCTTCAGCAGGCGAACGACCATGGTCTGGCCGAACGAGCCGGTGCCACCGGTGATCAGGAAGCGTCGGCCCGAAAGCGAGGAAGCCACATCTCCTCCAGTCTCCCCCGTTCCGCTGACGGGAGCTCACATCGCAATTGCACGTTACTTGCTCATAACGACGAGGAAGCAAGAAAACAGTAACAAGGGAATAATTCGCTGATTACTCTCGTTCGGCCGCCACCGGGCACGTCGCCTGCTCGTTGGTCCAACGAGCAGAAGTCGCTGGTGGAAGTTGGGCCAGCCGGGCGAAAGGCAGTTCATGACACGGGTGATGACAGTGGTCGGGACCAGGCCGGAGATAATCCGGCTCTCCCGGGTGATCGCGGGCCTCGACGACACTGTGGAGCACGTGCTCGTGCACACCGGGCAGAACTGGGACAGCACCCTGTCCGACGTCTTCTTCAAGGAGTTGCGGATCCGCGAGCCCGATCGGTTCCTGCAGGTCGACACCGCGTCCCTGGGGCGCGTTCTCGGTGGCGTCCTCATCGGGATGGAGGCCGCGATAGCGGAGACGCGCCCGGACGCCCTGCTCGTCCTCGGGGACACGAACAGCAGCATCGGAGCCCTGATGGCACGCCGTATGAAGGTGCCGGTTTACCACATGGAAGCGGGCAACCGCTGCTTCGACCTCAACGTCCCGGAGGAGACGAACCGCCGCCTGGTCGACCACATCGCCGACTTCAACCTGGTCTACAGCGAACACGCGCGGCGCAACCTGCTGACGGAGGGTCTGCATCCGCGGCGCATTCTGCACACGGGCTCGCCGATGCGAGAGGTGCTGGAGCACTACCGGCCGGCGATCGCGGCGTCCACGGTGCTGAGCCGGCTCGACCTGACCGCCGGCCGCTACTTTCTCGTCAGTGCGCACCGGGAGGAGAACGTCGACCGCCCGGATAGGCTCGCCCGGCTGCTGGAATGCCTGCGCGCGGTCCGGGACGCGTGGGGATTCCCGGTCCTCGTCTCCACGCACCCGCGAACGCGCAACCGGCTGGAGGCGCTGGCCCCGGAGGCGAACCTGCTGGACGGCGTCGTCTTCCACGAGCCGTTCGGTCTGCCCGACTACGTCCACCTGCAGACCGCCGCCTACTGCACCCTGTCGGACAGCGGGACGATCAGTGAGGAGGCCGCGATCCTCGGCTTCCCTGCCGTCACGCTCCGGGAGTCGATCGAACGGCCGGAGGCGCTCGACGTGGGGGGCATCATCATGACCGGGTTGGACCCGGCGGGGGTGACGGAGGCCGTCCGGGTGACCGTCCGGCAGCACGCCGGGGAAGGCGTTCCCTGCCCGGTCGACTACCAGGTCACCGATACGTCACGACGGGTGGTCGATTTCATCCTCTCGACGGTCCGCCGGCACCACGAATGGGCGGGCATCCGCCGCTGACGGCGCCGGGCCGAGCGGTGCCGGCGTGGCAACCGCACCGCACGATCGTCAGAGGCGTGGCGCGGTTACACAGCGGTCCGGGCGGCCAGGAACTCGTCGACAGCACCGAGCACCGTGCTGATCTGCGGCTCCGTGAGCGCGCTGCCACTGGGTAGGGTCAGCCCCTCCGCGAAGAGGTCGTCGGCGGCTCCGCTCAGGACGCTCTCGGCGTCGGCGAAGGCGGGCTGGCGGTGCATGGGTTTCCACACCGGCCGGGTCTCGATGTCCCTCTTCCGCAGTTGTTCGGCCAAGTCGGCCGCGTGCCAACCGGCGCGGTCGGGGCGCACTCGGATGACGGTCAGCCAGCAGTTCGAGGCGTCGTCCGCCGCGCCGACGAGTTCCACTCCCGGCACGGACGTGAACAGCTTGGCGTACCGGTCCCGTAGCTGCCGGCGTCGTCCGATCATGCCGTCGAGCCGGATCAGCTGCGCCCGGCCGAGGGCGGCGAGCAGGTTGCTGAGCCGGTAGTTGTAACCGGTCTCGCGGTGCTCGTAGTGCGGCGTCGGCTCGCGCGCCTGGGTGGCGAGGTGCCGGGCGCGTGCCAGCAGCGACAGGTCATCGGAGACGAGCATCCCGCCGCCCGAGGTTGTCATGATCTTGTTGCCGTTGAAGGAGAGCGCGGCGGCCCGCCCGAACGACCCGGCCGCCCGCCCGCGATGTGCCGCGCCGAGCGCCTCCGCGGCGTCCTCCACCACCGGCACCCCTGCCTCGGCGCAGACCGGGAGCAGGCGGGTGTAGTCGGCGCAACTGCCGAACATGTCCACCGGAACGACAGCGGCCACCCGTTCGCCCCGGCCGCGCAGCCGGTGCAGCACCTCCGCGAGCAGCGACACGTCGATGTTGCCCGTGTGTGGGTCACAGTCGACGAAGACCGGTCGCGCGCCGGTGTACCGGACCGCGTTGGCGGTCGCGACGAACGTCAGCGTGGGTACGACCACCACGTCCCCAGCGCCGACACCCACACCGAGCAGGGCCAGATGCAGCGCCGCCGTGCCGGAGCTGACCGCCACCGCTCCCCGCGTGCCGACGCGCGACGCGATCTCGCGCTCGAACTCCTCGAGGTCGGGGCCGATGGGCGCCACCCAGCCGGACCGCAGCGCGGCGATCAGGTAGGACTCCTCCAACGGGCCGACGTCCGGAGCCGACAGATGCACCAGGCCGGTCATGACGTCTGCTCCCGTCCGGCCGGGGCGTGGGCGGCGGGTTCCCCGGCCGTCCCCGCGGTGTCGAGGAACTCCGGCACGAGCATGTAGAGGAGTCGTTTCGACCGGCTGGACCGGGCGGACGGGAGCGGCTCCATCCTCGCGAGCACACCCGGGAACGACATGCTCCAACCTCCGCACGAGTACGTTACCGAAACCGGCCCCACCTCCGGACAGGTGGTGTAAGGCCGCGATCGGGACCGGACAGGCCGATCTCCCGGATCAACCGTGCCGGGGGCCCGGAGGAAACGGCTGGGAGTGCGGACCACTCCGTGGGGTCACGGCGCCGGGGCAAGGCCGTCGTGCACGGGCACCCAGAATCCGGCGTACACGCCGGCGGTGATCCGGTAGCTCATCCTGCCGTTCACCCAGGCGGTGGCGTCGAACGGTGCGGCGGAGCTGCGGGGGAAGGTGAACGTCTTGCTCTCGACGACGTTCCAGGTCGCCCCGTACCGGTGCCCGGTGTAGGTGCCGGCACTGAACCACAGCGTCCGCTGCGGCGCGTAGCTGTGCCGCACGACCGCACCGAGCAGGATCCGTTCGCCAGGCGTCTCGGGCACGAGGAACCCGGCGAGAGCTCCGTTGGACATGCGGTAGTGGATGCCGCGCCCGGGGACGCGGATGCGTTGGTCGGCGTTCGCCTGGGACTGCCGGGACAGGGTCAGGGACTTCTGCTCCAGCACCGAGCCGGTGGAGGAGAACCGATAGCCGACGTGCGCCCCGCCGGAGAAGACGACGGTGCCGGAGACGGCCGGCGTCGGGTAGTCCTCGCGGAACAGATCGGCCAGAGCCGCGAAGACCGGCGCCCGCGTCAATTCGTACGTCTTGAGCAGCTGACCGATGTGCACGGGATGGTAACTCGCGTACGAGGTCGGGCACCCGATCGAATAGCGACTGATCCACTGCGGAGCACGGAACGTCGAAGGCACGTGGCGGCGCAGCGTGGTGGCGGCCCCGTCGAAGAGGGCGACGGCCCGTTGGTCACCGGTCAGCCGCCAGTAGTCGTACGCGCCGTAGAGCGCGAAGATGTGGCCGTTCAGCACGCGCTCGCCGGTCACGCCCGGGGTCACCGGATACTCTTCGAGCCACAGGTATCCGGCGTCGTCCACCCAGCCGGCCCAGGGCAGTCCGGTGGCCGGTGGAAGCAGGAGGCTGGCGAAGGTTCGGTCCGCGGCCTCGCGCCACTTCTGGTCCCTGGTGACCATGTACAGGCGGGCGAAGAGGCTGAGCAGCTGACCCTGCGCCATCGCGCTGTACCAAGGAGCACGAACCACGGGCATCTGGCTGCACCGTGGGAAGTCGAATTCGTAGGAGTACCACCAGGCCAAACGCGATTCGACCCTGCGATCGAGGTTCCGCTGTGCCTGAGCCATCGCCCGGTCGAGGAAGAGCTGATCACGGTTGGCGAGGTAGGTCCGCAGGTTGCTCAGTCCCCACTGTGCCTGGGCGACGGGATGGTCGTAGGTCTGGCCGTTGTACGAGAACAGCCTGACGCCCTGGTCGTCGTGCGGGTTCGGGTCCACCCGCGGGGCCAGAGGGCCGTCGTTGTAGGGCAGGCCGCTCTCCGGCACGGACTGCGGATGGTAGCCGTCCCGGGCGTAACCGCTCAGGTCCGCCGACCGGTTCGGCGCGGTGCCGATGGCGGCCGCGGCGGGATCTCCGGCGAGGGCCACGAGGGTCGCGGTCAGTGCCAGGACCAGCAGGCGGTACGTCATGTGCTTGGGCCTTCCGTACGTGGTACCCATACCGGCACGGTAGGAAGGAAGCTGCTCTTTGTGGTACAAGTATCGACCTTCCGACATTCGGCCGTATTAATGCGAAAACAGCTCACTTGAGGCGGACGAGCCCGGCGGTCCCGTGGCAGTAGAGTGCGCCCGTGCTGCACCTGCGGATCATCGCGCCGGGCGACCGCTCGTCCGCCGTGGCGGACCTGCTCGCCGACGCGCCAGGCGTGACCCATCTGGTCGTCGTACCGGGCGCCGCCCGGCGGCCCGCCGGCGACCTCATCCTCTGCGATGTCGTCCGGGAGAGCGCGGACCACGTCCTGCACCGCCTGCAGAGCCTCGACGTCGACGTACGCGGCGGGATCGCCGCCGACGACGTCGAGCTGACCCTGTCCGAGGCGGCCGATCGGGCCGCCGAGGAGGCGCCCGGGCACGGCGAGGACGCCGTGGTCTGGGACGAGATCGCCGCGAAGACCGGTGAGCAGACGGTGCTCACCGGCACGTTCCTCGCCCTGATCGTCGTCGCCACCATGATCGCCGGGGTCGGCGTGCTGCTCGACCAGCCCATCCTGATCGTCGGCGCGATGGTGGTCGGCCCCGAGTTCGGGCCGCTCGCCGCGCTCTGCGTGGCGCTGCTGCGACGTCAGCCGCGCGTGGTCGGCCACTCGGCCAAGGCGCTGACGGTCGGTTTCCTCGTCGCCATGGCGGCCACCGTGCTGAGCACCTGGGCGCTCACCGCGGCCGGACTTGTCGACCGGGACATGCTGCTGGCGGAACGGCCGATGACCGACTTCATCTGGCGGCCCGACGCGTTGTCGTGGGTGGTGGGCCTGCTCGCCGGCGTGGCCGGCATGCTGTCGCTGACCTCGAAGAAGTCCGGCTCGCTGGTGGGTGTGCTGATCTCGGTGACCACCGTGCCGGCGGCGGCGAACGTGGCTGTCGCGTCCGCGTACGGCGTGTGGCACGAGGCGGCCGGCTCCGCCCTCCAACTGGTGATCAACCTGGCCGCGATCGTGCTCGCCGGGCTGCTCACGCTCGTGGTCCAGCTGTGCTGGTGGCGGCACGTCGCCCGGCGGGCCGCGCACGCGGTGCAACGGCAGCGGGCAGATCGGCGTCCGGCTCCGGTCAGCGCCAGTCGTCGCCCGCGTCGAGACGACGGCTGAGCAGCGTCGCCAGCGGCACCGACTCGCCGTCGCGACCGCCCCGGCCGACTACGAGCGGCGGCGCGCTGGGCCGCGGGTCGGCCCCTAGCAGCCGCGAGCGCAGACCCGGCGGCACGGTGAGCAGATAGAAACGCCCGTCCGTGTCCACCGCGCGGCTGTGCGCCCGGTCCACGTACCAGCCGGTGATCCGCGTGCGGTAGCGACCGCGCCCGTCGTGGCCGGTCGCGGTCAGCCGGTCGGCGCGCAGCCCGCGCCGCAGCGCCTCGGCTGCGAACCGGGCCACCAGCTCCGCGGCCTCCGCCTGCTCGGCCTCGCGTTCCCGGGCGGCGGCCTCCGCGTGCGCCCGCACCGCGTGGCGTCGCCGCTCCCGCCACCGCTCGTCGTCCTCACCGCCCACGACCGCGAGGGTACGCGGAACCGGCGCGCACACCGCCGAGGCTGCGGTGATCAAGGGGTTTGTGTCAGTCGAACGCCCCGAACAACCCATAAACTCCTTGGTCAACAACGCGCTTGGTGAGTGGTGTTCGGGGCTCTGGCACGCGTGCTGCCCCTGCCCGGCGTGATCAACTCCAGCTCGCCGAAGTGGTGGTGTCGCGGAGCCTCCGATGCCACCACCTCGGCGAGATTGTGTTGATCAAGGGTGTGATGCCGGTGCCTCGGCCGGCACGTCGCGGTTTCCCGGCGGGCGCTGCCGGGCTGGGCCGTTCGTGACCTCAGCCCGGCGGGACGTGTCAGGCCAGCCCGGCCCGGCGCAGCGCCTCCGCCATGGCGTCGTTGACCGGGGCACCGCCACCGCGCCCGGACCGCTGCTGCTGGCCACCGCGCGACGCGCCGCCCTGCCCGCCACCGCGTTGCCCGCCGCCGCCCGAGCCGCCGCGTTGGCCGCCTCCGCGCTGCGCGCCGCCCTCACCGCGCTGGCCGACCGGCACGAGTCGCAGCGCACCCGCTTCCC
>NZ_JBAKHP010000026.1:0-88319 GCF_036902745.1 Micromonospora sp. CPCC 205554 | reverse complement strand
AACTCCGGCGGCGACTACGGCCTCCTGCCCTACCGGCCCGGACTGCTCACGCTCCAGCGCTGATCCGGCCGATCGAGGAGAGAGAGGTCCGATGAGAAGGCACCAGACGACCCGTACCGCGGTGTTGTCGGCCGGGGCCGTCCTGCTGGCGTCGACGGCGGTGGCCGCGGCGCTGCCGGCCGGGGCGGCGGCCGCCGGCTGCGCGGTCACCTACGCCGTGTCGTCGCAGTGGCAGGGCGGCTTCGGCGCGAACGTCACGGTCACCAACCTCGGCGACCCGGTCAACGGCTGGACGCTCACCTGGTCCTACGCCGCCGGTCAGACGGTCACCCAGGCGTGGAACGCCACCGTGACGCAGAGCGGGGCGGCGGTCAGCGCCCGCAACGTCGACTACAACGGGTCCATCCCCACGAACGGCAGCACGTCGTTCGGCTTCAACGGGGCCTGGACCGGCAGCAACCCCGCGCCGACCAGCTTCGCGCTCAACGGGGTGACCTGCACCGGTGGCACGACACCGACGACGTCGCCGTCCACGTCACCGTCCACCTCGCCGACGAGTTCGCCGACCAGCTCACCCAGCAGCCCGCCGCCCACCGGGGCGGCGGACATCACGGTCAACACCGCCAGCCGCTACCAGACCATCGACGGGTTCGGCGCCGCCGTGTCGATCTGGGGCGGCGCGTGGTCGACGGCGGAGACGCAGACCCTCGTCGGGCTCGGCCCCAACCAGCTCGGCCTGTCCATCGTGCGTACCGGCGTCTCGCCGGTGTCCGGCGAGTGGGGAACTCAGGTCAGCGCGCTGCGGACGGCGAAGTCGTACGGGTCGAACGTGAAGATCATGGCGTCGCCGTGGACCGCCCCGGCAGCCTGGAAGACGAACAACAGCCGGATCAACGGCGGCAAGCTGCGCACCGACTACTACGACGACTACGCCGGCCACCTCAACAGCTACGTCCAGTACATGCGCAACCAGGGCGTAACGATCGACGTCACCTCCGTGCAGAACGAGCCGGACTGGCACCCGGACTACGACTCGATGGACTGGAGCGGCACCGAGCTGCAGACGTTCGTGCGGGAGCAGGGCGCCAAGGTGCAGAACACGAAGCTGATGGTCGCCGAGGCGGTGAACCTGAACTACGGCTACACCGACCCGACGCTCAACGACGCGGCGGCCCGCAACAACATCGGCTACATCGGCGGTCACCTCTACGGCACCGAGGCGTCCGGTCGACTGAAGCCGTACACGCTGGCGCAGCAGTACAACAAGCCGGTGTGGATGACCGAGTGGAACCTGCACGAGGCCGACGGCGGCGGCTCGAACATCTGGGGCAACCCGGCCAACGCCACGGTCTGGAACGAGACGCTCGACGACATCATGCGCACCGTGCACAAGTCGATGGAGTCGAACTGGAGCGCGTACGTCTGGTGGTACGGCAAGCGCTACTACTCGTTCATCGGTGACGGGGAGTCCGCGTACGGCACCGTGGCGGGCGCGCCGCTCAAGCGCGGGTACGCGTTCTCGCAGTACGCGAAGTACGTGCGGCCCGGCTACCAGCGGGTCGCCCTGACCAAGAGCTCGAAGGCCTCCCCGCTGGAGGTGACCGCCTACTCCGGCGACGGGAAGGTCACGCTGGTGATCCTCAACCGGTCCACGAGCGCGGTGAACAACGCGGTCATCCAGGCGCCGCAGAACGTCAGCCGGGCGGAGTACGTGGCCACGTCGCAGAACGCCAGCGCGGCGAGCCAGCCGGTGGGCGTGAACGGCAACCAGGTGACGGTGAACGTCGGCGCGCGGAGCATCTCCACGGTCGTGCTCACCCTCTGACCGGGGGCGCGCACGAGGGCGGGGGCGGCCGGATCGGCCGCCCCCGCTCGTGTGTGACCGCTAACTGGCGTACGTCTCGAACTCGCCGACTCTCGGCGTACCGCCGGAGCTGTTGATCTTGAAGTTGATCTTCTTCAGCGACGTCGCGCCGAAGGTGATCTGGCCGGCCCCGCTGCCGGAGGCGAGCACCGCCCCGGTGTCGTTGTTGACGAGCTGCCACGACCCGATCGAACCCGAGGTGCCCGACGGCTCGCGGATGACCACGCGGGACACCGTGGTGGCCGAGCCCCACTTGATCGAGACGGTGCCGGTCGACCCGGACGGCGACCAGTACGTGCTCAGGTTGCCGTCGCGCACGTTGCCGTAGCTGGTGCCGTCGGCCTTGCTGGACCCGTCCGCGCCGGCCCCGGAGACCAGGCTCAGGTTGGTCCCGCCGGACGGCGGCGGGGCGGTCGTCCCGGGCGGCGGCGTGGTGGGTGCGGGCGTGGTCGGCCCCGGCGTGGTCGGGGCCGGGGACTGCGGAGTGCAGTTGCCGTCGGACACCCGCAGGCCGGTGTTGGCGCCCGCCGTCTGCCGCACGATGTCCGGCACGCAGCTCGCCGCGTCGAGCCGGTACGAGTACGGGACGCTCACCGTGGTCGTGGACGTCACGTTCGGACCCGCCGGGTAGTTGTCGCTCCCGGGCGAGGACCAGGTCACGTTGTCGAAGATGTTGCCGCTGACCTGCCACGTGCCGCGTTCGCTGGTGTAGAACGTGCCGAGCACGTCCTTGGAGTTGCGGAAGTAGTTGTTGTCCACCTTGGCCCGCGCGCCGGCCCGGGAGTTGATGCCCGACTCGTGCAGCCCGTTGTAGTGGTTGTTGAACATGTGGGCGATGCCGCCGCGCAGCAACGGCGTACGGGAGTCGATGTTCTCGTACAGGTTGTGCTCGAACGTGATGTAGCCGTTGCCGCGGTCGCTCTCGCTGGACCCGATGAGGCCGCCGCGGCCGGAGTTGCGCAGGATGCTGTACGACAGCGTCACGTACTGGGTGTCGTCCTTCATGTCGAACAGGCCGTCGTAGCCCTCGGACTCCCCGCCGGACGCCTCCAGCGTGACGTGGTCCACCCACACGTTGCGGACGCTGCTCTCCATGCCGATCGCGTCGCCGCCGTTGGAGGTGGGCGAGCCCGACTTCTTGACGTTCCGCACCGTCACGTTGCGGATGATGATGTTGCGGGAGTCGCGGATGTGGATGCCGAGCTGGTCGAAGACGGCACCGCTGCCCACGCCGATGATGGTGACGTTGCTGATCTGCTTCAGCTCGATCACGCCGTCGGCGGTGTTGCAGCTCGATCCGGAGACCTTGCTGGTGTTGCCGTGGTTGATGGTCCCGGTCACCTCGATGATGATCGGGGTGCTGCTGCTGGCCCGGCCGCACAGCGCGGCGTGGATGGCGGTGCCGGTGGTGGCGCGTACGGTCTGCCCGCCCGCGCCGCCGGTAGTGCCGCCGTTCTGGGTGGCGTAGCCGGTGGCGCTGCCGGCCGCCGCCGACGCCTGCGGGGACGGCAGCACCACGGCGACGGCGATCCCCACGACCGCCGTGGCCAGTGCCGCGTGGAGTCGCAGCACGACTGGTCTTCTCATGTCGCCTCATTCCTTTTTCGAGCATGCGGGAATTGCCGCCGAGCAGCGGCAGTCACCGAATGGGAATAATGAGGAGCCGCGACGCGATCAGGCGCGTCGCCGGCGAATGTCGTTCATCTGCGATGCCCGGCCCGCATATGAAACATCGATGTAACGCAATCGTATGAAAGCGCTTTCCAAGAAGGCAAGGGCTGGCGTTTGCAGGTTTTTTGCACTGCTCGGGGCGTCGCGCGCGAGGGACGGCGCCTTGACGGGATGTGGGATCGGTGGTTGCCTGCACGTCACCCTGAGATCGAAGTCTGTCTACTTCCCGCCCCCACGAGGAGCGCCATGCCCCGTCCCCGCACGAGCCGCCCGCTGACAGTGGTCGCCGGCGCGATCGCCGCCGTCCTGGCCGTCTCGCCGGCACCCGCCGCACCCCTGTCGGAACCGGCAGCGACCGGCAACACGTGGCACGCCGACCTCACCGTCGTCGACGCCGACGACGTCAACGTCCGCTGGTCCGGCGCCGGACTGCGCCTCGCCGGCGCGGAGAGCCGACCGGCCGCGCAGCGCCGGCACGCGGCCGAGGGCATGCTCGTCACCGCACCCCACCCGCTCGCCGTACCGGCCAACCGGGTCCGGGCCGACATCGCCGCGACCTCCGGCCGGGACGGCGCCGTCGAGGTGGCGGCGCGCGGCTGGCGGTCGGGCGCGTGGACCGAGTGGCGGTCCGTGTCCGGCGAGGCCGTCTTCGACCAGCCGGTCACCCGGGTGCAGATCCGGGTCGCCCTCACCGCCGAACGGCCGACCGCCACGCCCACCCTGCGCACGGTCCGGCTCGTCGCCGACTCGGTCGCCGCCGTCACGGCCGCCACCCCGGGCCTCACCTACCGGGTGTACGCCACCCGCGAGGGCCTGGTCGGCGGCACCACCGCCAACGGGCACGTGATCGTCTCGCGGGACCACTTCGTCGCGCTGCCGTCGGCCCGTGGCCTCGCACCGAAGAACACCGGCGACTACACCGTGCGGGTCTGCACCACCACCCGGAGCCGCTGCGAGTACGCGCCGGTCTGGGACATCGGGCCGTGGAACACCAGGGACGACTACTGGAATCCCAGCAGCACCCGGGAGATGTGGAAGGACCTGCCGCAGGGCCGGCTCGAGGCGCAGGCCGCGTACCAGAGCGGCTACAACGGCGGCCGGGACCAGTTCGGGCGCGTGGTGGGCAGCCCGGCCGGCATCGACCTCGCCGACGGCACGTTCTGGGACGGTCTGCTGCTGACCGACAACGCCTGGGTCGACGTCGCCTACCTCTGGACCGGCACCGGCACCCGGGGCCGGATCGGCAGCGGCCCGCTCAACATCCGCTCCGGCCCCGGCACGAGCAACCCCGTCGTCGGCCTGGCCGCCACCTACGCCAACGTGCCGATCGAGTGCTCGGTCGTCGGCCAGTCGGTGAGCGGCCCGTACCGGACCACCACCCAGTGGAACCGCCTCGCGTCAGGACACTTCGTCAGCCACGCGTACGTCTCCGGCGTGACCGGCACCATCGCGGCCTGCTGAGGACGGCCCGCCCGGGGCGGGCCGGTCCGCTGAGGACGGCCCGCCCGGGGCACGCGCCGGTGTCGCGCCGCCCCGGGTGCGCTGGATGAGCACGACGCAGGCGAGCACCGCGCCCGCCACCACCAGCGAGCCGGGCGTGACCGCCTCGCCCAGCAGCACTGCCGACCAGAACAGCGTGAGCACCGGCTGGACGAGCTGGATCTGGCCGACCTTGGCGATGCCGCCCCGGGCCAGCCCCGCGTACCAGGCGAAGAAGCCGAGGAACATCGACACCACCGTGAGGTAGCCGAACCCGGCCCAGGCGGCGGCGCCGCCCTGCGGAGGGTGGACGGCAGCGGCCACCGCCGTGACCGGCACGGTGACCGGGAGCGACAGCAGCAGCGCCCAGCAGATCGTCCGGGCGCCGCCGAGTTCGCGGGCCAGCCGGCCGCCCTCGGCGTACCCGAGGCCGCAGAGCACCACGGCGGCGAGCAGGAACAGGTCGGCGAACGACAGCGCGCCGCGCATCGAGCCGCCGGCGGCGAGGAAGGCGAGCACCAGCGCCAGCCCGGCGGCACCGGCGATCCAGAACAGCGGCGGCGGCCGTTCGCCCGCGCGCAGCACCGCGAACACGGCGGTCATGGCGGGCAGCACGGTGACGACCACCGCGCCGTGCGCTGATGTCTGCGTGGTGAGCGCCAGCGAGGTGAACAGCGGGAACCCGACCACGACGCCGAGCGCGACGATCGACAGCCCTCGCCACTGGTCCCGGGTGGGGCGCGGCGCGCCGGTCAGCCGCAGGTAGCCCCACGCGAGCAGCGCCGCCCCGACCGCCCGTCCGAACGCGACGAACCAGGGATCGAGTGTGTGCACCGCGACGCGGGTGGCCGGCAGCGACATGCTGAAGGCCAGCACACCCAGCGTGCCGAGGGCGACCCCGGCGCCCGGTCTCACCGTTACCGTCGTCGTAGTAGTAGTGCTACTCTTTACCGTCATGAATGATGGTAGCGCTATCGACCGTGTGGTCCGGCATCTGGGTGCGCTGGCTGCCGACGCTACTCCCGGCACGCGGCTGCCGTCGGTACGGGAACTGACCGCGCACCATCACGTCTCCCCCGTGACAGTCGCCGAGGCGACCCGGCGGCTCGTCGCGGACGGGCTGGTGGAGACGCGGCCGGGCCGTGGCGCGTACGTGGCGGCCCGGCGCACCGGACCGCCGCTGGCGGACCTGTCGTGGCAGACAGTCGCGCTGGGCTCGCGGCGGGGCGGCGAGGAGGAGATGCAGGCGCTACTGGCGTTGCCGCCCTCCGGCGCGATCCCGCTGACCGGAGGCTACCTGGACCCGGACCTCCAGCCGGCCGCCGCACTCGGTCCGGCACTCGCCCGCGCGGCCCGGCAACCCGCCGCCTGGCAGCGCGGCCCGGTCGAGGGGCGCCTCGACCTGCGCGCCTGGTTCGCCCGCGAGGCGGGCGGCGGCCTGCGCGCCGACGACATGGTGATCTGCCCGGGCGGTCAGGCCGCGCTCTCCTCCACGCTGCGGGCGCTCACCATCCCCGGCGACACGATCCTGGTCGAGTCCCCCACCTACCTGGGCGCGCTCGCCGCCGCGCGCGCCGCCGGGCTGCGGGTGGTGCCCGTCCCCGCCGACGCCGACGGGGTACGCCCCGACCAGCTCGCGGCCGCGTTCGCCCGTACCGGCGCCCGCCTGTTCTACTGCCAGCCGCTGTACGCCAACCCGCACGGCGCGACGCTCTCCCCCGCCCGGCGCGCCCAGGTCGCCGACGCCGTTCGCGAGGCCGGAGCGTTCCTGGTCGAGGACGACTACGCCCGCGACCTCACCATCGACGGCGAAGCCCCGCCTCCGCTGGCCGCCGACGACCCGGACGGCCACGTCGTCCACCTGCGCTCGCTCACCAAGTCGACGGCGCCCGGCCTGCGGATCGCCGCGATCGGCGCGCGCGGACCGGCCGGGGCGCGGCTGCGCGCCGCCCGCCTGCTCGACGACCTCTTCGTCGCCGGGCCGCTGCAACAGGCGGCGCTGGAGTTCCTCACCGCGCCGGCGTGGGACCGGCACCGCCGTACGCTGCGCCGCGAGCTGCGGGCCCGCCGGGAGGCGCTGCTCGCGGCGCTGGACCGGCACCTGCCGTCGCTGGCACCGCGCGACGTCCCACGCGGTGGCCTGCACCTGTGGGTACGGCTGCCCGACGGCACCGACGACGTCGCGGTGACAGCGGCGGCCGCCGCGGCGGGCGTCGCCGTCTTCCCCGGCCGCCCCTGGTACGCCGCAGAACCCCCCGCCCCGCACCTGCGCCTGACCTACGCCGCCGCCCCGCCCGACCAGATGGACGAGGCCATCCGCCGCCTCTCCACCACCCTCTCCCACTGACCACGGCGACGGCTCACACCGCCGTCGATCTTGGACTTGTGGTGCCACATCTTGTCGGCTTCGCCCGCTATCAGAGGTGCCACAACTCCAAGATCGGCGTTCGGCCCGCCCCGGCCCCCGCCCCGGCCCCCGCCCCGCCCCGCCCCGCCCCGCCCCGCCCCGCGATCTTGCAGTTCGGTGCCCCTCATTCCAGGAGTAATCCGGCATCGCGGGGGCCGAAAGTGCAAGATCGCGGGGGTGGGAGAGGGCGTGGCGGGGACGGAGGTCAGTTGCGGGTGATGGTGAAGGTTGTCGTGGTGTTCTTGATGTCCTGGGCGTTGTCGGTCAGCCGGAGGTTGGTGAAGGTCGCCGCGCCGACCGCGGGGCCCTGACCCGCCTCGGGCATCTCGTTGACCCAGATGCCGAAGCCGGACTTCGCGTCGAACGCGTCACCGCTGCGCCGCGCACCGGAGATCGACACGTTCGTCAGCACCGTGTCGGTGATCGGGTTCTCCGGCTGGCTGCCGTTGTACTTGGTCTGGAACATGATTCCCGAGTAGGTCGGATCGACGATGTCCACGTCGCTCACCCGGATGCCACGGAACTCCTTCGACGCCGAGAACAACCACATCGCCGGGAACGTCTGCGCGCCCCAGAAGTGGCCGCCGGAGCGGATCAGCGAGATGTTCTCGAACCGGGTGGGCGGGCTGGCGCCGAACCCGACGAACGGGTAGCCGAAGTCCAGCGAGCTGATCGTGATGCCCGAGTACGTGAGCTGGTCGGCGATGTAGAGGTTGCGGAACACGTTGTCGTACCCGCCGTACACCGCCAGCCCCGCCGCCCGCCAGGTCAGCGTGGCGGTCAGGTTCTCGAACACGTTGCCGTGGTTGCCGCCGGAGCCGCCCTGGTCGGTGGCGGAGAACAGCGCGAACGCATCGTCGCCGTTGGACCGGCCCTCCGAGTTGGTGACCAGGTTGTTCGTGCTGCCGTTGGTCATGTTCACCGCGTCGGCGAAGGTGTTGCGGAACCGGCTGTCCCGGATGGTCAGCCCATCCACGCTCACCCCCCAGTACGCGCAGACGGTGTGCTCCACCCAGACGTTGTCCAGGGTCAGGTCGTCCACGTCCTTCAGCTCGCCCCACACCTTGCCGGGACCGTCGATCCGGTTGGTGTAGTTGCCGAAGAACGCCAGGTGGGCGAACGTCGACCCGCTCGCCGAGGACTCGACCCGGAAACCCGCGTCGGTGTTCTGCTGGTTGCGCGGCGTCTGGAACCGGGTGTACCACATGCCGGCGCCGACGACCTTCACCGCCTTGCCGTACACCTGGAACTTCTGCGCCGTCTCGTACGTGCCGGCGGGCAGGTAGACGCCGACCAGGGTGCCGGTGGTGTCCATCCGTACCGCGTCCAGCGCGTTCTGCACGTCGGCGTGGCTGAACCCGGTGGGCACCTTGTAGCGGGCCGGGTCGGGGTTGGCACGCGGCGACACCAGTTCGGTGTCGACGAAGTCGATCGCGTACGTGGTGCTGTTCGCCGGGTCCTTCTGGAGCCGGATCCGGCTGCCCGCCGGGACCGTGGTGTCGAGCAGCACGTTCGCCTCGTCGTACAGGTGCCGGGGGGCACCGGCGCTCGGTGAGTCGCTCGGCCCGGCTTCGGCGCCGTAGAGCCAGATGTGCTTGGAGGTGAGGCTCATCGGCTTGTGCAGCACGCCGTTGACGTAGACGTTGATGGTCGAGTCGATCCCGCCGCCGCCCGGGGCGTCCGGGATGGAGAAGCGGGCGACCAGGGCGTTCGCGGCCGACCGGGTGGTCCACTCGACGTACGCGCCGGTGGTGTTGAGCGTGACCCCACGGCGGCCGGACGCCTCCCCGGCGAGGTCGCCGATGGTGCGGTTCGGGCCGATCACCTGCGCGCCGCCGCCGGTCGTACCGTCCTCGGCCTCGTACGCGTCGTACGGCAGGTTCGCCCCGCGGCCGACGAACAGCGCCCGGTCGCTGGTGTTGTTCTGCCGCTTCACCGGCAGTTCGTTGGCGTCGTCGGCGAGCACCACCCGCACCGTGTACCGGCCGTTGGCGGCGGTCCAGGTGCCCAGCGACACCGGGCCGGCGGTGGCCCCGGCCGCGATCGTGCCGCTGTACGAGCCGGTGAGCGTACGGACCACCGTGCCGGACTGGTCGCGGACCGTCAGCGTGATGCCGTGCGCGCCGCCGGCCGACGCGATCGTGCCCTGGTTGCGCAGCGTCACCGCGAAGGAGACGGCGGCGCCGGCGCTCGGCGTGCCGGGTGACCAGGTGACGGCGGACGCGACCAGGTCGGAGCTGGCAACCGGGCTGACGGTCAGCGCGGTCGGGCTGGTGTACGAGTTGTTCGCCTCGTTCTGCTCGATCACCGCGTTCGACTCGTCGACCTTCGCGGTGACCTGGTAGCTGCCGGCGTCGCGTACGCCGATGTTCGCCGAGACGGTGCTCGACGCGCCCGCGGCGAGCGCGCCGACGGCGGCGGTGCCGACCTTCGTCGTACCCAGGTAGAGGGTGACGGCGGTGGCCGCGGAGGCCGCGGTGCCGGCGTTGCGCACGGTGGCGGACAGCGTGATCGCGTCGGTCTCCACCGGCGTGGACGGCGACACGGTGACGGCCGTGACGGTGAGGTCCGGGTTCGGTGCCGGCACGCCGATGACCTGGAGTTCGGCGACCTGCCCGTTGGAGGAGCCGGAGTTCGCGGCGAACTGGAGCCGCACGTCGGCGGCGGTCGCGGAGACCGGGACGGTCACCGTGTTGGCGCTGTTCGGGTTGAAGGAGTACGTCGCGGAACCGGCCAGGCTGGTGAACCCGGACGCGGACTGTTCCCGGCCGAGCACCTGGAACGTCTGGGTGCGCGCGCCCCACGCCGGGTCCGGGTTGAGCTTCACCACCACCGCGCTGATGCTGGCGTTGGCGCCGAGCGCGACGGTGAGCGTGCTCGGGTACGCGCCGGGCGCACCCTCCCAGTACGTGGTGACGTCGTTGTCGACGGCGTTGGCGGCGGCGAACACGTGCACCATCGACGACGCGGTGGCGGGCTTGCCGACCGCCAGGTTCGTGCCGCCGGTGCCGCTGCCGGTACGGGTGACGGTGTTGCTGTTCGCCGACACGTTCCCGGCCGCGTCGCGGGCCCGGACGTGGTACGAGACGGTGGCGCTGTCCGGCTGGCTGTCGGTGTAGGCGAGCGTGGAGCCGCTGACTGTGGTGCGCAGCGTGCCGTTGGCGTACACCTCGTAGCCGGTGACGCCCACGTTGTCGGTGGACGCGGTCCAGGTGAGCCGGATCTGCCCGCCCGCCGGCTGCGTGTAGGCCAGGTTGCCGGGCGCTGTCGGTGCGACCGTGTCCCCGGTGTTGCCGGTACGGGTCACCGTGTTGCTGTTCGTCGACACGTTCCCGGCCGCGTCCCGCGCCCGCACGTAGTAGGAGACGGTGGTCCCGGCCGGCTGGGTGTCGGTGTACGTGAGCGTGGTGCCGCCGACGCTCGTGCGCAGCACGCCGTCGGCGTACACGTCGTAACCGGTGACGCCGACGTTGTCGGTGGACGCGGTCCAGGTCAGTCGCACCTGGTCGGTGGCGGGCTCGGTGAACGCGAGGTTGCCCGGCGCGCTCGGCGCCTGGGTGTCACCGGTGGCCGGTCCGTAGATCTCCAGCTCGGCGAGCTGGCCGGCGGGCCAGGCGCTGTTCGCGGTGAACAGCAGCCGCAGGTAGCGGGTGGACGCGGTGGGCACGGTGACCGTCACCGTGTTGCCGCCGCCCGGGTCGAACGCGTACGCGGCGGAGGCGACGAGCGTGCCGAACGTGGAGCCGTTCGTGCTGCCCTGCACGGTGATCGTCTGGGTGCGTGCGCCCCAGCCGGACGGCAGCCGCAGCACGAGCCGGTTGACGCTGGTGGGGGCGCCCAGGTCGGCCTGGATCCACTGCGGGAACGCGTTGTTCGGGCTCTCCCAGTAGGTGGCCGCGTTGCCGTCGTTGGCGTTGCCCGCGCCGTACACGTCGGCGTGGCCGCTCTCGGTCATGGCCCGGCCGAGCGCCAGGTTGGTCGAGGAGGTGGCCGCGCCGTACACCTCCAGCTCGGCGAGCTGCGCGGCGGCCCAGCCGGTGTTCGCGGTGATCACGACCCGCAGGTAGCGGGTGTTCGTGGCGGTGAAGCCGAGCGTCACGGTGTTGCCGGTGGCCGGACTGAACGAACGGCCCGCCGCGGCGACGACTGTGGTGAAGCCGCTGCCGTCGGCGCTTGCCTGCACGGACAGCGTCTGGGTTCGCGCCTCCCAGGCGGCCGGGAGCTTCAGCACGACCTGGTCGACGGCGCGGCTGGTGTCGAGGTCGACCTGCGCCCACTGGGGCAGCGCGCCGCTGCTCTCCCAGTAGCTGCCCTGGTTGCCGTCGGTCAGGTTGGCCGCGACGTAGGGACCGTTGACGCTGCTGGCGGTGGCGGTGCGTCCGGCGGCGAGGTTCGGGCCGCCGGCGGCGAGGGCCGGTGGGGCCGGGGCCGCGGTGACGGCCAGGCCGACCGCGGCGAGCACCGCGACGATTCGGGTACGGAATCTGGACATGGTGGACGGACACCTTCTTCCCGGGGGAGGTGGAGAGGCGTTCGGGGTGGGGGTGCGGTGCCGCGGCGGGGACCGGGATGGTCCCCGCCGCGCCGGGTCAGGAGGCGTACACCTCGAACTCGGACAGCTGACCGGCCGGCCAGCCGGTGTTGCCGGTGAAGGTCAGCCGCACGAAGCGGCGCTCCCCGGCGGGCAGCGTGATCGACACGCTGTTGCCGCCCGCCGGGTCGAACGTGTAGCCCGCCGCCGCCTTCAGGGTCGAGAACGACGAGCCGTCGGTGGAGCCGAGCACCGACACGGTCTGGGTGCGGGTCTGCCAGGCCGCCGACGGGGGCAGCTTCAGCACCACCCGGGAGACCGGCCGGGCGCTGCCCAGGTCGACAGTCACCGACTGGGGGAAGGCGTTGCCGGCGCTCTCCCAGTAGGTGTTCGCGTTGCCGTCGACGGTGTTGGCGGCGCCGTACACGTCGGCGTGGCTGGTCTCCGCGACCGGACGGCCCGCCGCCAGGTTCCCGGCCGGCGGCGCGGTGGTGGGCGGCGGTGTCGTGGCGGGCGGCGGCGTGGTCGTGCCGCCGCCGTACACCTCCAGCTCGGCGAGCTGGCCCGCCGGCCAGCCGGTGTTGCCGGTGACGGTGACCCGGACGAACCGCCGGTCGCCGGACGGCAGCGCGATCGACACGGTGTTGCCCGCGGCCGGGTTGAAGACGCGGCCCGCCGACGCGGCGAGCGTGCTGTACGAGGAGCCGTCGGTGGAGCCGAGCACCGACAGCGTCTGGGTGCGCCGTTCCCAGCCGGGCGGGAGCTTGAGCACCACCCGGTCGACGGTGCGGGACGCGCCGAGGTCGACGGTGAGCGACTGCGGGAACGCGTTGTTGGCGCTCTCCCAGTAGCTGGCGGCGTTGCCGTCGACGGCGTTGCCGGCGGCGTACGTCTGGGTGGTGCTGGTGGCGGTCGCCGGGCGGCCCAGGGCCAGGTTCCCACCGGTTGGCGGCGGCGTGGTCGGCGGCGCGGTGGTGGGTGGCGCGGTCGTCGGCGGTGCGGTGGTGGGCGGCGGCGGGCTGGTGGGCGGCGGGCTGGACGGGCCGTTGCCCCACTGCGGCTGCGGCCACGGCCCGCAGTACGGGGTGGGCGTGTACCAGCCGGAGTTGCCGGTGCCCTGGGTGATCTGGAAGCCGCTGCCGACGCAGTTGTGGATCGGGTTGGCCTGGGCGATGCCGGTGGCCCGCACGTTGGAGAACCGGACCTGGCTGGGCGCCTGCACCTGGAGCGCGTACGTGCCCGCGCCGTCGATGCGCACGTTGTCGAACGAGATGCCGCTGGTCTGCCCCTCGATCCAGTGCAGCGCCGCGTACGAGCTGTCCAGGATGTCGGTGTCGGTGACGGCGATCGTGGCGCCCTGGATCGGCTCGTTGAGCGCGGAGAACCAGATCGCGCCCACCCCGAACTGCCAGTTGTAGTCGGAGTTGCCGTTGCGGATCAGCGTGTTGCGGGCGACCGTGATCGTCCCGGCCACGGCGGTCGGCCCGGTGACGCCCGGATAGCGGTTCGCCACGTGGATGCCGCCGCCGTTGGTGACCGAGTCGGCGGTGACGTTGTCCGCGATGGTGATGTCCCGCCCGCCGTAGGTGACCAGGTGGTTGGCCAGGATCGTCACGCCGATGGTGTTGCGGGTGAAGGAGTTGCCGACGTTGGGCACGCTCTGCGCCCACATGGCCAGCGCGTCGTCGCCGGTGTTGCGGACGAACGTGTTGGTCACAGTGGAGTTGGTGACGCCCCAGTGGAAGTTCACCCCGTCGGCGGTCTGGTCGAGGATGCGGCTGTTGCGGATGGTGAAGTTGTCCATCGGCCCGTCCATCCAGGCGCCGACCTTGGTGTGCTGCAACCACAGGTTGTCCACCACCGAGTTCGTCATCGCGCCGCCGATGGCGTTCACCTGGTCCTCGTCCACCCGTTCCCGGATGTCGCCGATGATCGCGAAGTCCCGCAGCGTGACGTTGCGGCTGGGCCCGCCGGCCTCGTGCGGGCGGATCTCACCGGAGTAGCCGCCGCCCGGCACGTACTTGCCGTAGATGCCGGCGGCCCGTTTGCGGTCGGTGGGGTGCCGGCCGCCGAGCACCGAGTACCAGGGGCCGGCGCCGCGCAGCGTCACGCCGTCGACCACCACGTGATCCCAGAGCGTGAACGTGCCGGCCGGGATCCACACCGCCCGGCCCTGCGCCCTGCCGGCGTCCACGGCGGCCTGGAACTTCGCCGTCGAGTCGGTGGCGCCGGTCGGGTCCGCGCCGAAGTCGGTGACCACGTCCAGCACGCCGGACGGTTTGCTGATCGGCGCCCCGACCAGCTCGAAATCGGCCAGGTCGATGGTGAAGGTGGGCGACTGGGCGGTCGAGGAGACCTGGAGGCGGATCTTCGTGCCGGCCGGGTAGGTGGCGCCGAACATGGCCCGGGTCTCGTCGTAGAAGTGGTGCGGGTTGGTGTCGCCCGGGTTGTTGTTGAACGGGTAGCCGCCGTAGTACCAGCCGTACCGGGAGGTGACCGGCACGGCCTTGACCAGGGTGCCGTTGGCGCGCAGGTCGATGGTGGCGTCCCGGCCGGTGCCGGCGGCGTTGTCCGGGAGGCTGTACCGGAACGTGACCGCGTTCGCCGGGGCGGTGAGCGTGAACTCGACGTACTCGCCGACGGCGTCGAGGGTGACCGCCTCCCGGCCGGACGCCTCGGACGGCAGCGTGCCGTACCGCCGGTCGGGGCCGATCCTCGTGCCGGTGTGTGCGGCCTGCTCGGCCTCCTGCTCCCGGAACGGCACAGTGGCGCCGCGTCCGGTGATGTCGAACGGGGACAGCCCGGCGGCGCGCGCCGGGGTGGCGGTCGTGGTGAGCGCCACGACGACGAGTGTCGAGGCGGCGAGCGCGGCGGCGGCCAGGGCGGCCACGCCTGTGGTGCGGTGGCGGTGCGCGGTGCGGTGCTCGGCCATGCGGGGCGTACTCCCTTTCGTCGGTGCCGGATCCCCCGTGCGGCGTTGCCTCTCCTTCCTCCTCCCCAGGTGTGCGGCGTGGTGGCGGCCGGGACGGGCCGCCGGGTGTTTCGGCGGCGCCGGCGGCGGGACGGGGCCGCCGGCGCCGCGGTCAGACCGATCGGGTACGCAGCCAGACCGCGGTGTCCGGTGGCAGCCGGTCGTCGTCGAGTGGGCCGCTGGCGAGCAGCAGCTCGTCGTGCGCGGGCAGCGGAACGGCCGCGCCGCCGAGGTTGACCAGGCAGGTGAAGCCGGGTTCGCGGGCGAACGCGAGCACCCCGTGCGATGCGGGCAGCCAGGTCAGCGTGCCGTCGCCGAGCGCGGGTTCGGCGCGGCGCAGCGTCAGCGCGGCCCGGTACAGCTCCAGCATCGAGTGCGGGTCGCCGGTCTGGGCGCGGACCGTGCGGTCCTTCCAGTCGGCCGGTTGCGGCAGCCACGGCGCGGCGCTCGCGCCGTCGGGGCTGAACCCGAACGGCGGGGTGTCGCCCTGCCAGGGCAGCGGCACCCGGCAGCCGTCGCGGCCCGGGTCGACCCGCCCGGACCGCTCCCACATCGGGTCCTGCCGCAGCTCGTACGGGATGTCCTCGACCTCCCAGAGGCCCAGCTCCTCACCCTGGTACACGTAGGCGGCGCCGGGCAGCGCGAGCGACAGCAGCGCGGCGGCGCGGGCCCGGCGGGTGCCCAGTTCCAGGTCGGTGGGGATGCCCTCGCGCTTGGCGGCGAAGCTGAACCGGGTGTCCGCGCGGCCGTACCGGGTGACGTGGCGGGTGACGTCGTGGTTGGACAGCACCCAGGTGGCCGGCGCGCCGACCGGGGCGTGAGCGCCGAGCGTGCCGTCGATGCTCTCCCGCAGCGCCGTGGCGTCCCAGGCGCAGCCGAGGAAGTCGAAGTTGAACGCGGTGTGCAGCTCGTCCGGGCGCAGGTAGTTCGCGAACCGCTGCCGGTCGGGCAGCCACACCTCGCCGACGAGCGCCCGGCCGCCCGGGTAGGAGTCGGCGATGCGCCGCCACGCGCGGTAGACGTCGTGCACGCCGTCCTGGTCGCGGAACGGGTGCGGCCGGTCCGGGTGGACCTCGGGCAGCGTGCCGTCCTTGACCAGCAGACCGGCCGAGTCGATGCGGATGCCGTCCACGCCCCGGTCGAACCAGAAGCGCAGGATGTCCTCGAACTCGGCGCGGACCCGGGGGTGGTCCCAGTTGAAGTCGGGTTGCTGCGGGGCGAACAGGTGCAGGTACCAGTCGCCGGGGGTGCCGTCCGGGTCGGTGGTGCGGGTCCAGGTCGGTCCGCCGAACTCGCCGGTCCAGTCGGTGGGCGGCAGGTCGCCTCCCGGTCCCCGCCCGGTGCGGAACCAGAACAGATCCCGCTCGGGCGCGGCCGGTCCGCCGGCGAGCGCGGCCTGGAACCACGGATGCGCGTCGGAGCAGTGGTTGGGCACCACGTCGACGATGGTCCGGATGCCGAGCGCGTGCGCCTCGTCGATCAGCGCCTCCACCTCGGCGAGCGTGCCGAAGACCGGGTCGATGTCGCGGTAGTCGGACACGTCGTAGCCGGCGTCGGCCATCGGCGACGGGTACCAGGGGCTGAACCAGATCGCGTCGACGCCGAGCGCGGCGAGGTGATCCAGGCGGGACCGGATACCGGCGACGTCGCCGATCCCGTCCCCGTCGCCGTCGGCGAAGCTGCGCGGATAGACCTGGTAGATCACCGCGGAGCGCCACCACGGGCTGTTGTCGGCCATGGACACGGGCACCTGCTTTCTGCGGGGTCGGTTCTGCGGCGGCGGGCTCGCGGCCGGTCGCCGGCTCACGGCGGCGGCGCCCGGTCAGCCCTTGAGGCCGCCGGTGGTCAGGCCGGACATGATGTTGCGCTGGAAGATCAGGAACAGCACGACGGTGGGGATCGCGGCGATCACCGACGCGGCGATGACCACGTTCATCGGGGTGCCGCCGGCGAAGGCGTAGATGCCGACGCTGACGGTCCGCGTCTCCGGTGACGGCATGACCAGCTTCGGCCAGAGGAAGTCCTTCCAGACCGCCGTCACCGCGAAGATCGCCACCACGCCGAGGATCGGACGGGACATCGGCAGGACGATGGACCAGAGCGTGCGCAGCGGCGAGGCGCCGTCCATCACGGCGGCGGCCATCAGGTCCTCCGGGATGGAGTCGAAGAACCGTTTCAGCAGGAAGATGTTGAACGCGTTCGCCACCAGCGGCAGCCAGATCGCGAACGGCGAGTCGAGCAGGTTGACGTGCACGATCGGCAGGTCGATCACCGTGACGTACTGCGGGACGATCAGCACCATCGCCGGGATCATCAGCGTCGCCAGCATCATGCCGAGGATCAGCCTGCCCAGCACCGGGCGCAGCTTCGACAGCGCGTACGCCGCGGCGGTGTCGAACACGAGCTGGAACAGCACCGCGCCGGTCGCGTAGTAGAACGTGTTGAACAGCAGCTTCGCGAGATCCAGGTTGGTCCAGGCGTCGACGTAGTTGCCCGGCTGCGGGTCGCGCGGGAACAGCGTCGGCGGTGTCTGGGCGATCTCCTGGCCGGACTTCAGCGCGCCCGTGACCATCCAGTACAGCGGGCCGAGGAACACCAGCGTGAACCCGGCCACGACCACGGAGAGCACGGCCCAGTAGAGGACGCGGCCGCGACCGCGGCGCAGCTGGGCGTGGGAGATGAGGGTACGGGTGGTGGCGTCGGCGGCCATGTCCTAGTCCTGTCTCGCGGTCAGTCGCAGGTAGACGGCGGAGAACCCGGCCAGCACCACCAGCATGATCACGCCGAGCGCGGCGGCACCGTTGAGGTCGTTCTGGAAGAACCCGTGCTGGTAGATCAGGTATGCCACGGAGGTCGCCGAGTCCTGCGTACCGGCGCCGTTGGCGAGGATCAGCGGCTCGATGAACAGCTGCATGGTGGCGACGATCTGGAGCATCGCCAGCAGCGCCAGGATCAGCCGGGTCTGCGGCACGGTGACGTGCCGGATGCGCCGCCACACCCCGGCGCCGTCGATCTCGGCGGCCTCGTACAGCTCGCCGGGGATGTTCTGCAACGCGGCCAGGTAGATCAGCACGGCGCCGCCCATGTTCATCCAGGTCGACGCGATCACCATGGCCGGCATCGTCATCGTGGGCGACTGCATCCACTCCGACGTGGGCAGTCCCAGCGCGGTGAGGATCGCGTTGAACAGGCCCGCCTCGCTCGGGTCGTACGCGTAGAACTTGAACAGGAACAGCGCGGACGCCGGCGGCAGCATCACCGGCAGGTAGACCAGCACCCGCAGGTAGCCCTTCGCGTGGCGCAGCTCGTTGAGCAGGATCGCCACCACGAACGGCACCGCGTAGCCGAGCACCAGCGCCAGGCCGGTGAAGACGAAGGTGTTCTTCCAGGCGGTCCAGAAGCTCGGATCGGCGATGATCCGGCTGTAGTTGTCCCAGCCGACCCAGGTGGTCTCGCCCCTGCGGGTGCGCTGGAAGCTCATCACGACGCCGCGGACCATCGGGTACCAGGAGAAGACGGCGAAGCAGACGACAGCGCCGATGAGGAACGTGTGCCCGGTGAGGTTGTCCCGGACCTTGCGGCCGAGACCGGCGCGGCGTCCGGCGGTACGCGACGACGGCGGCGCGACGGGGCCGGGACGGCGGGTGGCACCGGGGGCGGCGGTGAGCGCCAAGGCGACTCCTGTGGTGCTCGGGGAGGTGGGGCCGGTGCGCCGGCCCCACCTCCGGTGGGGTCAGCTCTGCGCGGCCAGCAGCTGGTTGACCTTGTCTTCGGCGGTCTTGAGCAGCGCGTCGATGTTCGCGTTCGGGTTGGTCAGCACCCCGGACATCGCGGCGTCGAGCACCGCGTAGATCGCCTGCGCGTTGCGCGGCTCCCCCTTGATCGGCACCGGGTTCGCCTCGAAGACCGCGAAGTTGCTGGTGTCCACGTTCGCGTTGGCCTTGCGTAGCTCCAGTTCCTGCTTCTGGGCGTCGCTGCCGTTCGTGAACAGCAGCGGCTGGGGCAGGCCGACCGGGTAGTTCTGCGGCTTGGCGCGCACGTAGTCGAACTGGCCCTTACCAGGGGTGAGCTTCTGGTAGGCGAGCCACTTCAGACCGGCCTCGACCTGCTCCGGGCTCAGGCCCTTCTTGAAGAAGTAGCCCTCGCCGCCACCGAGCGTGGCCTTGGCCTGCCCGTCCTGGCCGGGCAGCGGGCCCATCGCCCAGTCCTGGTACTTGCCCTGGAACTGGCTGACGATCGCCTGGGTCGCGTCCGGGGCGCCGATGAACATGCCGACCTTGCCGGCGCCGGCGTTGGTGAGCAGGTCACCCCACTGGAGCAACTGCCGGGTGCCCATGCTGTTGTCGCCGTAGCGCATGTCCTTGAGGTTCTGCAGGACCTGCTTGCCCATGGCGTTGTTGAAGTCGGCCTTCTTGCCGTCGTCGCTGAGCACCTGGCCGCCCTGGGAGTAGAGCAGCGAGGTGAAGTGCCAGCCGCCGGTGTTGCCGGCGCTGTACTCGGCGTACCCGGCGATGCCGTCGCCGAGCGCGGCGATCTTCCTCGCCGCGGCCCGCACCTCGGGCCAGGTCTTCGGCGGGTTGTTCACGTCGAGCCCGGCCCGCTGGAACAGCGCCTTGTTGTAGATCAGGCCCATCGAGTAGTTCTTCACCGGTACGGCGTAGAGCTTGCCGCCGTCGGTGAAGACGTCCTTGAGCGCCGGGTCGACGCTGTCCCAGGTGGGGATGGTGTCCTTCGTGGCGTACCGGCCGATGTCCATCGCCTGGCCGGAGTCCAGCACCTGCTGGAGGTCGGTCATGTAGCCGTAGAACACGTCCGTGACGGTGCCGCCGGCCAGACGGGCGGTGAAGTCCGGCGGGTTGTTGCACTGCTCGCCGACGCTGACGCTCTTGACGACGATGTCCGGGTTCTGCCGCTGGAACTCGGCGACGTCGTCGTTCCAGTTCTTCAGCAGTTCCTTCTGCGCGCCGACCGGCTGGCAGTCGACGGTGATGGTGACCTTGCCGCCGGCGTCGCTGCTGTCGTCGCTCTTGGTGGAGCACGCCGCAAGGCTGAGCCCGAGGCCGGCCGCGAGCGTGAGCGCCGCGACCTTCCGATACTGCGGTACGGACATCTGTCCATCCCTTCGGGAACGGGTGTATCCATGGCCTTCACTGATGTGCGGTGACCGCGCGGCTGCCTGTGGTGGTGGAACGGCAACCGGCGCGCGCCCTGCCTCCGGAAACCGCGCCCCGGGTCAGGTGTGAGTGGAGTCACTGTAACGACGCGAACTGTCGACAGCAAGATGCCGACTCAACAACGCAAGAACACGACTTGGTCACGCAGATCGCGGAGTCGGTGTCACCTCGGGGAACGACGGCCGGCCCCGGGTCCTGGATGGACGCGGGGCGAGGCAGGAGAGGGTCGGGTCAGCGGCGGGGGGCGGGGGCGGTGGAGCCGCGTACCACCAGCTCAGGCTCGAACAGCAGCTCGTCGTGCAGCACGCCGGCGCCCTCGATCTGGGTCACCAGCAGGTCGACGGCGGCCTGGCCCATCGTCTCGATCGGCTGCCGCACCGTGGTCAGCGGCGGGTCGGTGCAGGTCATGAACGCCGAGTCGTCGAAACCGACCACCGACACGTCGGCCGGCACGGCGCAGCCCAGGCGGCGGGCGGCCCGGATGGTGCCCAGCGCCAGCACGTCGCTGGCGCAGACGATCCCGGTGGCGCCACGCTCGATCAGTTTCGTGGCGGCGACCCGCGCGCCCTCCATGGAGAAGCTGGACCGCTCCACCAGGGACCGGTCCTCGCCCCAGCCGGCCGCCCGGACCATGGCGTCGAGCTTGCGGCGCGAGGGCACGTGGTCGGCGGGGCCGAGCACCATGCCGATCCGCTCGTGACCGAGGGAGCGCAGGTGCCCGTACGCCTGCTCGACGGCGACCGCGTCGTCGGTGGACACCCGCGGGAAGCCCAGTTCCTCGACCCCGGCGTTCACCAGCACCACCGGCAGGCCCCGGTCGGTCAGGCGCCGGTAGTGCTCGTGCGAGGCGTCGGCCAGGGCGTACGAGCCGCCGGCGAAGATGACGCCGCTGACCTGGTGGTCGAGCAGCATCTCCACGTACCCGGACTCCGGCACGCCGCCGATGGTGCGGGCGCACAGCGCGGGGGTGAAGCCGCGCTGCGCGAGCGAGCCGGTGACCACCTCGGCCAGCGCCGGGAAGATCGGGTTCTGCAACTCCGGCAGCACCAGGCCGACCAGGCGGGCGCGCTCGCCGCGCAGCTTCGTCGGGCGCTCGTAACCGAGCACGTCGAGGGCGGTCAGCACGGCGGTCCGGGTCGCCTCGGACACGCCGCCGCGGCCGTTGAGCACCCGGCTCACGGTCGCCTCGCTGACACCCGCCTTGCGGGCCACCTCGGTCAGGCGCTTCGTCACGGCGGCAATCGTACGTCGGATTCTTGCAAGAAATGAACAGCCGGAGCGGTCAGTTCTTGCCGTCCGGGCGCCCAGCGGGTCCGAAAGATGCGAGCAGATTGATGCTTGAAAGCCAACAGAGCGCCGGAATAACATGAGGAGCCTTGTCGATGGCCTGCGCCGCCGAGGCCACCCGTCCCCCGAGAAAGTGGGTGCTCCGATGTCGCGGAGCGTGCCGAGGATCCTCACGGCGCTGGTCGCCGCCGCCCTGCTCGTACCGCCCGGCACCGCCACTGCGGGCCCGCCGCGCGGCCCGGCTCCCGTGGTGACCCGCGCCGGGCTCGACCCCGCGCTCGTCGCCGGTCGGGGTGCGACTGTGGACTACGTCGAACAGGAGGCGGAACACGGCCGGACCACCGGCACCGTGATCGGGCCGGACCGGTCGGCGTACACACTGGCCGGCGAGGCGTCCGGCCGCCGGGCCGTGCGCCTGCTGCCCGGTCAGTACGTCGAACTCACGCTCCCCCGGGCCACGAACGCGCTGACCGTGCGCTACAGCATCCCGGACGCGCCCGGCGGCGGCGGGATCACCGCGCCGCTGCGGGTCTCCGTCGGGCACGCGCCCGCCCGCACCATGACGCTGACCTCGCAGTACGCCTGGCTGTACAACCAGTACCCGTTCACCAACGACCCCGGCGCCGACCTGCTGCACCCGGACTGGTGGATCACCGAGTGCTCCTGCGTCCCGGCCGCCACCACGCCCGCGCCGGTGATCGGCAAGCCGTTCCGGCCGCACCACTTCTACGACGAGCAGCGGATGCTCCTCGGCCGCACCCACCGGGCCGGCGAGGTGGTCCGGCTGACCGCGCCGCCCGGCACGGCGGCCGCGTGGACGGTGATCGACCTGATGGACGCGCACCTCGTCGCGCCGCCCCGCGTGGTACCTCGCGCGGTGAACGCGCTGTCGTTCGGCGCCGACCCGACCGGCCGGCGGGAGTCCGCCGGCGCGTTCGACCGCGCGATCGCGTACGCCCGCCGGGTGGACCGCCCGCTCTACCTGCCGCCCGGCACCTACCAGGTCAACCGTCACGTCGTCGTCGACGACGTGACGATCGCCGGGGCGGGCAGCTGGTACACGATCGTGCGGGGACGCGAGGTCGTCCTGGACACGCCCGCTCCCGACGGCTCCCGCCACACCGGCGTCGGCTTCTACGGCCGCGACGCCGCCGACGGCGGCAGCAGCGACGTGCACCTGTCCGGCTTCGCGATCGAGGGCGACGTCCGGGAGCGGATCGACACCGACCAGGTCAACGCCGTCGGCGGAGCGCTCAACCACAGCACGATCGACGGCCTCTACCTGCACCACACGAAGGTCGGCATGTGGTTCGACGGGCCGATGACCGGCCTGCGGGTCACGAACACGGTGATCGCGGACCAGATCGCCGACGGGCTGAACCTCCACACCGGCGTCACGCACTCGTCGGTGACGAACTCGGTGGTCCGCAACAGCGGCGACGACGCGCTGGCGATGTGGTCGGAGGGCACTGCCAACGCGTCGAACACGTTCGCGTACAACACCGTGCAGTCACCGGTGCTCGCCAACGGCATCGCGCTGTACGGCGGCGCCGACCTGACCGTGGCGCACAACCTGATCGCCGACCCGGTGCGAGAGGGCAGCGCGATCCAGGTGGGCTCCCGGTTCGGGGCCGAGCCGTTCACCGGCCGGCTGCGGATCACCGGCAACACCACGGTCCGGGCTGGCACGTACGACCTGAACTGGAACATCGGCCTCGGCGCGATCTGGTTCTACGCGCTGGACCGCAGCATCGACGCCGCGGACATCGAAGTGAGCGGCGACGTGTACCTGGACAGCACCTACAACGCGATCATGCTGGTCAGCGACTGGCCGGTGAAGGACAGCGTCCGCATCGACAACGTCCGCTTCCGCGACATCCGGGTCGACGGCACCGGCACGTCGGTGGTCAGCGCGCGTACGGCGGGCGGGGCGAGCTTCGCGAACGTCGACGCCCGCAACGTGGGCGCGGTGGGCGTGAACAACTGCGGGTCGTTCCGCTTCACCCCGGCGGGGTCGGAGTTCGGCCTGACCGACCTCGGCGGCAACGACGGCGGCTGGCTGGCGCCGTGGCTGCTGCCGAACACCGTCACCTGCGACGACCGGCCGCCCGTGGTGCCGCCGCCTCCGCCCTCGCGCTGGTGACAGACGACGCGACCCCCGCCGGCCGGGCCGGCGGGGGTCGCGGTACGGGTGGCTCAGGCCTCGGTGAGCTGGCCGCGCAGCTTGGTCAGGGCGCGGGCGAGCAGCCGGGACACGTGCATCTGGGAGACACCGACCCGGGCGGCGATCTCGCTCTGGGTCAGGTTGCCGTAGAAGCGCAGCGTGAGGATCTTCTGCTCCCGCTCGTCGAGCGTGGCGAGCGCCGGGCCCAGCGAGGCGCGCAGGTCGGCCAGCTCGTACTCGTTGTCCTCGGTGCCGAGCGTGTCGCCCAGCTCGGTGGCGCTGTCGCCGTCGCCGATCGGGGTGGACAGCGAGACCGCGTTGTACGCGCGGGCACCCTCCAGGCCCTCCAGCACCTCTTCCTCGGTGACGTCGAGGTGGGCGGCGATGTCGGCGACGGTCGGGGCCCGGTTGAGCGTCTGGGTCAGCGTGCTGTTGGCCTCGGAGATGCGCAGCCGCAGCTCCTGGAGGCGACGCGGAACCCGGATGTTCCAGGTGCGGTCGCGGAAGTGCCGCTTGATCTCGCCGAGGATGGTCGGGATGGCGAAACCGGCGAAGTCGACGCCGCGCGAGGCGTCGAACCGGTCGACGGCCTTGATCAGGCCGAGCGCCGCGGTCTGGGCCAGGTCGCCGGCCGGCTCGCCGCGACCGCTGTAGCGGGCGGCCAGGTGGTTCGCCAGCGGCAGCCACGCCTCGATGACCTGGTTGCGCAGGGCGGCCCGCTGCGGGTGGTCGGCGGGCAGCGCGGCGAGCGCCGCGATCAGCTCACTGGCGCGGCTCTCCTCACCGGTCTGCGGCGCGCGCTGCACCTCGGTCGCGGTCGATGCCATGGTCATCGTGGTCATGCTGCCCTTCCTGTCCTCGGAGAACGGGTGGCCTCCCACACCGGTCGTGCCAGCCACACTAGACCAAAGGCCACTGCCAAATCAACCGAACGGACGATGGAGATTTCGTCTCATATCCGGACACATCGGCGAGGAAGGGTGTCAGCGAGGTAACAGCGGCCGGTAGTCGGCGGCGGTGAGCGGCAGCGCGGAGAGGCTTCCGTCCGCGCGCGGCACCTCCAGCGGCTGCCCGTCCCGGCGGAACGCCACGCTGTAGACGTCCGGCCGCTGAGTGAGGCTGCACACGATCTGCCCGAAGGCCAGCACCTCGTCGTTGCGACCGGTCTCCTCCCCCGCCTGGCGCACGTCGACGGTCGCCAGCGTGCCGGCCAGCGTCGCACCGGCCACCGCCACCGTCCCCGGCAGCGCCGTGGCCAGCCCCTGACGGCGCTCGCCGCCGTCCGGCCCGGCCAGCAGGTGCTGCAGGTGCGCGTCCACGCCGGGCAGCCCGTCCACGCGGCGCGTGACCACGACCAGCCCGTCGTCGCGGACGAAGCAGAACGGCTCGTCCACCCGCCCGTCCCCGTCGGCGGTCGAGGACACCGTGGGGGTCGGGAACGCCCCAGGCGGCGTCTGCACCAGGCGGGGCTCGTCGTCCACCGGCACCCCGCAGCCGGCCAGCAGCACGACCGCGAGCAGGCCCGGCAGGAGCCGCCGGCGGCTCATCGCAGCGCCCCGGGCAGCTCGACCCGGAACCGGGCGCCGGGCTCGCGGTCCAGCACCGCGGCCGTACCGCCGTGCGCGGCGGCGTGCTGCGCCACCAGCGCGAGCCCGAGGCCGGTGCCGTCGGTGCCGGCCCGGTCGTGCGCCGCCCGCCCCCTGACGAACCGGTCGAAGATGATCTCCCGGTCGCCGGGTGGCACGCCCGGACCGTCGTCGTCGACCTCCAGCACGCCCACGCCGTCGCGCCCGCCGAGGCGTACCGCGACCGGCCCGCCGCCGTACCGCTCGGCGTTCTCCAGCAGGTTCAGCAGCGTCTGGGCGAACCGGCGCCGGTCGACCCACCACAGGCGCGGGGCGGCGCCGTCGAGCGTCACCAGGCTCTCCGGCAGCGACCGTTCCCGGCAGGCGGCCCGGGCCAGCTCCACCACGTCGACCGTCTCGCGGTGCGCCGGCTGCTCGGTACGGGCCAGCTGGATCAGGTCGTCGACCAGGCGCTGGAACCGGGTCACCTCGTCGGCGACCAGGCCCGCCGCGGTAGCGGTGCGTTCGTCCTGGTGCTCCCGGCGGCGGTTGAGCACGCTCGCGGCGGCGGCCAGGGTCTGCAACGGCGAGCGCAGCTCGTGGCTCACGTCGGCGGCGAAGCGCCGGTCCCGCTCGATGCGGTGCACCAGCTTGTCGACCATCTCGTTGAACGAGCTGGACAGGCGGGTGAGGTCGGGATCGGTGGTCGGGTCGAGCCGGGTGGCGAAGTCGCCGGACGCGATCCGTTCCGCCGCGTCGGCGACCGCGGTGAGCGGCCGCAGGCTGTGCCGGGTGGCGTACCAGCCGAGCGCCGCCCCGGCCCCGGCGACCATGATCGCCACCGCGATCAGCGCCAGGCCCACCACCTGGAACGTCTCCTCGACCTCCCGCAGCGAGGTCAGCTCGTAGTAGCCGAGCGCGCCGGGCAGCGGCACGCCCACCAGCAGCGCGGGCTGCCCGTCGAGCCGGATCCGCTGCACAGCGGGCTTGCCGTCGGCCACCATGCGCTGCAACTCCACCGGCACCGAGCTGGCGCCCACGTCGGCGGTACGGGCGTACCAGCCGTCGGGCAGGTGCAGCAGCGGGCGGCGGGCGCTGCCGGTGTCGAGCGAGCGCAGCACGGCCACCACGTCCGGGGTGCCGGTGTCCAGGCCGGAGCGGACCACAGCGGCGTCGTAGTACGCGGCCCGGACCGCGGTGCGCTCCCGCTCGTCGAGCAGCGAGCGCCGGGTCAGGTCGTACGAGAAGAGGGCCATCAGCGCGGACAGCAGCAAAGCCCCCACGGCGAACGCCGCGGTGACCCGGGCGCGCAGGCCGGGGCGGGTCATCGCTGGAGCTTGTAGCCGAGGCCGCGCAGGGTGACCAGGTGGCGCGGGTTGGCCGGGTCGGGTTCGATCTTCTGCCGCAGCCGGCCCACGTGCACGTCGACGAGCCGCTCGTCGCCGGTCTCGTAACCCCAGACCCGGCTGAGCAGCTGCTGACGCGACAGCACCCGGCCGGCGTGCTCGGCCAGCTCGCACAGCAGCCGGAACTCGGTGCGGGTGACCGGCACCGGCTGTCCCGAGCGCCGTACCTCGCCGGCCTCCGCGCTGATCTCCAGGTCACCGAAGAACTGGGCGGGCACCGGCCCGGCCACCGTGCGTACGCGCCGGCGCAGCGCCCGCAGCCGGGCCGACAGCTCCTTGATCGCGACCGGCTTGACCACGTAGTCGTCGGCGCCCGCCTCCAGCGCGGCGACGATGTCGTGGGTGTCGTCGCGGGCGCTGATCACCACGACCGGCACGTCGTCGTCGCGGCGCAGCTGACGGATGCAGTCGAACCCGTTCATGCCGGGCAGCATCAGGTCGACGAGCACGTAGTCGGCCGGCTTCTCCCGCTGCCGGCGCAGGCCGTCCTCGGCGGTCGGCGCGCCGTACGCCTCGTAGCCCTCCTCCTCCAGGGCGAGCTGCAGCGCGAGCCGGATGCGGTCGTCGTCCTCGATCACCAGTACGGCCGTCATATGGGCATCATGACCGGCGCGCCACGGGTCGCCCAATCGCGTGGGCCGTTCGTGGTTTTTGTCATCGAACCGTCATACAACCGTCCGGTGACCTCCAAGATCCCTGCGCAGAGTGGGGTCTGACCCGATCCCGTCACGGAAGCGACCCGATGCCTGCCAGCCTGCCGTCCCCGCCGGAGTCCGCGGTGCCGCACGTGCGCGTGGACATCACCGACGAGCTGGGCCTCGCCGGGCTGCCCGAGGTCGCCCACGTGCTGGACCGCATCCTCGCGCTACGGCCCCGCGAGCTGACGATCGACCTCGCCGGGTGCCGGCATGTGGACGCGGCCGCCGTCGCGCTGCTGCTGGACGTGCACCGCCGGCTGGCCCGGCAGGGCGGCCTGCTCACGCTGAGCAATCCACATCCGCGGATCCGGCGCATCCTGGAGAACTCCGGGCTCGGTGCCGTGCCCGTCGTCGACACGCCCCGTCCGGCCGCGCGCGGCCGGGCCCGGGTCGCGTCCGCATCACGCTGAGGAGGAGTGGTGACCGGCAGCACGCTCGTCGGAGCGCTCGTGGTTGGTCTGGCCGTGGGCGGGCTGGGACGCCTCGTCCTGCCGGGGCGCAAGGCCGTCCCGGTGTGGCTGACACTCGCGCTCGGCGTGGCGGCCGCGCTGCTCGGCGCGATCGTGGTCGGGCTGGTGGACCACCGCACCGACGGATCGCCGGTGCTGCCGCTGATGGTGCAGACCGGCTTCGCCGCCGTGGCGGTCGTGCTGGCGGTGGTCGCCGCGGGCCGGCCGGAGGCCCAGGGGCAGACGCCTCCCGGCACGGGCGGCCGGCGGAAGGAGGAGGTGTGACTGTCGTACCCGCGGACCACCTGATGATGCTCATCTGCGACGGCTGCGGCGACAGCGTCACCGGCGCGGGCGCCACGCTGCCGGACGCCGAGGTGGTGTGGACGCTCGTGTTCGAGCACGACTGGGTCGGCTCGCCGTTCGCGTCCGGGCCGCATCACTGTCCCCGGTGCAGCGCCCGGGCGGCCATCGCCGACGACGGCCTGGGCACCGAGGATCTGGAGCAGGTGGGCGGCACCCCGGCCGCCCACGACGTCGACCCGGCCACGGCGGTCCGCCGCGCCCTCGACGAGCGCTCCCACCGCGACGACATGGAGCTGGTCGACCTGTCCGGCCTGGAGGTGATCGACTCCGCCGGGCTCAGCCTGCTGGTGCGCGCGCACCAGGACGCCCGGCGCGACGGCCGGCGGTTGTGCCTGCTGTCCCCGTCGCGGTTCGTGCTCACCGTGCTGCACACCATGCGGCTCGACGGCGTCTTCACAGTCGTCGACGGCCGCGTCCCGGCGCCGGGCCCCGCGCCCCGGCAGCCGGTCCTGACCGAACAGAAGGAGCCCTCCCCGTGGTGATGCCCTGGCCGTACCCCGAGTTCCCGTTCACCGGCGGCGGACCGGAGCCCGACGACGCGGACACCCGCCTCGCGTCGCTCGTCGCTCAGCGGCTCAGCGCCGACTGGACCACCCGCCGGCAGCAGATCACCGTGACCGTGCAGAACCGGGTAGTCATCCTCGCCGGCCTGGTGGCCGATCCGCAGACGCGCCTGGTCGCCGCCGAGCTGGCCTGGGACGTGCCGGGTGTGTACGACGTCTGCAACGCGTTGCGGCTCTACGGCGGGCGCCGCGGCGGCCGCTGACCGGCGGCGGTTGCATGCATCGGCATCCACCTCTACGCTCGGCCGTGGGAGCGCTCCCCCAGGCCGCCGCGTCGGGCTTTCCGGGCAGGTTCACGACGGGCACCGTCCGATCACCATCCAGACGATGGGACCTTCCCGCATGTTCTCGATTCCCCGCCCGTCCCGGCGGCACCTGCTCGTCGGCGGCGCGGTCGGCGCGCTCGCCCTGGCGGCCACGGCCGCCCTGCCGTCGCCGGACGCGATGGCGGCGACCGGCTGCGCCGTCACCTACACCACCAACTCCTGGCCCGGTGGCTTCACCGCGACGGTGGCGGTGCGCAACCTCGGTGACCCGGTGAGCAACTGGACGCTGGGCTTCACCTTCCCCGACGGCGGCCAGCGCGTGGTGCAGGGCTGGTCGGCCACCTGGCAGCAGAGCGGCTCGGCGGTCACCGCGCGCAGCCTCGACTACAACGGCGCGCTCGGCACCGGCGCGAGCACCACAGTCGGCTTCAACGGCTCGTGGACCGGGTCGAACCCGAACCCCACGTCGTTCACGCTCAACGGCACCGTCTGCACCGGCGGCACGAGCACACCGCCGCCGAGCACCCCGCCACCGCCGACCACTCCCCCGCCCACCACGCCGCCGCCGACCGGCACCACGCCGGTCGCGATCAACGGCCAGCTCCAGGTGTGCGGGGTCAACCTCTGCAACCAGTACGGGCGACCGATCCAGCTACGCGGCATGAGCACGCACGGGTTGCAGTGGTTCGCCAACTGCTACACCGACGCCTCGCTGGACGTGCTCGCGAACGAGTGGCGGTCCGACCTGCTGCGCATCTCCATGTACGTGCAGGAGCAGGGCTACGAGACCAACCCGGCCGGGTTCACCAACCAGGTGAACACGCTCGTGGACAAGGCCGAGGCCCGGGGCATGTACGCCCTCATCGACTTCCACACGCTGACGCCCGGTGACCCGATGTACAACCTGGACCGGGCCAAGACGTTCTTCGCCAACGTGTCGGCGCGCAACGCCGCGAAGAAGAACGTGATCTACGAGATCACCAACGAGCCCAACGGGGTGAGCTGGTCGACCATCCGCGACTACGCCGAGCAGGTCATCCCGGTGATCCGGGCCAACGACCCGGACGCGGTGGTCATCGTCGGCACCCGGGGCTGGTCCTCACTGGGCGTGTCCGAGGGCGGCAACTCCGACGAGATCGTGAACAACCCGGTGCGGGCGCAGAACATCATGTACACGTTCCACTTCTACGCCGCGTCGCACAAGGACAACTACCGCAACGAGGTGCAGCGGGCGGCGAGCCGGCTCCCGCTGTTCGTCACCGAGTTCGGCACCGTCACCTACACCGGTGACGGCGCTGTCGACACCGCCAGCAGCAACGCCTGGCTCGACCTGCTGGACCGGTTGAAGATCAGCTACGCGAACTGGACGCTCTCCGACGCCCCCGAGGGCTCGGCGGCGCTGCGGCCGGGCACCTGCGCGTCCGGCTCGTTCAGCGGGACGTCGGTGCTCACCGAGTCCGGCGCGTACATGCGCGAGCGCATCCGCACCGCCGACGACTTCCCCACCTCCTGACCGGGCGGCCGGCGGCGATCCTTTCCCCTTCGGGTCGCCGCCGGTCAGCCCTCCACCAGCCCGGCCCGGCGCCACAGCACCCGGCCCGGCCCGGCGACCAGGCCCAGCTCGGTCAGGTGGTCGGCGATCCGCTGCGCGGACCAGCGCAGCGTGGCCCGCCAGTGCGGGTTGGCCCGCGCCGCGGCCCGGCCGGCCGCCGGGTCGATCCCGACCGCCGCGTACGCCCGCGGGTGCACCAGGCGCCGCGTGATCGAGTACGCGGCCCGGCCGATCACCAGCCGCGCGTACGCCAGCGCCACCGGCCCGGCCGCCTCCACCTGCCGGGTCAGCTCGTCGCGGGCGAAACGCACGTGCCGGGCCTCCTCCACCACGTGGATGCGCGACACCATCCGGATCAGCGGCTGCAACGACTCGTCGGCCATGATCTCGCGCTGGAACGAGTCGAGGATCTCCTCGGCGATCAGGATGGCCGCGTACATCTGCGGGCCGGTCGCCGTGGACTTGAGCCAGCGCCCGAGCAGGTGGTCGAACGGCTCGGCGCGGTAGACCGGCGCGCCGGCGGCCTCGATGAGCCGACCGAACATGATGGAGTGCCGGCACTCGTCGGCGACCTCGGTGAGCGCGTACTGGGCGTGCCGGCTGGTCGGGTCGGCGTCGTAGTAGTGCCGGATCAGCATCTGCATGAGGATCGTCTCGAACCAGATCCCGGCGCTGGCCGCGCTGGCGACCTCGTGCTTGGTCAGCTCGACCCGCTGGTCCTCGGTCATGGCGTCCCACAGTGGCGTGCCGTAGAGGCTGCTGCGCGACGGCGGAAGCCAGTACGCGCCGGGCACCGGCGGCGCCGACCAGTCGATGTCGACGACCGGGTCGTAGCTGGTGCGTACCGAGGCGGAGAGCAGGCGATCGGCGACCGCCTCGCGCGGGAATCCGGCCGTGGTCCGCTCCATGACCCCTCCATATTGACGTAACTTCGAGTAACTGTTACGAGTGGTAGCATGCGACGGACCACCACCGATGTCAATGGCCCCGACGGTCCCCCGGAGCCGGCCGGACCCCGCCGAGGCGGGCGGCGCGACCGCTGGGCCGACCACCGCGAACAGCGACGGCAGGAACTGGTCGCGGCCGCCGTGCAGGCGCTGCTGCGGCACGGCCCGAGCGTCGACATGGACCAGGTCGCCGCCACCGCCGGGGTCAGCAAACCGGTGCTCTACCGATACTTCGCCGACAAGGCGCAACTCTGGCTGGCGGTGAGCGAGGTGGTCGCGGCGCGCGTGGTGGCCGCCATCGCACCCGCGGTCGAGCAGGTACGCGAGGAGCGCGCGCTGGTCGAGGCGACGATCGACGCGTACCTGAGCGTGGTGGAGTACGAGCCGTCGCTCTACCGGTTCCTCGTGCACGAGTCCGGGCATCCCGGCATCCAGCAGGTGGTCACCGGCACCAGCCGGCAGGTCGCGACCGGGCTGGCCCGGGTCATCGGCGACCGGCTGCGCGCGCTCGGCCTCGACGCCGGCCCGGCCGAGCCGTGGGCGTACGGTCTGGTCGGATTCGTGCAGGCGGTCGGCGACTGGTGGACCACACACGGGCAGCCGATCCACCGGGCCGCGCTCACCGAATACCTGACCACGCTGCTGTGGAGCGGCATCGAAGGGGTCCGCCGGGGCGCCGACCTGCCGCCGGAGCTGACCCGCGCGCACGAACGGATCGACAGGTGACCTGGCAGGGCACGGCCGAGATCGCCGGCACCACGGTACGGCTGCACGCCGGCGGGCGGTTCGAGCCGGTCGACGGCCGGTACCACTGGGCCGGGCGGGTCGAGCCGGAACCGCGCCTGGTGCGGCTGCTGCGCTCCGGCCGCCGGGACGTGGAGGTCCGGATCGGCGGGCGGGTCGCCCGGGCCCGGCTGGCCGAGGTGGACCCGTGGGGCGGCGTCCGGATCACCGGCGTCGGCACCCCACCCTGGCCGCCGGACGACGAGTGATCCGGCCCGTACCGTGAAGGGATGACGCCTCCCGCCACCGTGCTGCTGGTCTTCGGCCGTGGGGTGGTGGCCGGCGACGACGGCTACCGGCTGACCGCGGAGAGCGTCGCGCGCACCGAGGCCGCGGTGGCCTACGTCCGCGCGCACGCCGAGGCGTTCCGACGTACGCCCGGAGCCCGGGTGGTGTTCACCGGCGGCTGGCCGCACGGCTCGGCCGGCGCGCCCGCCCCGCCCGCCGGATACCGGGAGGCGGAGCTGATGCGGGCGCTGGCGCGCGACGCCGGGCTCGACGCGTACGCCCGGTCGGCGGCCGAGACCCGCTCCCGCACCACTGTGCAGAACCTGGCGCACACGGTGCAGGACGGGCTGCTCGGCGCGGCGGAGTTCACCGCCCAGCGGCCACTCGGGCTGGTCTCCCACCCGTGGCACCTGCCCCGCGTCCGGCTGCTCGCCGCGCGCGTGCTCGGGCTGTCCGGCCGGGCGCTGGCCGACGTGCCGGTGACCGCGCCCGACCCGGTGCCCGTCCGGCGGGAGCGGGCCGCCCGGGCGTTCAGCCGGATCGGCTTCCTCGGCGTGCGTACCCCGGAGGCGTCGCTGCGCCGCGAGCGCGCGCTGACCCGCGCCGCCGACCGGATCGGACGCCTCACGCCCCGGCGGTGATTCGCCGGAGCGGGCGCGGGGTACGACGGTCCTCGATCGACCCGGCGGGCCGTGCCGGCGGGCGAGTCCACCCGGGAGGTTCCGTGATCGTGCTCGTGCCGGTGTACCGGCCCGGTGACCGGCTTCCGCCGCTGGTCGGCGACCTGCGGGCCGCGCTGCCCGGCGCCGACGTGCTCGTCGTCGACGACGGCAGCGGCCCGGCCGCCGCCGGGGTGCTGGGCGCGGCCCGCGCCGAGGGGGCGACGGTGCTGCGCCGCCGGGTCAACCGGGGCAAGGGCGTGGTGCTGCGCACCGGCTTCCGGTACGCCTCGACGCACCGTCCCGGACGCGACGTGGTGTGTGTGGACGCCGACGGCCAGCACGGCGTGACCGACGTGTGCCGCGTGGCGGACCGGATGCGCGCCACCGGGGCGCCGACGCTCGGCGTACGCCGCTTCGACGGTGAGGTCCCGGCGCGCAGCCGGTTCGGCAACGCGGCGACCCGGGTGGCGTTCCGGCTGGCGAGCGGCCGGGACGTGCGCGACACCCAGACCGGGCTGCGCGCCTACCCGGCCGCCCTGCTCGGCTGGCTCACCACCGTCCCGGGTGACCGCTTCGAGTACGAGATGGCGGTGCTGCTGCGGCTGGTCCGCGCCGGAGTGCCGGTCGAGCAGGTGGACATCGCCACCCACTACCACGGCGACAACGAGGGTTCGCACTTCTCCGCGCTCGCCGACTCGGTGCGGATCTACCGCCCGCTGGCCGCCTCCGCCGTCGCCCGCCTGGCGGGGCGTTCCGAGGTGGACGCGGTACCGGCCGCCGCCGTCACGACGTCGCGTCCCACACCTGCGACTCGAACTGCCTGAGCTGGTCGCGCGGCGACGGCGGCCTCAGCCCTGCCGGGCCTTCTGCCGCCGGTCGGCCTTGTTGAGCACGAACAGCTTGCCCCGGCGCCGGACCACGATCGAGCCGGCCTTGCGCTTGAGCGCGCGCAGGGAGCTTCGGACCTTCATATCCGCTCCTTCGGTTCCCGCCGGTGTCCGTCCGGCACGGGTACCCGCCGCCGGTGCGGTCATGCCCGGCCGCGCCCGCCCCGCTCGGGACGGGTGCGGCCGGGATGCCGCCACGACCCCGCTCAGGCGGCCGTGCAGGTGCTCCCGTTGAGCGTGAACGAACCCGGCCTGCCGGTGTTGCCGGTATGGGTGGCCTGGAAGCCGATGTCCACCGAGCCGCCCGGCGGGATCGACGCGTTGTAGGACACGTTACGGGCGGTCACGGCGCCGCTGGACGGGCTGTACGTGGCGTTCCAGCCCCCGGTGATCGTCTGACCGCCCGGCAGCGTGAACGCGAGGTTCCAGCCGTTGATCGCCGTGGTGGACGTGTTGGTGATCGTCACGGCGGCGGTCAGGCCGTTGTTCCAGGCGTTCACCACGTACCCGACCCGGCAGGCCCCCGACGGCGGCGGCGTGGTCGGCGGCGCCGTGGTGGGCGGAGGCGTGGTGGGCGGAGGCGTCGTCGGCGGCGCGGTGGTCGGCGGCGCGGTGGTCGGCGGCGGCGTGGTGGAGTCCAGGCCGAAGAAGCGGACGGCCTGGGCCGCGTCCACCGGCAGGTTGTGCGTGACGCCCTGCATGCTGATCGCCTCGACGGTCGCGGTGCCGCCGGTGCCGCCGTAGCGGGTACGCGTGTAGCCGGCCTGCGGACTGTCCGTGTACGCGGGCGTCTGGCTCAGCCCGTTCACGTTCGTCCACTGGTCGATCTGCTCGCCGAAGTTCGGGTAGCGCAGCGTCTCGTCGTTGGTGCCGTGCCAGATCTGCATCCGCGGGCGCGGGCCGGTGTAGCCGGGGTAGGCGTTGCGCACCAGGTCACCCCACTGCTGCGGGGTCTTCAGCACCTGGCCGTTGGCGCACTCGCTGTTCCACTCCGAGCCGTTGGTGGTGGCGAAGCAGCCGAACGGCACGCCGGCGAAGGCGGCACCGGCGCGGAACACGTCCGGGTAGTCGCCGAGCAGCACGTTCGTCATCATCGCGCCGGACGAGGTGCCGGTGGTGAAGATCCGCTGCGAGTCGACCGGGTAGCGCTGCCGCACGTAGTCCACCATCGACTTGATGCCCACCGGGTCGCTGCCGCCGTCGCGGCGCAGCGCCTGCGGCGAGGAGACGTCGAAGCACTTGCTGCTGCGCGTCACCGACGGGTAGACCACGATGTAGCCGTACCGGTCGGCGAGCGCCGCGAACTGGGTGCCCGAGTACATGGCCGGGCCGCTGCCGGTGCAGTAGTGGTTCACCACGAGCAGGCCGGGACGGGCCGCGACGGTGTCCGGGACGTACAGGTACATCCGCAGGTTGCTCGGGTTGGCACCGAAGTTCGTCACCTCGGTCAGCGCGGCGGCCGAGGCCGGCCCGGGGACGGCGAGCGCCGCCCCGACGGCGAGCCCGGCGGCGGTCAGCGCCGCGCCGAGCAGCCGGAGTCTGCTCCTTCTGGACAGCATGCGTTCTCCTCGGATGGTGGGAACGCCGCGTGGCGCGGCGTTCTCGCCGGCGAGGCGCCTACGACGGGCGGCCCGGACCCTCGGAGACGAGATAGACAGTCGCGGATCGATGCGACTCGAATCGGAGTCTAGGCCCCGGCCGGCGGGCCGACAACCGCCGCGGCCACCCGGCGGGCGCGGCCCGGGTGGGTGAGCACGTCCACGCTGTCCACGTACTGGTCCACCGCGCCCACCGGAGGCCGGTCGCGCAGCTCCGGGTCGGTGATCGCGGCGCGCAGCGTCTCGACGAACCGGCAGGCGTGCAGCACCAGGAACGGCCGGTCGTGGAACGGCCGGGCGGCCGGGTCCACCGGCGGCGCAGCCGCGGCGTCGTTGGTCCAGCCGGCGACCGTCTCCAGCGCCCGGACCAGGCCGGGCTCCCGGGCCGCCCAGTCACCCGGGCCGAGCGCGGCGGCGAGCCCGTCCACCATCGGCGCCGCGTCCGGCAGCGTCGCGAACACCGTGCCGAGCCATTTCGCGTACGGGGGCCAGCGCCGGTGCAGCAGCAGGCCGAGGCGCATCAGGTCCCGGGCCAGTCCGGCGACCACGACCCGGCTGCCCAGATCGTCGCCGACCTCGGCGCACCGGCCGGCCAGGTGCTCGGCCTGCGCGACCCGCTGCCACCCGGAGGCGAGCACGTAACGCCACACGTCGTCCGGGTACCAGGCCAGGCGGGCGCGGACGGCGGTGAGCGCGTCACCGAGCCCGTCGTGGAACACCGCTCCCCCGGTCAGCTCGGCCAGCCGCTGCGTCGGCGTCGCCAGCCAGTCCGCCGCCGTCAGTCCGGCGCGCGGGTCGGCGCCGAGCCGCTCCCGCAGCCATCCGCCGAGTTCGTCCACGCTCACGCCGTGCCGGTCGCCGTCGGCGCGGACCGTGCCGAGGCGCGCCTCCGGCCCGCCCGCGTACCGGGTCGGCCAGCCGAGGAACCGCGCCGGCAACTCCGCGTCCAGCACCTCCCGGACCGGCGCCACGTCGTGCGCGTCCGCCACGAAGAGCTGGGTACGCGGGCCCCAGTCGTGGTCGGTGGAGCGGGGCGTGTCGAGGCCGAGCAGCTCGGAGCCGCCGTCGAGCAGACCGGCGGAGTACGGCAGGCCGGGCAGCCGCCGCGCCAGCAGCGGACCCACCACCTCGTCGTGGAACCGGCGGGCCAGGGTCAGGCCGGGTACGAAGCTCACCCCGCCAGTCTGCGCACCGGACGCCCGCCGCGCGCCCGGGTTTCCGGTCCGGCGGTCGCCTCCCCCATCTCGTCGCAGGCCTGTGGAAGGCTTGTCCGCGTGGCACACCGACAGCCGATCCTCCTGATCGACTCCCCCAGCCTCTACTTCCGCGCCTACTTCGGCATCCCCGAGTCGGCCGCGAAGACCGGCGACGGCCAGCCGGTCAACGCCGTGCGCGGCTTCCTCGACATGCTCGCCCAGCTCGTGCGCACCCGCCGGCCCGACCGGATGATCTGCGCGCTCGACCACGACTGGCGCCCGGCGTGGCGGGTCGAGCTGCTGCCGTCGTACAAGGCGCACCGGGTCGCGCCCGAGGGCGGCGAGGTCGTGCCGGACACGCTGTCCCCGCAGGTGCCGATGATCCTGGAGGTGCTGGACGCGCTCGGCATCCCGGCCGTGGGCGCCGACGGCTACGAGGCCGACGACGTGCTCGGCACGCTCTCGGTCACCCAGCCGGGCCCGGTCGAGGTGGTCTCCGGCGACCGCGACCTGTTCCAGCTCGTCGACGACGCCCACCCGGTGCGCCTGCTCTACGTCGGCCGGGGCGTGGCCAAGCTGGACGACTGCGACGACGCGGCGGTCCGCACCCGCTACGGCGTGCCGGCCGACCGGTACGCCGACTTCGCGGCGCTGCGCGGCGACCCCAGCGACGGGCTGCCCGGCGTGGCCGGGGTGGGCGAGAAGACCGCCGCCCGGCTCATCGACCGCTACGGCGGGCTGGACGGCATCCTGGCCGCGCTCGACGACCCCCGATCCGGTTTCGCGCCCGGGCTGCGGGCGAAGCTCGACGCCGCCCGCGACTACCTGGCCGTGGCGCCGAAGGTGGTCCGGGTCGCCACCGACGTGCCGCTACCCGAGCTGGACCCGGCACTGCCGACGTCCCCCGCCGATCCGGACCGGCTGCTGGAGCTGGCGCAGCGCTGGAACCTGGCCGGCTCGTGCCGGCGCCTGGTCGACGCGCTGGCCGGCGACCGGTCGTGATCAGTTGATCACGACTGGCGGTCGGTGCTCCGCCGGGACGGCAACTGTGCGCCGGGCTGTGCCAGCGTCGAGCGGGCACGCAGGCCGACCGGGTCCGGCGCGGGTTCGGCGGCCACGGTCTGCGGCCCCTCGTCGAGCCGCGCGCTGACGTACGCGGCCCCGGCCCGGTCGTCGTCCGACGGCGCGGCGAGCAGCGCGTAGACGAGCCCGACCACGCCGAACACCACCGCCAGCACGATCGGCACCAGCAGCCCGCTCACCTCGGTGCCGGAGGCCGGGCCGCGGCTCTCGTGCAGGTGCACCGACAGCGCGCTCATGCCGGTGAAGTGCATGCCGTTGACCGCGATGCCCATGACCAGCGCCGAGGCGGCGATGGCCAGCCCCCGCCGGACGGTCATCGCCAGCCAGAGCGCGACGGTGGCGGCCACGACCGCGATGACCACCGACAGCGTCACCCGCAGCGGGTCGTAGCCGAGCGAGCCGTCCAGGCGCATGGCGGCCATGCCGGTGTAGTGCATGGCCGCCACCCCGGCACCGGTGAAGAACCCGCCGGCGAGCAGCCGGGGCGCGGCGAGCCGGCCGGTGCCCACGATCGCCAGCCCGATGCCGACCGACGCCACCGCGATCACCGTGCTGGCGGCAGTCAGCGGCACGTCGTAGCGGATCCGGGTGCCGCCGACGGCGAACCCGAGCATCGCCATGAAGTGCATGGCCCAGATCGCCGTGCCGCCGAGCGCCCACGCGGCGAGCAGGCCCCACCAGGCGCGCTGGCCGGCGCTGGTGGCGGTCCGGATCCGCCCGGCGCAGACCAGCCCGAGCGCCGAGCCGAGCACCGACAACGCGTAGCTGAGCGCGGGTGTGATCCACCCGTACTCGAAGTGATTGATCTCGCCCACGACGCCCTTCCCTCACCCTCGGCGCAGCGCGACCCACGGCGCCCGGGGCAATGATGGGATAGGCCCTGACCAGGGCGTGCATCGGCCCCCCGACAATTCGCGGGGTGGTAGCGCCGTGACGCAGCGATGCGTCGGTTTCCGGCAAGCGGTGACCGAAAGTGACCGTCAGGCGGAGGCGTGGTAGGCCAGCACGCCCCGGTTGACCGCCGCGATGGCCTGCCGGGCGGTGCCGCGCAGCTCGGCCGAGGCACCGCCCGAGTCGGCGACCTGCCCGAGCAGGTCGACCACCTGTCGCGCCCAGCGGACGAAGTCGCCGGCCGGCATCTCCCCGTCGATCTGGTGGCCGCTGGCCAGCACCTTCGCCAGCGCCTCGCCGCGCGCCCAGCGGTAGATCGGCCAGGCGAAGCCGAGATCGGGCTCCCGGGTCACGGCCAGGCCGCGCGCCGCCTCGTCCGCCTCGATGTCGCCCCACAGCTTGAGCGTCTCGTCGACCGCGTCGGCCACCGCGCCGCGCGGCAGCGACGCCCTCTCGTCGACGTCCCGCCGGGCCTCGAAGACCACCACCGACACGGCGGCGGCCAGCTCGGCCGGGGACAGGCCGTCCCACACCCGGCGGCGCAGGCACTCGGCCACCAGCAGGTCCGCCTCGGTCCAGATCCGGGCCAGCATCCGGCCGGCGTCGGTGACCTCGCCGTCGGCGGCCAGATAGCCGCGCGCCGTCAGCAGCGCGACGATCCGGTCGAAGGTACGGGCCAGCGAGCCGGTCCGCCCGGACACCCGCTGACGCAGCTCCTCGGTGTCGCGTTCCAGCCGGCGCCGCCGCTCCGCCCAGCGGGCGTGCTCCTCCCGGTCCGGGCAGGCGTGGCACGGGTGTGCGCGCAGCTCGACGCGGAGCTGGCTGAGCCGGTGGTCCTCCCCCACCGCCTGACGGGACCGGCCGCCCCGCCGGCCGCCGTGCCGGTCCAGGCCGGTGCCGCTGACCGCGGCGGCCAGATCCCGCCGGGCTGCGGGCGAACGGTGGTTGAAGTGCTTCGGCACCCGGATGCGGGTCAGCACCTCGGCCGGGGTGGTGAAGTCACCCGGGGTGACCCGCCCGGCCCAGCGGTCCTGGGTGAGGACCAGCGGCCGGGGCTCGCCGAACCCGCCGGTGGCCGGGTCCAGCACCACCGCCAGACCGGCCCGCCGCCCGGACGGCACCCGGATCACGTCACCGACCCGCAGCCGCTCCAGCGAGGCGACGGCCGCCGCCTTGCGCTGGGTCTGCCCCTGCCGGGCGATGGCGCGTTCCCGGTCGGCGATGGCCACCCGCAGCGCGAAGTACTCGTCGAAGTCGCCGTGGTGGCAGGCGGCCTCCGCGCCGTACGCCTCGATGGTCTCGGTGTTGCGCTGCACCTGCCGGGCCAGGCCGACCACCGACCGGTCGGCCTGGAACTGCGCGAACGAGGACTCCAGCAGCTCCCGGGCCGGCGCCGCGCCGACGCTGCCGACCAGGTTGACGGCCATGTTGTACGACGGGCGGAAGCTGGAACGCAGCGGGTAGGTGCGGGTGGAGGCGAGGCCGGCGACGTGCCGGGGGTCGGTCTCCGGCGACCAGACGACGACCGCGTGGCCCTCCACGTCGATGCCCCGGCGGCCGGCCCGGCCGGTGAGCTGGGTGTACTCGCCGGGGGTGAGGTCGACGTGGGCCTCACCGTTGAACTTGACCAGGCGTTCCAGCACCACGCAGCGGGCCGGCATGTTGATGCCCAGCGCGAGCGTCTCGGTGGCGAAGACGGCCTTGACCAGCCCGCGGACGAACAGCTCCTCGACGACCTCCTTGAACGCGGGGAGCATGCCGGCGTGGTGGGCGGCCAGCCCGCGCTCCAGCCCGTCGAGCCACTCCCAGTAGCCGAGCACCGACAGGTCCTCGCCGGGGATGGCGGTGACCCGGGACTCCACCACCCGGCGGATCTCGGCGCGTTCCTCCGGGGAGGTGAGGCGCAGCCCGGCGGCGAGGCACTGCTGCACGGCGGCGTCGCAGCCGGCCCGGCTGAAGATGAACAGGATCGCCGGGAGCAGCCCTTCCCGGTCGAGCCGGTCGACGATGTCCGGCCGCATCGGGCCGCGCCAGCGGGGGCCGCGCCGCCCGCCGCCGGGACCGGCGCTGCGGCCCTCGCCCAGCTCCAGCCGGCGCATCGTGTCCCGGGTGTAGCGCAGCAGCTCGGGGTGCACGTCGTGCTTGCGGGCCGCGTCGGCGTCGTGGAACAGGTCGAACATCCGCTTGCCGACGAGCATGTGCTGCCACAGCGGCACCGGCCGGTGCTCGGAGACCACCACCGCGGTCTCGCCGCGCACGGTGACCAGCCAGTCGGCGAACTCCTCGGCGTTGGAGACGGTGGCCGACAGCGACACGAGCGTGACCGACTCGGGCAGGTGGATGATCACCTCTTCCCAGACCCCGCCGCGGAACCGGTCGGCCAGGTAGTGGACCTCGTCCATCACCACGTACGCCAGGCCCTCGAGCGTGGCCGAGCCGGCGTAGAGCATGTTGCGCAGCACCTCGGTGGTCATCACCACCACCGGCGCGTCGCCGTTGATCGCGTTGTCGCCGGTGAGCAGGCCGACGTGCTCGGCGCCGTAGCGGTCCACCAGGTCGTGGTACTTCTGGTTCGACAGCGCCTTGATCGGCGTGGTGTAGAAGCACTTGCGCCGGGTGGCGGGCGCGTCGCCGCCGGGCCGGCCGCGCAGCGCCAGGTGCACCGCGAACTCACCCACCACGGTCTTGCCGGCGCCGGTGGGAGCGCAGACGAGCACGCCGCTGCCCCGTTCCAGCGCCTCGCAGGCCTCGCGCTGGAAGTCGTCGAGATCGAACCCGAGATCCAGCGAGAATTCGTCCAGGGCCGGGAAGGCGGAGGCCTGCGCGGCCCGGCGGCGCGCCGCGGCGTACCGCTCGGCGGGGCTCGACATGGATCCAAGATTAATCGGTGCTGCCGAGGAGTACCGGTCAAGGCCATCCGGCAGGACGGTCGGACCGGTCGGTAGGGTGCACGACGTGCCGGACCGTACCGAACTGCCCCACGTCTCGAGCGGCGCCGACGACGCCGTCCGCCCGGGCCCGTCCCGCCGGCCGGTGGAGGCGGTGCTCTTCGACTTCCACGGCACCCTCGCCCAGGTGGAGGAGCCGCTGGCCTGGGTGCTCGCCGCCGCGTCCGCCTGCGGCGTCGAGCTGGACCGGATCCGGGCCACCTCGCTGGCCGACCGGCTGCTCACCGCCGGGCGTGCCGGCGGCCCGCTGCCGGCGCGGGTGCCGCCCCGGCTGGCCGAGCTGTGGGCCGACCGTGATCTCTACCCGCACGCGCACCGGGGCGCGTACACCGGGCTGGCCGAGACCGTGGACACCGGCATCGACGGGTTCGCCGACGCGCTCTACGAGCGGGTGCTGGTGCCCGAGGGCTGGGTGCCGTACCCGGACACCGCCCCGGTGCTCGGTGCGCTGCGCTCCGCCGGGGTGAAGGTGGCGGTGGTCAGCAACATCGGCTTCGACCTGCGGCCGCTGTTCGCCGCCTGGGACCTCGACGCGCTCGTCGACGCGTACGCGCTGTCGTACGAGGTGGGGCGCTGCAAGCCGGACCCGGGCATCTTCCTGCGGGCCTGCGGGATGCTCGGCGTCGACCCGGAGCGCACGCTCATGGTGGGCGACACACCGGCCGACGCGGGCGCGGTCGCGGCCGGGTGCGGGGTGCTGGTGCTGCCGTGCGCCGACGCGGGCCGCCCGAACGGGCTCGGCGCGGTGCTGGACCTGGCCGGGGCCGGCTGAGCGCTCGGCCCGCCGGCGGGGCGAACGCGTCCCGGCGCACCGGCTACCGTCAGGGGCATGACCGGTGCCCACCCCTTGCCGCCGCGTGCGCCGGGACGGCTCGGCGGGGTCGCGCTGGTGCTCGGCGGGGCGCTGTCGGTGCAGTTCGGCTCCGCGCTCGCCGCGCTGCTGTTCCCGCGTACCGGGGTGGCCGGGGCGGTGACCCTGCGGCTGACCGTCGGCGCGCTGCTGATGCTCGTGTTCTGCCGACCGCGGATACGCGGGTACGGGCGACGTGACTGGGCGGCGGTGCTGGCGTTCGGGCTGGCCCTGGCCGGCATGAACTCGATCTTCTACCAGGCGATCGAGCGGATCCCGCTCGGCCCGGCCGTCACGCTGGAGGTGCTCGGCCCGCTGGCGCTGTCGGTGATCGCCGCGCGCCGGGTGGCCGCCTGGTGCTGGGCCGCGCTGGCGCTGGCCGGTGTGGTCCTGCTCGGGCAGGGCGGCTTCGACCGGCTCGACCCGGCCGGCGCCGCGCTGGCGCTGACGGCGGGCGCCATGTGGGCCGCGTACATCGTCTGCTCGGCGCGGATCGGCGCGCGGTTCCCCGGCGCGGACGGGCTGGCCCTCGCCCTGGCCGTCGCCGCGCTGCTCACCCTGCCGTTCGGGCTGGCCGACGCGGGCGGCCGCCTCGCCGACCCGGTGGTGCTGGGGCTCGGCACGGGGCTGGCGCTGCTCGCCTCGGTGCTGCCGTACAGCCTGGAACTGGCCGCGCTGCGGCGGCTGCCGACCGCGACGTTCGCGGTGATGATGAGTCTCGGTCCGGCGATCGCCGCGGTGGCCGGCTGGCTGGTGCTCGGCCAGGCGCTGCGCCCGGTCGAGGTGCTCGCCATCGCGCTCGTGGTGGCCGCGAGCGCCGGTGCGGTCCGCGCCGCCGCCCCTGCGTCTTCCGCGCCGCCGCCTGCCGCCCCGCCGGCCGCCCCGCCGGCCGTTCCCGCTCCGCCCGCCGCGCCGGACCCGGCGGCGGTCAGCGCAGCAGCCGCAGCGCCGCCGGGGCGGCGGTGACGGTCACCGGCAGGTCGAGGGAGCGCTCCCCGTCGGCGTACGTGGTGATGCCCTCGGCGGACAGCTCCACCGTGCGCGCCCGGTAGACGCGCGCCAGCGGGTGCGTGACGTGGGTGCCCCGGTAGATCTGCGGCTTGACCCGCATCAGCGTGCGCCTGTCGAAGCGCCCGCCGACCACCACGTCCAGCAGGCCGTCGTGCGGGTCCGCGTCCGGGCAGATCCGCATGCCGCCGCCGTAGCTGGCCGTGTTGCCGACGGCGACCAGCACCGCGTCCACCTCCTGCGCCTCCCCGTCGAGGACCAGCCGGTAGCGGCGTGGCCGCAGCCGGGCCAGTTCCACCACGATCGCCAGGTCGTACCGGCGAGGGCCGCGCGGCCAGCGCATCCGGTTGGCGCGTTCGTTGACGATCGCGTCGAAGCCGGCCGCGAGCACCGCGCCGAACCAACGGTCGGCCTCCCCGGGCCGGGACAGCCGCGCCAGGTCGACCGGGCGGGCGCGCCCGGCGGCGAGCGCCGCGGTGATCACCTCGACGGCCGCCGCCGGGTCGGCCGGGAAGCCGGTGTCCACCGCGAAGTCGTTGCCGGTGCCCGCCGGTACCGGCCCGAACGGCACGGCCGTGCCGGCGACCGCCTGCAACGCGCGGTGCATCGTGCCGTCGCCGCCCACCGCCACCAGCGCCCCGGCGCCGCCGGCGACCGCGGCGTGGCACGCCGCCTCCGCCTCCCCGGGGGTACGCGCGCGCAGCAGCTCGACCGGGCGGCCCGCCGCGGCGAGGCGCTCCAGGATCCCGGGCAGCAGACCGCGGTGCCGCCCCCGGCCCGCTGTCGGGTTGGCGAGCACGGCGACGGGGCCGGGCGGGACATGATCGTGCGCGGTCACGGCGAGCACCGTACGGCACGGCTCGCGCCGCCCACCAGAGCCAGGTCACACGGCGGGTGGGCGGCACACGCCGACGGCGCCCGGCAGGGGGTGCCGGGCGCCGTGGCGGGGGTGGTTCAGGGCAGGTCGATCGGGCGCAGCACCCGGTCCACCGCGTGCGCGATCTGCTTGTTGCCCTTGTTGATGTCGTACCGCACCACCTTCGCGTTGCGGTCGCTGGTGTCGGCGTCGACCAGGCGCACCTCGCGGCCGTACCAGCAGCGCTTCACGTCCACCTCGACGGCGGCGCCGAGCGCGGTGGTCAGGTCCGCGCCGTCGGCCTTGAGCGCCGCCTTCCGGTCGATCGTCGCGCCGGGCACGACGTGGTAGAGCAGGACGTCCTCCACGGTGTCCACGCCCAGGCCGGCGACCGCGTCGAACGCGGCCTTCTCACCGGGCAGCTTCCTCGCGGCGGTGATGTCCCGCACCAGCTCGCGGAACGCGTAGTCGTTCGGCACGAACGCGGTCAGCGCGACGGTGCCGTCGGTGAGCACCTTCACCGGCGAGTCCGGCTTGGCCTGCAACACCGTCAGGACCGCCTTGGTGAGGACGTCGAAGTCCCGCGAGTTGCGGTCGAAGCCGCTCTTGTCGGCGGTGAGCACTGCCGCCAGCGACCGCGTACCCGGCTGCTTGGCGCCGGCCTGGGCGGGCACGGCGACGGCGGTGGTGGCCACCGCCGCGGCGGTGGCGCCCACGGCCAGCCGGGCGGCGAGACGAGCGATGTTCATCGGGGAGCCTTTCGTCGAAGCGACCAGGTCCGTGACTGTCGTCACGACCATTGCTTCGCCCCGACCGTCCCCGGTGGATGCACCCGGATCGACCGACTTCGGATCGACGCTGTTCCGCCTCAGCGGACCACCAACCGCTTGCTCACCGACGGCACGCCGTCGCCCTTGACCTTCAGCGACCAGTCCCCCGCCGCGCCCAGCGTCACCACCGTCTCGGCGGTGCCGTTGGCCTCGGCCTTCATCTCGGCGACCCGCTTGCCCTCGGGGTTGAGCACGTACAGCGTCCGGGCCCCGGCGGTCTTGTTCGTCACCTTGAACGCGAGCTTCTCGCCGGGCTCGGCGATCAGGGCGTCCACGCCGCTCATCGCGTCGTCGGTCAGCTCGATCGTCACCGACCGGTCGTAGGCCACCTCGGCCGCGGCGCTGGCGAGGTTGCCGTCGTCGGAGACGGTGATCCGGGTCCGCACGCCGTCGCCCTGCCGGCCCGGCTTGCAGGCCACCTCGTACGTGCCGGTCTGCAGCGAGGCGCGCAGGTCGCCGGTGCGGCCCGCCGGCACGTCCGCGACCTCGGCGATCACCTTGGTGAAGGCGTCGCCCTCCCGGCCGTAGACGTAGACCCCGGTGGCCTGCTGACCCCGGTTGGTGACGGTGAAGGTGACGGTGCCCGGGGTGAACAGCGTGGTGGTGACCTCGCAACTGGTGTCGGTGGCGGTCACCGGCACCTGCTGGCCCTTCGGCGCGGGCTCGTCGTCACCGCAGGCGGTGAGCGCGGCGGCCGCGCAGAGGACGGTCAGGACGGTGGCGGTACGGCTCTTCATCGGGCTCTCCGGAGCGCAGGTCAGACGGGCTGACCGGAACGGGGGCGCCGACGCACCCCGGCACACCGCCCGGGGGGCTCGGCGGAGTCAGCAGAGTCTAAGCGGGTACGGCGTCCCGGCAAGGCCCGAGGGCGACCCGATGTCCGGTGCGGACCGGCCCCGGGACGCGGCGACCGGCGCGCGGGGCATGATGACGGGCATGCGGCTGGTCTCCCTGCTCCCCTCCGCCACCGAGATCGTGTACGCGCTCGGCCTCGGTGACGACCTGGTCGGCGTCACCTTCGAGTGCGAGGTGCCCGCGTCGTACCGGTCGGGCACCACTGTGGTCGTCGGCGGCCGGGACACCCGGGGCATGAGTCCCGGCGACATCGACGCGTACGTCCGGGCGCAGGTAGCGGCCGGCGCCGACCTCTACACGCTGCACGCCGGTGCGCTCGCCGGGCTGGACCCGGACCTGATCCTCACCCAGGACCTGTGCCGCGTCTGCGCGCTGCCGTCGGGCCGGGTCGCCGACGCCGTGGCGCACCTGGGGTGCCGGGCCGACGTCCTGTCACTCGACCCGTACACCCTCGACGACGTGCTGGAGTCGATCCGCGCGGTGGGCGCGGCGGCCCGGGTGCCCGACCGCGCGGAGGCCCTGGTCGACGGCCTGCGTGCCCGGCTCGCGGCGGTCCGCGCGGCGGTGGCGGGCCGGCCCCGGCCGCGGGTCGCGGTGGTCGAGTGGGTGGACCCGCCGTTCGGCGCCGGGCACTGGATCCCCGACCTGGTCGACGTCGGCGGCGGCGAGCCGGTCGCCACCCATCGGGGCGCCCGGTCCACGCCGACCACCTGGGAGGCCCTGCGGGCCGCCCGCCCCGAGGTGGTGCTGGTCGCGCCGTGCGGGTTCCGCCTCGACGGCGCGGCCGAGCAGGCCGCCGCGGTGGCCGGGCACTTCCCGGACGCGCAGGTGTGGGCGCTGGACGCGGACGGGCTGATCGTGCGCGCCGGCCCGCGTCTGGTCGACGGCGCCGAGACGATCGCCGCGATCCTGCACCCCGACGCGGTCTCCCCACCCCGCCCCGGCACAGCCCACCGCCTGACCTGACCCCACCCCGCCGCCCCGGCCCCCGGCCCCCGGCCCCCGGCCCCCGGCCCCCGGCCCCCGGCCCCCGGCGATCTTGCAGCTTCGGCCCGGGCGAAGTGCGGATATCGGGCATTCGAGGGGCGCCAAGTCCAAGATCGGCGCAGGGTAGGCCGACGGCGTCCTCGAAGGCGGCAAGTCCAAGATCGGCGCGGGACGGGGGCGGTGACGCGCGGCTGAACAGACGCGGACGCCGTCCCCGTGGAGCGGGGACGGCGTCCGGAGGTGAGCAGGACCGGTCAGGTCATGTCGTCGTAGCGACGCTCGATCGGCTTCGGGGCGACGATCGGCTCGGGTGCGCCGATCGGCCCGGACGCCTCGATCCGGCCGCCGGCGGGCACCGGCTCGTCCGACAGGTCCAGCGGTGACACCTCGTCGTCGGCGATGCCGGCGTAGACCTCACGCCCGCGACCGCGCCGCTTGTCGTTGAGGAAGGCCACCCCCACCGCGGCGAAGTAGAGCGCGCAGAGGCAGATCGCCAGCGCTGTCATGCCGAACGGGTCGGGTGTCGGCGTGACCACAGCGGAGAACGCGAAGAACACGAACACCGCCACCCGCCACCAGCTCAGCAGCCGCTTGGCGCTGGCCAGGCCGACGAAGTTGAGCATCAGCACGATCAGCGGGAACTCGAACGCCACCCCGAACAGCAGGATCAGGTTCGTGACGAACGAGATGTAGCGGGTCACCTCGAGGTTGGTCGCGATGTCGTCGCCGGAGATGTCGAGCAGGAACTCGAGGCCCTTGGTGGTGACGAAGAACGCCAGCACCGCGCCGGCCGCGAACAGCGGGGCCGCCAGGGCGGTGAAGACGTACGCGTACCGCCGCTCGTGACGGTGCAGGCCGGGCGCGATGAACGCCCAGAGCTGGTAGAGCCAGATCGGCGCGGCGATGATCAGGCCCACCCAGAGGCCGATCTTGAGGTTCAGCAGGAAGACGTCGGCGACACCGAGCTGCACGAACTTGCACTTGCCGCTCGCCGCGTCGAACGACTGCGGCAGGTCGCAGTAGGGCTTGGACAGCAGCACCCGGACCGGCTCGGCCAGCCAGATGCCGAAGCCGAAGCCGACCAGGATCGCCAGCGACGCCCGGAACAGCCGGTTGCGCAGCTCACGGATGTGCTCGATGAGCGTCATCGAGCCGTCGGCGGCCCGCGCGAAGTTGCTCGGGCCGCGCTTCTTCAACCCGAAGGCCACGGTGGTTGAGGCCCTCTCGAATCAGTTCTCGCGGACGCGCTGCACCGGGTCGGCCGGCGGGGCCACGGGCTGCTGCGGCTGCGGCGCGTACGGCTGCTGCTGGGCGTACTGCTGCTGGCCCTGGGCGTACGGCTGCCCCTGCACGGGCTGCTGCGGCGTGAGCGGCTGGTAGCCGGCCTGCGCGTCGGCCTTCTCGGCGAGGTCGCGGTCGTCGTCGTGCAGGCTCTTGGTCTCGGCCTTGATGATCCGCAGCGAGCGGCCCAGCGAGCGGGCCGCGTCGGGGAGCCGCTTCGCGCCGAACAGCAGGATCAGCACGACCACGAGTACGGCGATGTGCCACGGCTTGAGGGCACCCATGGGAAGCTCCAGTCGCTCTGTGTCGGTGAGGGGTGGGTCGTCGCCCATCGTACGTGTGTCGCAGCGGCTTGCCACCCCCGCGGGCCTGCTGGTGCGGGCCCGATCGGTGAAGTTTCGACCAACCCGAAGTGTCCCGTCAACCGTCCAGGTCCGCGCATTTCTGCGCGTAACCGCCCGGGAACGCGCAGACGACGCTCACCGAGCCGACCGCCGTCGATCAGTCGCCGCGCTTGGCCTTGATCAATGCGATCCGCTCCTGCGCGAGCGCCGCCCGCTCCTGGAGCGACTCGGCCCGCGCCTGCAACTGCTCGGCGGCCGACCGCAGCGACTCGGCCTCGACCGCCCGGCGCTGCAACGCCAGCGCGGAACGGCGCAGCCCGGGCAGGCGGCTCACCACCGGACGGATCGCCAGGGCCAGTACGACCAGCGCGAACACCACGACCCCGAGCACGATCCACGTCACCACGGCGGTCAGCCTATCGGGTGCCGCCGACGGCTGCCGGGTCGGCGCTGCCGGCCGGGGTGGAGTACGCGTCGAGCGCGGCCACGGCCTGGGCGCGTACCTGCTCGGCCAGCTCTGCCGGGGCCACCACAGTCACCTCCGGGCCGAGCCCGAGCACGAACCGCCGGGCCCACCCGAGGTCGGTGACGCGCAGCGACACCAGCCACTGCTCGCCGTCGGCCTCGACCCGCTCGCACGGATAATATTCGGTGATCCACCGCTCGCCCCGGCCGATCCGCAACGTGATCAGCGGCAGGTCGGCCGACGGGCTGAACACGCCGTCGCTGAGATCGTGCGGGCGGGCCTGCGGCGGCACCACCGCCTGTTCCGGCAGCTCGGTCACCGCGTCGATCCGGTCGGCCCGGAACAGCCGCACCCCCTCGGCGCGGCGGCACCACGCCTCCACGTACGCCCGGCCGCCGACCATCAGCATCCGCAGCGGGTCGATGGTGCGTTCGGTGGTCTCGTCCCGGGCCGGGGTGTAGTAGGTGATCCGCAGCGCCCGGCCGCGCTCGACGGCGGCGCGCAGCTCGCGTACCCGGGCGCTGTCGCCGGGCAGGCGGACCTCGACGGGCGCGCCGGCCAGGTCGCCGGCGGCGTTCTCGATCTTGGCGAGTGCCCGCTCGACCGCCTCCCGGTTGGCCACGCCCGGCGTCTCGGCGATCATGCGCAACGCCACCACCAGGGCCAGGGCCTCGTCCGGGGTGAGCCGCAGCGGACGGTCGATCCCGGCGTCGTAGGTGATCGTCACCCGGTCGCCGTCGAACGCCATGTCGATCAGGTCACCGGGACCGTAGCCGGGCAGCCCGCACACCCAGAGCAGTTCCAGGTCCTCCCGGAGCTGCTTCTCGGTCACCCCGAGGTCGTGCGCCGCCTCGGCGATCTCGATGCCGGGGCGGGCCAGCAGGTAGGGCACCAGGTTGAGCAGCCGGGCCAGCCGGTCGGCGGAGGCACGGCCCGCGCGGGACGCCGGGCGGGTCACCGGGCACCCCCGGTCACGGCCAGCTCGTCGTGCCGGGCGGCGACCTCCTTGAGCCGCTGGATGACCGCCTCCCGCACCTCCGGTGGCTCCAGGACGCGGACGTCCGGGCCGTACCCGACGATCTGGCCGGCCAGGTAGTCGGCGTCGGCGTACGGCAGCACCAGCCGGTCCCCGTCGGGGCCGGCCTGGCACTCCACCGCCCAGCGGCGCAGCCCGGCGGCGCGGCCGGGAGTGGCCAGCACCGTGGCGCGGCCGGTGCGCTCCACCGGCCCGGACCAGCGGGCCACGTGGCTGATCAGGTCGACGCCGGCGGGCGGCTCGTAGGCGCCCGGCTCGCCGGTCGCCCGCACCGTGCCGACCACCCGGGACAGCCGGAAGCAGCGGGTCGCCGCGCGGTCGAGGTCGTGGCCGACGACGTACCACCGGCCGCGCCAGCAGACCACGCCCCACGGCTGCACCCGGCGGCGGGTGGGCGCGTCCCGGTCCGGCACGCGGTAGTCGAAGCTGACCTCGCGCCGGTCCCGCGCGGCGGCGGTGAGCGGCGCGAACGCCGGGTCGACGGTCACCATCGGCTCCAGGCCCAGCGTGGCCTGCGGGTCCACGTCGATGCCGGCGGCGCGCAGCTTCGCCAGCCCCGACGACGCTGCGGCGGCCAGCCCGGCGTGCTGCCACAGCCGGGCGGCGATGCCCACCGCGGCGGCCTCGTCCGGTTCGAGCGGGATGTCGGGCAACGCGTACGCGCGCGGCGCGATCCGGTAGCCCGGCTCGGCGTCGAAGACGCTCGCCGTGCCGGTCTCCAGCGGCACGCCCAGCTCACGCAGCTCAGCCTTGTCGCGCTCGAACTTGCGCTGGAACGCCTCGTGGTCCTTGGCGTCGTCCGGGTCGTGCTCGTAGCCGGGCACGGTCGCGGCGATCTGGGCGGCGGTGAGGAAGCGTCGCGTCGACAGCAGGCAGATCACCAGGTTGACCAGGCGTTCGGTACGGGTCCGGGACACGCCCAAACGCTAGCAGCCCGCGCGTCCGGCGCGGGCACCCGCGCGGCGCGGCGCGGGGGTCTTCCCACCCGGCGGCGGGCATCGACCGGTCATAGGGTGATCGCATGGCGGCACCGGAGGTCAAGACCGAGAGCGTCGGCACCGTCGTGGTGGCCGGCGCGGCGAACCTCGCCATCGCGGTCGCGAAGCTGGTCGCGGGCCTGATCTCGGGCTCCGCGGCGATGCTCTCCGAGGCCGCCCACTCGCTCGCCGACACCACCACCGAGGTGCTGCTCTACCTGGCGCTGCGCCGCGGCGCGCGGCCCGCCGACACCCGGCACCCCTTCGGGTACGGCAAGGAGAGCTACGTCTGGGCGTTCCTCGCCGCGCTGTTCACCTTCGTCGCCGGGGCGGGCTTCGCCGTCACGCACGGCGTCACCACCATCCTGGTGCACGAGCACAGCGGCGAGTACCTCGTCGCGTACGTGGTGCTGGCGGTCTCCTTCGCGATCGAGTCGGTGTCGCTGGCCCGGGCGGTCCGGCAGGTGCGCGGCGAGTCGCGCCGCTGGGGCACCACCCCGCGCCGCTACCTGCGCCTGACCGCCGACACCACGGTCAAGGCGGTCTTCCTGGAGGACAGCGCCGCGCTGATCGGCCTGCTGATCGCCGCCGGCGGGCTCACCCTGTCGCACCTGACCGGCGACGAGCTGTACGACGGGATCGCCTCGATCCTCATCGGCGTGCTGCTGCTGGTCGTCGCCGCCGTGCTGGCGCGCAGCAACATCTCGCTGCTGGTCGGCCGCTCCGTCTCCGACCGGCTGCACCGGCGCATCGAGCGGGAACTGGCGGACGTGCCGACGGTGGACCGGATCGACACCCTGATGACCATGTTCCTCGGCCCGGACGACATCCTCGTCGCCGCCAAGGTCGACTTCCGCGACGACGCCACCGGCGCCGACATCGAGGCCGCCGCCGACGAGGCCGAACGCCGGCTCACCGGGCACTTCCCGGAGATCGCGTACGTCTTCCTCGACCCCACCCGGTCCCGCTCCCCCGGCCGGCCCGCCCGCACCACCCAGGACGAGACGGACCGCCCGGTCGACGACCAGAACCCCTGACCCGCCCGCAGGCCGTCACGGCGACGGCCGATACCGTGCACCGCATGGTGCGATGGCGGTCCGGCACGGTCACGGCGGTACGGCGGCGGTGGGCCGGCGCTGTCGAACTCGACGTCGACCTGCCCGACGGCGCCCGGATGCGCGCCCTCGCCTACCCCGCCCTGGTCGGCGAGCCCGAACCCGGCGACCGGGTGCTGCTCAACGCCGGCGCGCTGCTGATGGGCCTCGGCACCGGCGGGTATGCGCTGGTCGTGGCGCTGCCCGACCGGCTGCCCCCGGACCCGCCGCAGGCCGGCGACAGCCGCGACGCCGGGCACCTGGTCAAGGCCCGCTACACGCCGCTGCAACCGATCCTGCTCGGCGTGGACGAGGAGGCGTCGCCGCACCACGACCGGCTGGCCGCCGCCGACTCGGTCGACGGCATGCCGGTGGTCGCCGCCGACCTGCACTCCGCGCTGCCCGCGATCCTGGCCGGCGTACGCGCAGACGCGCCCGACGCCCGGGTGGCGTACGTGCTGACCGACGGCGGCGCGCTGCCGGCCTGGTTCTCCCGCACCCTGGCCGGGCTGTTCGGGCACCTCGTGGGCACGGTGAGCGTGGGCCAGGCGTTCGGCGGCGACCTGGAGGCGAGCACGCTGCACAGCGGCCTGCTCGCCGCGCGGCACGTGCTCGGCGCGGACCTGACGATCGTCGCCCAGGGGCCCGGCAACCTCGGCACCGGCACCCGCTGGGGCTTCTCCGGTGTCGCCGTCGGCGAGGCGGTGAACGCCGTCGCCACGCTGGGCGGACGCCCGGTCGGGTCGCTGCGCATCTCCGACGCCGACGCCCGGCCCCGGCACCGTGGCGTCTCCCACCACAGCCTGACCGCGTACGGCCGGGTCGCGCTGGCCCCCGCGGAGCTGGTCGTGCCGGACGGCCTGCCCCCCGGTCTGGCGGCGGAGGTCGCCGCGGCGCTGGCGCCGCTGGCCGACCGGCACACGATCGTCACAGTGCCCACCGACGGCCTCGACGCGGCGCTGCGGGCCGCCCCGGTCGGCCTGTCCACAATGGGCCGGGGTCTGGACGCCGACCACGCCTACTTCCTGGCCGCGGCCGCCGCCGGGCGGTACGCCGCCGGCCTGCTGAGCTGACCGGCGCGGCCCGCCGGATCACGCGGCCGGCGTCGCGGGACCGGGCTGACCCGCGCGGTGCTCAGCCCAGGAAGAGGATCAGCCCGAGCCAGGCCCCCACGATCAGCACCAGCGCCGCCGCCAGCACCCACGTCGGCACCGTGTAGTCGCCGCGCCTGTTGCGCTCGATCTCGGCGCGGATCTTCTCCCGCCGGCGGTCGATCCAGTTGAGCTTCTCGGTGCCGTCACGGTCCGAGGACGTCTCGCGGCCGGACCCACCGGCGGATTCGGAAGTGTTCATCGCGACGCCAGCGTACCCGTGCACGGGCGGCCGGTGCCGGGCACCGGCCGCCCACCCGATCACATGCTGGCGATCAGCCGTTCCACCCGCTCGTCGTAGGCCCGGAACGGGTCCTTGCACAGCACCGTGCGCTGCGCCTGGTCGTTCAGCTTCAGGTGCACCCAGTCCACGGTGAAGTCGCGCCGCTTCTCCTGGGCGTGACGGATGAACTCGCCGCGCAGCCGCGCCCGGGTGGTCTGCGGCGGCGTCTCCTTCGCCTCGAAGATCTCCGGGTCGGTGGCCACCCGGTCCACCTCACGGCGGCGCTCCAGCAGCCCGTACAGGCCGCGCCCGCGCCGCAGGTCGTGGTAGGCCAGGTCCATCTGCGCCACCCGCGGGTGCGACAGCGGCAGGTCGTGCTTGCGCTGGTACCGCTCGATCAGCTTCAGCTTGGTGACCCAGTCGATCTCGCGGGCCACCGGGTCCAGGTCACCGGTCTCGACCGCGCGCAGCACCCGGCCCCACAGGTCGACCACCCGCTTCGCGGTCTGGTCGCCGCCCCGGCGCTCCACGAACTCCGTCGCCTTGGCCAGGTATTCCTGCTGGATCTCCAGCGCCGAGACCTCCTTGCCGGAGGCCAGCCGCACCTTGCGCCGGCCGGTGATGTCGTGCGACACCTCGCGGATCGCCCGGATCGGGTTCTCCAGCGTCAGGTCGCGCATCACCACACCGGCCTCGATCATCCGCAGCACGATGTCGGCGGTGCCGACCTTCAGCAGCGTGGTGACCTCGTTCATGTTCGAGTCGCCGACGATCACGTGCAGCCGCCGGTAGCGCTCCGCGTCCGCGTGCGGCTCGTCCCGGGTGTTGATGATCGGACGGCTGCGGGTGGTCGCCGACGAGACGCCCTCCCAGATGTGCTCGGCCCGCTGGGACAGGCAGTAGACCGCGCCGCGCGGCGTCTGCAGCACCTTGCCCGCGCCGCAGATCAACTGCCGGGTGACCAGGAACGGGATGAGCACGTCGGCGAGCCGGCCGAACTCGCCGTGCCGGGACACCAGGTAGTTCTCGTGGCAGCCGTACGAGTTGCCCGCCGAGTCGGTGTTGTTCTTGAACAGGTAGATCTCGCCCGCGATGCCCTCGTCGTGCAGCCGCTTCTCCGCGTCGACGAGCAGCCCCTCCAGGATCCGCTCACCGGCCCGGTCGTGTGCCACCAGGTCGGTCACCGAGTCGCACTCCGGAGTCGCGTACTCCGGGTGCGAGCCCACGTCCAGATAGAGGCGGGCGCCGTTGCGCAGGAACACGTTGCTCGACCGGCCCCACGACACCACCCGCCGGAACAGGTACCGCGCGACCTCGTCGGGGGACAGTCGGCGTTGCCCGCGATAGGTGCAGGTGACGCCGTACTCGGTTTCGAGGCCGAAGATTCGCCGCTCCATGATGAGACATTAGCCGCCCGGAGCCTCCGATGGGCAGCGCCGACGCTCGCCGCTTGCGATCTCCCCGGCGCGGATCGGTGAGGTGGCGGCATCCGTACGCGAAAGACCCCGCCACCTCGGCGAGGTGTCGGGGTCCGCGAACGCGCGTCACTCGGCGGGCTCGTCCTCCGCGTTGCCCTCCAGATCGGCCGAACCCGCCGACATGGTCGGCTTCTTCGCCTCCTCCGTGGGCACTGTCGGCGTCTTCGCCCGGCCCGGCGCGGGCGCGGTGTCGGCCTCGGCGTCGCCGTCCAGCAGCGCGGTCAGCGCCGCGCCGGTCACCCGCCGGAACGTACGTCCCACCCGGCGCCGGTCCAGGACCGCCACCTCGAGCTGGTTCGCGGCGATCGTGCGGGCCGCCCCGCCCTCACCGCCGACGCTGCTCAGCGCCTTCATGGCGGCGCGGACCGCCTCCGACAGCGACATCTCCGGCCGGTGCTCGTTCTTCAGCACCCCGCTGATCGCCTCGGCCTGCCCGCCCATCGCCATCCGGCCCGGCTCGTCGTTCACCGAGCCGTCGTAGGTCACCCGGTAGAGGGAGTCGTCCTCGGGCGCGGCGCCCACCTCGGCCACGCAGATCTCCACCTCGAACGGCTTCGACTGCTCCGTGAAGATCGCGCCGAGCGTCTGCGCGTACGCGTTGGCCAGTGCCAGGCCGTTCACGTCCCGCCGGTCGTAGCTGAGGCCGTTGAGGTCGGCCATCCGCACGCCCGCGCGGCGCAGGTTCTCGAACTCGTTGTACCGGCCGACAGCGGCGAAGCCGATCCGGTCGTAGATCTCGCTGACCTTGTGCAGCGTGCTGGACAGGTTCTCGGCGACGAAGAGCACCCCGCCCGCGTAGCTCAGGACCACCGCGCTGCGGCCCCGGGCGATGCCCTTGCGGGCCAGCTCGGAGCGGTCGCGCATGATCTGCTCGGGCGAGGCGTAGAACTGCATGGCCACGGCGGCGGTTCTCCTTCTGCGGGACTGCTGACTCGGTGGACGGTGGGAGCGGCCTCAGCCGCCGGGGTTCTCCATCCGGCCGGACACCACGCTCTCCGCGATCGCCGCCGTCTCGGCGTCGGTGAGCCGGTGGGTGCCCTCGGCGGTGGCGGTCATCACGACCGGGTAGATCCGCCGGGTCAGGTCGGGGCCGCCGGTGGCGGTGTCGTCGTCCGCCGCGTCGTAGAGCGCCTCGACCGCCAGCCGCGTCGCGTCCTCGACCGACAGGCCGGCCCGGAACCGCTTCTTCAGCGCGGACTTGGCGAACAGCGAACCGGAGCCGATGGCGTCGTAACCGGTCTCCTCGTACGGGCCGCCGGTCACGTCGAAGCTGAAGATCCGCCCGGCCCGCGCCGGATCGCTCGCGGCCAGGTCGAAGCCGGCGAACAGCGGGATCACGGCGAGGCCCTGCATGGCCGCGCCCAGGTTGCCGCGGATCATCGACGCCAGCCGGTTGGCCTTGCCGTCGAGCGAGAGCATCGCGCCCTCGATCTTCTCGTAGTGCTCCAGCTCCACCTGGAACAGTCGCATCAGCTCGATGCCGATGCCGGCCGTACCCGCGATGCCGACGAGCGAGTACGCGTCGGCCGGGTGCACCTTCTCGATGTCGCGCTGGGCGATCAGGTTGCCCATCGTGGCGCGCCGGTCGCCGGCCATGACCACACCGCCGGCGGCCGAGATGGCCACGATCGTGGTCGCGTGCGGCGCCATGTCGGCGGCCATGCCGGGCGGCAGCGGCCGACGGCCGGGCAGCATCTCGGGGGCCACCTTGCTCAGGAACGCTGTGAAGGAGGACGTCCCCGCGTTGGTGAACACATCTGGAAGACGCCCGGATGGATCAAAACCCGCTGCCACGTGGTTCCTCTCAGGTACGTGATCGCCCTGGCCAGGACGTCGGCGTTGTCCTTGAACTGGCCAAGACCACCGTTGCAGTTGAAGCAGAGTATCCCGCGCACCCATCCGGTGCGATGATCGTGGTCCAGATGTTCCGGATCAGGGCGCCGACAGATCGCGCAGACGCCGCCCTGCTCGGCCAGGAGCTCCTGGAACTCCTTCTCCCCGACCCCGTAGCGGCGGCGCAGGTGGTACTCGCGATCGCCACCGTAGAGCCGCTGCTTGGTCTCACGAGTCCGGTGGTTGTGGCACGGCTTGCAGTAGGTCGCATAGCCCGTGCTGTCAGAGCGGTTACGAGGGAAGTCGGCTACGGGCTTTACGGTTCCACAGTCGGCGCAGAAGCGATGGCCGTCCGGGACTTCCCTCGGCGTTTTCACCTCACGGTCGTACCGCTGCTTCACCCGCTTCGCATAGCTCGCCTTCGAGCGAGCGTTGACGCAGGGCTTGCAGTAGCTGCCGCGGCCGCTGGGACGTTCGCTGCTCGCACAGAACTCATCGAGCGGGTTCCAGTCACCGCAGTCGCGGCAACGACGTCGGCCATCCTGATCGTCAAGGGGAACCGGCATGTCCGTTTCAGTCCTGTTTGATCACTGACCTCCCTTTTGCACGTATCCTCGCACAAACTCCTCTGCGTTCTCCTCCAGGACGGAGTCGATCTCGTCGAGCAGGTCGTCCACGTCCTCGGTGATCTCGGCGTGCCGCTCGGCCACCTCGGGGTTGGCCTCAGCGGTGACCTCCTCGACCTCCTCGCGGGACTTGCCGGACTGGGTCTGCCCACCCTCTTGCGTCGCCATGGTGGTGCCTCCTCCACGATCGCCTGCGATCAACTTACCTCGCGGGAGCGACGAAAGGCCCGTCGCGTGCCCGTTTCCGGCACCCGGCGGGCCTTCCGGCATCGGGGTCACCCGCCGGTGAGCGTCTCCAGCAGATCCTTGGCGCTCTCGCAGCGGTCGAACAGCTCGCCCACGTGCGCGCGGGTGCCCCGCTCGGGCTCCATCATCGGCACCCGGACCAGCGACTCCCGGCCCACGTCGAAGATGACCGAGTCCCAGCTCGCGGCGACCACCTCGGAGGCGTAGCGGTCCAGGCAGCGGCCCCGGAAGTAGGCCCGGGTGTCCTCCGGCGGTTCGGTCATCGCGGTGCGGGTCTGCTCGTCGGTGAGCAGCGTCTTCATCGAGCCGCGCTGCACCAGGCGGTGGTAGAGGCCCTTCTCCGGCCGCACGTCGGAGTACTGGAGGTCGACCAGTTGCAGCTTGTGCGAGCCCCAGCCGAGCTTCTCCCGCTCCCGGTAGCCCTCCAGCAGCCGCAGCTTGGCCACCCAGTCCAGCTCGTCGGCGCACTCGAACGCGTCCCGGCCGAGCCGGTCCAGCACGCTCTCCCAGCGGCGCAGCACGTCGGCGGTCTGTGCGTCCACGTCCTTGCCGTAGCGGTCGTCCACGAAGGAGCCGACCCGCTCCAGGTACGCCCACTGCACGTCCAGCGCGGTCAGCCTGCGGCCGTCGCGCATCCGCATCAGGTGCTTGAGCGACGGGTCGTGGCTGACCGCGCGCAGCTCGGCCACCGGGTCGGCGATGCCCAGGTCAGCGCCGAGCGCCTTCTCCTCGATCATGGCGAGGATCAGCGAGGTGGTGCCGACCTTGAGGAACGTGGAGATCTCGGACAGGTTCGCGTCGCCGATGATGACGTGCAGCCGGCGGTACTTGTCGGCGTCGGCGTGCGGCTCGTCGCGGGTGTTGATGATGGGCCGCTTGAGCGTCGTCTCCAGTCCCACCTCGACCTCGAAGAAGTCGGCCCGCTGGGAGATCTGGAAACCGGCCTGGCCGCCGTCCTGGCCGATGCCGACCCGCCCGGCGCCGCAGACGATCTGCCGGGTGACGAAGAACGGCGTCAGGTACGCCACGATGTCGGCGAACGGCGTCTGCCGGCGCATCAGGTAGTTCTCGTGCGCGCCGTAGCTGGCGCCCTTGTTGTCAGTGTTGTTCTTGTACAGGTGGATCGGGTGGGTGCCCGGGATGGTCGCGGCCCGCCGGGCCGCCTCGGCCATCACCCGCTCCCCCGCCTTGTCCCACCGCACCACGTCGAGGGGGTTCGTCACCTCGGGCGTGGAGTACTCCGGGTGCGCGTGGTCGACGTAAAGGCGGGCGCCGTTGGTGAGTATGACGTTGGCGAGCCCGAGGTCCTCGTCGGCGAGCGCCTCGGCCGGGTCGTACGCGGCGCCGGAGTAGGTGAACCCGCGGGCGTCGCGCAGTGGCGACTCCTCCTCGTAGTCCCAGCGGGCCCGGCCGCCCCGGTTGAGTTCCGGCCGCGCCCCGTAGGCGTTGACCACCTGGGAGGAGGTGACCATCGGGTTGGCTCCGGCCTGACCGGGCACGGAGATGCCGTACTCGACCTCGGTGCCCATGATCCGTCTAACGCTCATCGACCTGCCCGCTCCGCTCGCCGTCCCGGTCCCCGTCACGTCGAGCGTAGTCGGCGTGACGCGCCGAGGGGGCGTGGCGGCAGCGGCGGTCGGGTGTGGCGGCCTCCCCGAGTACGCGCGGAGGCCCGTGGCGCGTACGCCACGGGCCTCCGTCGAGCGGTCGGACTAGAGGTATTGGCCGGTGTTGCTGGCGGTCTCGATGGACCGTCCGGCCTCGGCGCCCTTGCCGCCGGAGACGAGCGTGCGGATGTAGACGATCCGCTCGCCCTTCTTGCCGGAGATGCGGGCCCAGTCGTCGGGGTTGGTGGTGTTGGGCAGGTCCTCGTTCTCGCGGAACTCGTCGACGCACGCGTCGAGCAGGTGCTGCAGGCGCAGTCCCTTGCGTCCGGAGGTGAGGAACTCCTTGATGGCCATCTTCTTGCCCCGGTCGACGATGTTCTGGATCATCGCGCCGGAGTTGAAGTCCTTGAAGTAGAGGACTTCCTTGTCGCCGTTGGCGTAGGTGACCTCGAGGAAGCGGTTCTCCTCGGTCTCGGAGTACATCCGCAGGACCACCGCGTCGATCATCGCCGCGACTGTGGCCTGGGCGTCGCCGCCGTGCTCGGCCAGGTCGTCGGCGTGCAGCGGCAGGCCGGCGAGGATGTACTTGGAGAAGATGTCCTTCGCCGCCTCGGCGTCCGGCCGCTCGATCTTGATCTTCACGTCGAGCCGGCCGGGGCGCAGGATCGCCGGGTCGATCATGTCTTCCCGGTTGGAGGCGCCGATGACGATGACGTTCTCCAGGCCCTCGACGCCGTCGATCTCGCTGAGCAGCTGCGGAACGATGGTGTTCTCCACGTCGGAGGAGACGCCGGAGCCGCGGGTGCGGAACACCGAGTCCATCTCGTCGAAGAACACGATCACCGGCGTGCCCTCGCCGGCCTTCTCCCGCGCCCGCTGGAAGATCAGCCGGATGTGCCGCTCGGTCTCGCCGACGTACTTGTTGAGCAGCTCGGGGCCCTTGATGTTGAGGAAGAAGCTGGTGTGCCGCTCCTTGCCCTCCCGCTCGGCGATCTTCTTGGCCAGCGAGTTGGCCACCGCCTTGGCGATCAGCGTCTTGCCGCAGCCGGGCGGGCCGTAGAGCAGGATGCCCTTCGGCGGCCGGAGCTGGTGCTCGCGGAACAGGTCGGAGTGCAGGAACGGCAGCTCCACCGCGTCGCGGATCTGCTCGATCTGCGCCTGGAGGCCACCGATGTCCTCGTAGTTGACGTCGGGCACCTCCTCCAGGACCAGTTCCTCGACCTCGCTCTTCGGGATCCGCTCGTACGCGTACGCAGAGCGGGGCTCGATCATGAGCGAGTCGCCGGCCCGGATCGCGCTGCCGATCAGGGTCTCGGCGAGGTGCACGATCCGCTCCTCGTCGGAGTGCGACACCACGAGCGCCCGGTCACCCGGAGCGCCCTCGGGGCCCGCCAGGATCTCCTTGAGCATCACCACCTCGCCGACCCGCTCGTAGCCGAACGCGTCGACGATGTTGAGCGCGTCGTTGAGCAGGACCTCCTGGCCACGGCGCAGCTCGTCGACCTCGAGCGAGGGCGAGACGGCCACCCGGAGCTTGCGCCCGCCGGTGAACACGTCCACCGTGCCGTCGTCGTGCTTGGCCAGGAAGACGCCGTAGCCACTCGGCGGCTGGGCGAGCCGGTCGATCTCCTCCTTGAGCGTCACGATCTGCGCGCGAGCCTCCTTGAGGGTGCTCACGAGCCGTTCGTTGTTCTCGGTCAGCCGCGCCAACTGTGCCTGGGTGGCCGCCAGCCGCTCTTCGAGCTGCCGGACGTGTCGGGGGCTTTCGGTCAACTTGCGCCGCACCAGAGCGAGTTCCTCTTGCAGGAACGCGACCTGCGTGGAGAGATCGTGGGCTTCCTTTTCCCACCGTGCGGCGCGCGAGTCCGCGTCGTCGCTGCGTGCCACGTCCCACCTCCCCGGGGGGCTTGAACGTTCTGACCTAACACTAGCCGCTATGAGCCCGATTCGGTCCACAGCAACGCGCTCGTCACCGAAGCTTGATCGCGAAGGGCTGGTCGCGGGGCGGGTACGGGCGTTCGGGTACCGTCGGAGCGTGGGACGGGAGAACATGGGGGGTGCTTCGTGACCGACGTCGCGACCGACCAGCTGCAGGTCTGGGTGGATCAGGATCTCTGCACCGGTGACGGGCTCTGCGTGCAGTACGCGCCGGAGGTCTTCGAGTTCGACGTCGACGGCCTGGCGTACGTCAAGGGCCCGGACGGCGAGCTGCGGCAGGCCCCTGGCGCCCGGGTGGACGTGCCGGAGCACCTGCGCCTCGAGGTGATCGACTCGGCGAAGGAGTGCCCGGGCGAGTGCATCCACGTCGTGCGCGGCAGCGACGGCGTCGAGGTGGCCGGCCCGGAGGCCGAGGACTGAGCGGAGACGGACACGACGGGCCGGGGACACACGTCCCCGGCCCGTCGTGCGTCCGCCTCAGAGCAGGGGCCGGCCGACGACCGAGGCGACCAGCCGGGCGAACTCCTCAAGCCGGGCGATCTGTCCCGCCCCGCCGTCGTCGAGGGTCTTGCCGAAGCGCAGCGCGTCGTGCCGGGGTGCGCCGATCGCCTCGTCGCTGGGCGGCGCCTCGTCCAGCGAGCTGAGCAGCAGGTACACGTCGATGCTGTCGACCCGTACGGTGCCGTTGTCGGCGCGCATGAGCCGCCGCCGGCAGCCGACCTCGGTGACGGTGGACAGCGGCACCACGCGCAACGAGGAGGTCATCGCGCCGGGCGGCCCCTCCCCCGGCGGCACGTCCTCGCCGTGCCAGAGCACCAGCCGGCTGCCGTCGCAGACGACGACCTCCTGCCACACCCCGTTCACCTCGTTGACGAAGCGTTCCAGCGTGAAGCCGAGCACGGACGCGCCGCGCAGCACGCCGTCGAGCGCCTCCAGCGCGATGTCCGGGTCGCGCAGGTACGCCCGGGCGGCCGACTCCAGGTCGGTGTAGGGCGACCAGTCCGGGAAGACGGCGGGCAGGTCGCCGTTGCCGTAGCCGGGGTTGCTCACGCCGCCTCCCGCCGACCCGCGCCGAGGCGCCGCCATCGGTTTCGGTCACCGGCACGGGCGCGCCGCCCGACGCGCGCCCCGATCCGCTCGCTCATGCCACCGTCTCCACCCGCTCAGGTGTCGTCCCCACCGGCACACATGATCCGCCCGTGCGCGCGCGCCCGCGCGGCGGGGGTCAGGACTCCTGCGGCTCCTCCGCCGCGCGGGCGGCCGCGGCGGCACGCAGGGCGTCGCGGCGCTGCGCGTACGCCTCGGCGCCCTTGCTGGGCTTGCGCCGGCGCGGCGGCGCGGTGACGCCGGGGGCGAGCTTGCGGGCGGAGACCAGGAACGCGGTGTGGGCGATCATCCGGTGGTCCGGGCGGACCGCGAGCCCTTCGGCGTGCCAGTCGCGCACCAGCGACTCCCAGGCGCGCGGCTCGGTCCAGCCGCCGCGCTCGCGCAGCGCCTCGACCAGCTCGGACAGCTGCGGGGTGGTGGCCACGTAGCCGATCAGCACGCCGCCGGGCACGAGCGCCCGCTCGACCATGTCGAGCATCTCCCACGGGGTGAGCATGTCGAGGATGATGCGGTCGAAACCGGTCTCGGCGCAGTCGGCGACGTCGCCGACGTGCAGGTTCCAGGCCGGGTGCGGGCCGTTGAAGAACGCTTCCACGTTGCGGCGGGCGATCTGGGCGAAGTCGTCGCGCAGCTCGAACGAGTGCAGCTCGCCCTCGGTGCCGACGGCCCGCAGCAGCGAGCAGGACAGCGCGCCGGACCCGGCGCCGGCCTCCAGCACCTTGGCGCCGGGGAAGATGTCGCCCATGGCGACGATCTGCGCCGAGTCCTTCGGGTAGATCACCTGGGCGCCGCGCGGCATGGACAGCACGTAGTCCGACAGCAGCGGCCGCAGCGCCAGGAACGCGGTGCCGCCGCCCGCGGTGGTGACCACGCTGCCGTCGGGCAGGCCGATCAGGGTGTCGTGCCTGAGGATCCCGCGGTGGGTGTGGAACTCCTTGCCGGGCTCCAGCGTCACGGTGTGCATCCGGCCCTTCGGGTCGGTCAGCTGGACCCGGTCGCCCGGCCGGAACGGCCCGCGGTGGACCGGGGGCAACGCCGGGACGGTGGAGATCTCTGCGGTCACGTGTTCGTCTTCCGTTCGGGTTCCAGGAGCTGGGCGAGATCCGCGATGTGCAGCACGCCGACCACATCTTCGCCTGCCGTCACGACGTACTGCGCGCCCGGGTGGGTGCGCACGGTCTCCAGCACGCGCTCGCCGTCCGCCCCGAGCGGCAGGGCCGGCACGGCGGACAGGTCGCGGGCCACCTCGTCCACCGCGACCCACGGCCTCCGTTCCGGGGGTACGGCGGCGACGCGGGCCGGGTCGACCAGGGCGACGGTACGGCCGGCCGAGTCGACCACGCCGAGAGCCGCCTCGGAGCTGCCCGCCTCGTCGCGGCGGCGCTGGGCCTCCGCCAGCGGCGTGCCGGCGGGCACCGGCAGCACCGGGCGGGCCAGCCGGGCCAGGTCGACCAGGTGCAGCCGGCGGCCGATGCGGGCCAGCCGGATCGACTGGCCGGCGCCGCGCCACAGCGTCAGCGCGACGAGCAGCAGCAGCGGCAGGGCCAGCGGGGCCAGCGCCCGGCGCATGGTGAGCACGACGACCAGCACCAGCGTGCCCAGCGCGACGGCCCGGCCCACCCAGCCGGCCACCTCGGTGCCGCGGTGCCGGTCGCGGGTGAGCGCCCACACGGCGGCGCGCAGCGCCCGTCCGCCGTCCAGCGGCAGGCCGGGCAGGCTGTTGAAGATCGCCACCACCACGTTGCTCACCGCGAGCTGAAAGGCGAGCTGGTGGCCGAGCGTGCCGGCGGGCAGGGCGAGGGTGGCGGCGACCGCCCCGGCGCCGAGCACGGCGGAGACGGCCGGGCCGGCCAGGGAGATCAGCAGCTCGACCCGCGGGCTGGGGGCGTCGCGGTCCATCTCGGTGTAGCCGCCGAGCAGTTCCAGCGTGATCCCCCGCACACCGATGCCGTACCGGCGGGCGGTCAGCGCGTGCCCCAGCTCGTGCAGCAGCACGGAGCCGAGCAGCGAGATCACGAAGCCGAGGCCGACCAGGTAGCCGCCGAGCGGGCCGAGGTCGAGCTGGCGGCGGGCCAGCGCCGCGTACAGCACGGTGACGACGACGGTGAGCAGCAGCATCGAGGCGTCGACGCGCAGCGGCACCCCGAGGACCCGGCCGAGGCTGAGCCCCGGCCGGTGGGGTCCTCGGCTCCGCTGCTGCACCGGCCCGATGCTACGTGAGCTGAGCGTCGGTGAGCCCCCGCAGCCGTGGACGGCTGAGGGCGCTCGATCCCGATCATGCTCCGGTGCGGCGGCGACGGCCGTGTCACACGCGTGCCCTAACCTTCCGGTCATGACGGCGGAACCGATGATCGACAGTCACGGCGACCAGACGGCGGCAGCGGCGCCGGTCACCGTGCGGGCCTCGTTGTCGCCGTCGCGGGCGGCCGACTTCAAGACCTGCCCGCTGCTCTACCGGTTCCGCAGCATCGACCGGCTGCCCGAGCGGCCGACCGTCGAGCAGGCCCGGGGCACGCTCGTGCACGCCGTGCTGGAGCGGCTGTTCGACCTGCCGGCCCCCGCCCGCACCCCGGAGTCGGCGGGTGACCTGGTCGCCCCGCAGTGGGACCGGCTGGTCACCGAGGAGCCGGAGCTCGCCACGCTGTTCGCCGACGGCGACGCCGTCGGGCCGCAGGAGTTCCTCCGGTCGGCGACGGCCCTGCTGGACGGCTACTTCGCGGTGGAGGATCCGCGCCGGCTGGAGCCGGCCGAGCGCGAGGCGCTGATCTCCGCGGTGGTGGACGACGAGCTGCTCATCCGGGGCTACCTCGACCGGCTCGACGTGGCGCCGGACGGCGCGCTGCGGGTGGTCGACTACAAGACCGGCGGGGCGCCGCGGGAGGCGTTCGAGGCGCGGGCGCTGTTCCAGCTCAAGTTCTACGCGCTGGTGCTGTGGCGCACCCGGGGCGTGGTGCCGCGGGTGCTGCGCCTGCTCTACCTCAAGGACGCCGAGGTCTGCGACTACGCGCCGGACGCCGACGAGCTGGTGCGCTTCGAGCGCACGGTGGTGGCGCTGTGGCGGGCGATCGAGCAGGCCACAGCCCGGCAGGACTTCCGTCCCCGGCCGAGCCGCCTGTGCGACTGGTGCAACCACCAGGCGCTGTGCCCGAGCTACGGCGGGACGCCGCCACCGTTCCCGACGTCCGCCGCCGCCCCCGACCCGCTCGTGGACGCCCGCTCCCGCCCGGCCACCCCCGGCGCCGACGAGTAACCCCACCCCACCCCACCCGCTCCTCACCCGCAGCACTGCGGCACGGACGCGGCGATCATGAGGTTGGCTGCCTCGGGAAGCGCTTTCCCGCCAGCCAACTTCATGATCGCCGGGCGATGAGGCGACCAGGGCGGGCGAGGGCGAGGCGGGGTGCGGCCATCCTGCGGGAACGGGGCGGCCTGGTCGGGGTGCGGGCGGCCGGGGCCCTCTACCGTGGGTGCGGGTGGCCGGTCCCACGCCGGGTGGGCAGCGGGTGGGCGCCGGCGCCGCCCGGACGACGAGGGGGACGCATGACCGAGGGCGCCGTGTCCCGGCCGGTGCGGGTCCTGCTCGCCGACGACCAGCCGCTGCTGCGTACCGGATTCCGGATGGTGCTCGGCGCGGAGGACGACCTCGACGTGGTGGGTGAGGCCGGCGACGGCGCGGAGGCGGTGGAGCTGGCCCGGCGGCTGCTGCCCGACGTGGTGCTGATGGACGTCCGGATGCCGCGCCTGGACGGGGTGGCCGCCACCCGGGCGATCGTGTCGGCACGGCTGCCGGTACGCGTGCTCGTGCTCACCACGTTCGCGCAGGACGAGCACGTCGTCGGGGCGCTGCGGGCCGGGGCGGGCGGCTTCCTGACCAAGGACGTGCCGGCCGAGGACCTCGTCGCCGCGATCCGCACGGTGGCCGCCGGAGGCGCGGTGATGTCCCCGCGCGTCCTGCGCCGGCTGCTGGACCGGTTCGCCCAGGTGCTGCCGGACCCGGCCGCCGCGCCGGCGCGGGCGCTGGAGCCGCTGACCGACCGGGAGCGCGAGGTGCTCACCCACATGGCGCGCGGACTGTCCAACGCGGAGATCGCCCGGGTGCTGTCGGTCAGCGAGACCACCGTGAAAACCCATGTCGGGCACGTGCTCACGAAGCTACGGTTGCGCGACCGGGTGCAGGCGGTCGTGCTCGCGTACGAGACGGGCCTGGTCCGTCCCGGCGGCTGAGGTGGCGCGGGTCACCTACCGTGACCAGCGGCGGGGCTGATGTGTTGACCATCACGCCGGGTGAGGCCTTAGCGTCGGCGTCGCCTGCCGGTCAGGGGTCACCCTGAGCCCGCATGGGGGTCGCCCCTCACCGGAAGTTCGGCGCGGATTCCACCCCAGGTCGGAGGGCTTTCGGGCGCGCGACCCCGAGGATGGATTCCGCCGCACCGGCCAGCGGGGGCGGTGCGGCATGAGAACGACATACGGAAGAGGTAGATGACGTGACCGCGACGGTAGGCCGAGAGCAGGCCGCGGCCCGGGCGAACGACGTGTGGAAGGTGTACGGCAGCGGCGAGGCGCAGGTCGTCGCGCTGCGGGGGGTGAGCGCCGAGTTCGAACGCGGCCGGTTCACCGCGATCATGGGGCCGTCCGGCTCGGGCAAGTCCACCCTGATGCACTGCCTCGCCGGTCTGGACACGGTGACCAAGGGCACCGTCATGATCGGCGACACCACGGTGACCGGGCTCAACGACTCCGGCCTGACGAAGCTGCGCCGCGACAAGGTGGGCTTCATCTTCCAGCAGTTCAACCTGCTGCCCACGCTCACCGCGCAGGAGAACATCCTGCTGCCGCTGTCGATCGCCGGGCGCAAGCCCGACCCGGCCTGGTACGACACGGTGATCGACACGGTCGGCCTGCGGGAGCGGCTCGGGCACCGCCCGGCCCAGCTCTCCGGCGGCCAGCAGCAGCGCGTGGCGTGCGCCCGCGCGCTCGTCGCCCGCCCCGAGGTGATCTTCGCCGACGAGCCGACCGGCAACCTGGACTCCCGCTCCGGCGCCGAGGTGCTCAAGTTCCTGCGCAACTCGGTACGCGAGCACGGCCAGACCATCGTGATGGTCACGCACGACCCGACCGCCGCCGCGTACGCCGACCGCGTCGTGTTCCTCGCCGACGGGCAGATCGTCTCGGAGCTGATCGAGCCGACCGCCGAGACGGTGCTGGACACGATGAAGAAGCTGGACGCCCCGGTCGAGGTGGGCAACTGATGCTGCGGGCAACGCTCAAGAGCCTGCTGGCGCGCAAGCTGCGCCTGCTGCTGTCCGGCCTGGCGGTGGTGCTCGGCGTCATGTTCGTCTCCGGCGCGTTCGTGCTCACCGACACGCTCGGGCGGTCCTTCGACGCGGTCTTCGCCGACGCGTACGCCGAGGTCGACGTCAGCGTCGAGGCGAAGCCGAAGATCGACGTCTCCACGGCCGAGGGCATGCCGGTGAGCACCCCGATGCCGGCGTCCGTGCTCGACCGGGTCAAGGCGGTGCCGGGCGTCGCCGACGCCAAGGGCGTGGTCGCCGCCGAGGGCGCCCGCATGATCGGCAGCAACGGCAAGGTGGTCACCTCGTTCGGCCCGCCGCAGCTGGGCCAGAACTGGCTCGGTGAGAGCGACCTGGTGGAGATGCGCGAGGGCCGCGCGCCGCAGGCCGACGACGAGATCGTGATCAACGCCGCGCTGGCCGAGGCGGGCAAGGTCAAGGTCGGTGACCGGGTCGGCGTGCTGACCCTCGCCCCGAAGAAGGAGTTCACGCTCGTCGGCGTGTTCGGCTACAGCGGCGGCCGGGACTCGATCGGCGGGGCCAACGAGGTCTACTTCACCACCCCGGTGGCGCAGCAGCTGATGCTGGGCGAGCCGGACGTGTTCAGCAGCGTCAGCGTCCAGGCCGCCGGCGGCACCACGCCGGCCGCGCTGCGCGACGAGGTGGCCCGCACGCTGGGCGCCGACTACCAGGTCAAGACCGGCGAGCAGCTCGCCGCTGACGCCTCGGCCGGCCTCAAGGAAGGGCTGTCGTTCTTCAACAAGATCCTCCTCGGGTTCGCCGCGGTGGCGCTGCTGGTCGGCACGTTCCTGATCCTCAACACGTTCTCGATCATCGTGGCCCAGCGCACCCGTGAGCTGGCCCTGATGCGGGCGATCGGGGCCAGCGGCAAGCAGGTCATCGGTTCGGTGGTGCTGGAGGCGCTCGCGGTCGGCCTGATCGCCTCGGTGCTGGGGCTCGCCGCCGGCATCGGCGTGGGCGCGCTGCTGGCGTACCTGTTCGGTCAGCTCGCCGGGGGTCTGACCCTGGCCGGGCTGGGCGTACCGGCCTCGGCGGTGATCGGCGCGTTCGCGGTCGGCATGCTGATCACGGTGATCGCCGCGCTGCTGCCGGCGCTGCGCGCCTCGCGCATCCCGCCGATCGCCGCGATGCAGGACGTCGCCACTCCGGACCGGCCGCTCACCAAGGTCACCCTCGGCGGCGCCGTGGTGACCGGCATCGGCGCGGTGCTGCTGTTCCTCGGTCTCGGCGGGCACGCCGGCGACAGCACCCTGGCGACCATCCTCGGCGGCGTGCTGTTCGCGTTCATCGGGGTGGCGCTGCTGACGCCGATCATCAGCCGGCCGGTGGTCGCGCTGCTCGGCGCGATGTTCTCCTGGTCGGTGCCGGGCAAGCTGGGCCGGCTCAACTCGGGCCGCAACCCGCGCCGCACCGCGATCACCGCGGCCGCGCTGATGGTGGGCATCGCCCTGGTCACCGGCGTGACGGTGATCCTGGACTCGGCCAAGGGGAGCATCGGCAAGCTGGCCGAGGACAACATCAAGGCGGAGCTGGTGATCTCCGGGTCCACGACCGGGCCGCGTCCGGCGAGCTTCGACCCAGCGGTGCTGGAGAAGGCCGCCGCGATCCCGGGCGTGCGGATGGTCAGCGGCGAGTACGGCGACATGGCGGTGGTCGGCGGTGAGCGGACCTGGGTGGCCGCGTCGAGCAACGTGGCCGCGCTCCAGCAGATCTTCGGGGCGAAGGCCGCCGCCGGTGACATCAGCAGACTGGCGCCGGACCAGATGCTGGTCAGCTCGGACACCGCGGAGGCACGCAACCTCACCGTCGGTTCGACGGTGCCGGTGCAGCTGTCGCGCGGCGAGGCCCGCACCTACACGGTCAGCGGCATCTACTCCAGCTCGCAGCTGACCAACCCGGTGACGCTGCCGCCGCAGGCCGCGGCGGACTTCAGCATCCCGCAGCCGATCCAGGGCTTCCTCCAGCTCGCCCCCGGCACGTCGGTGGACGCCGTGCAGCCGCAGGTCGAGCGCCTGCTGGCGGACAGTCCCGAGGTGTCGGTGGCCGACCGGGCCGCGTTCATCGAACAGCAGACCGGTCAGCTGGACTCGCTGCTCCAGATGATCCAGATCCTGCTGGCGCTGGCCATCGTGATCGCGGTGCTGGGCATCATCAACACGCTCGCGCTGTCGGTGCTGGAGCGGACCCGGGAGCTGGGCCTGCTGCGGGCGATCGGCCTGCGCCGCGCCCAGACCATGCGCATGATCACGGTCGAGGCGGTGGTGATCTCCATCTTCGGCGCGCTGCTCGGCGTGGTGGTCGGCACCGGTCTCGGCGCGGCGGTGGTCGAGGCGCTCAAGGACGAGGGCATCACCGATCTGGTCCTGCCCTGGGGTCAGATGGTGACGTTCCTGGTCCTGGCCGCGATCATCGGGGTGGTCGCGGCGGTGCTGCCGGCGATCCGCGCCGCGCGGATCAACGTCCTGGGCGCCATCGCCCACGACTGACACACCACCGGAAAGGGCCCCTCTCGTCGAGAGGGGCCCTTTCCGCTACCGGTGGAGCAGCGCGGCGAGCAGCTCCAGGTCCGCCCCGGTCAGGCTCTCCACCTGGTGTACGCCGTCGGCGGGCGCCAGCGGCACCTCGGCCGGTACGGCCAGCACCGCCGCCCCGGCGGCCAGCGCGCTCGCCACGCCGGTCGGTGAGTCCTCGATCGCCACGCACCGCTCGACCGGCACGCCCAGAAGACGCGCGGCGGTCAGGTACGGCTCCGGGTGCGGCTTGGCCGCATCCACCTCGTCACCGCACACCACCGCGTCGAAGCTGTCCCGGCCCAGCGTGTCCAGGGCCACCTCGACCAGCGCCCGGCCGCTGGAGGTGACCAGCGCGGTGGGGATGCCGGCGTCCCGTACCGCGCGCAGCAGCGCCAGCGCGCCGGGACGCCACTGCAGCCCGGTGCGGAACAGGTCCAGGATCCGGGCGCTGATCCAGTCGGCGCTGGCCTGCACGTCCCGCTCCGGCTGGCCCAGGTCGTCGTGCACGATACGCATCGCGTCGGCCATGCCGGTGCCGACGATCGCGCGGCGGGCGTCGTCGGACAGGACACCGCCGTACACGGCGGCCAGCTCCTGCAACGCGACGTCCCACAGTTTCTCGCTGTCGACCAGGGTGCCGTCCATGTCGAAGAGCACGGCGGCGGGGTGTGGGCTGCTCAGCGGGGGCCTCCTTCGGTACGCGTACCCCGCCGATCCTGCCAGCCGCGCCCGGTGCGCCCGTCACCGTCCCCGATCGGGGTGACCCGCGGCATCACCCGAGGCCGCAGGCGCCGAGCGACTTCTCGTATCCGCGGAAGAACGAGTCGCTGCGCTGCTCGGCGGTGCCGTGCGAGCCCTCGGCGAACCACGGCTGGTCGGGGTCGTCGCCGACCGCGAGCAGCCCTTCCCGGAACTCCTCCAGGTCACCGTCCTCCAGCTCCAGCGCCCCGGACCGCACGCTGTCCCCGAGGTACGCCCCGGCCATGCAGTCGGCCTGCAACTCCTGCTGGATGGTGAAGTTGTAGCGGATGCCCAGCCGCACCTGCATGCCGTGGGCGTACTCGTGGCCGAGCAGGTAGAACAGGAACGCGTCGCCGATCTGCCGGAACGCCGCCACCGACCAGTTCACGTCGTAGGCGATGAAGTCACCGGCCGAGCAGTACACCGCGTTGTTGCGCGGCAGCCCCTGCCCGGCACAGGCCACCTCGCCCTCGCGGCTGTAGGGCACCACCCGCCGGATCGGGGTGAACCGCTGGCCGGAGGCGCGGAACTGCTCCGCCCAGTAGCGTTCGGCCAGGCGGACCGCGTCCTGGATGTCCTGCTTGAACTCGGCCACGCTGGTGGTGCCGTCCGCCCGGGTGGTCTGCGACTCGGGCTGCGCGCTGCGCGGGGGTGCGGGCTGCTGCGGCTCGCCCTGGTCGTAGCCGCCGGCCATGCAGCCGGCCGCCACCAGCGCGGCCACCACCAGTCCGGCGACCGGCCCGCGCCCCTGACGTCCCGCCCTGTCCCCCACCATGACCTCCCGGCTGTCGCACCCGTGTCCCGCAGCAGTACCCCCGGCAGGCACCGGTGATGCTCACCGGCTCTCACGTACCGCCGCCGGGAAACGTTCACCGGGCCACGGGAGCGGTACGGTCGTCGTCGTGGAGCCGTCGTACGCGGGAATCGTCTATTGGCGACGCAGTCTCTGGAACGGCATGCGCTGCGTACCGGTGCTGCTGACGCTGGAGGAGGGCTGGCTGCGCGCCTGCGACCGGCACGGCGCGGAGGTGTTCGCCGCTCCCGCCGGCCGGGTCGAGGCCCGGGGAACGATCTTCGGCACGATGCTGCTGACAGTCGACGGCCGCCGGTACGCCCTGGTCGGCGACGGCGCAGCGGTCTCACCGGCGCCGGGCGCGGAGCAGTGGCGGCGGCTGGAGGAGTACACGGCCCGCGCCGATCCTGTTCCCGACCTCGCGTCGTGGTGGGAGCCGCTGGCGCGGGCCGGTGTGACGGTGCGCTGACCGGCGCGGTCAGTCCAGGCCGCGCATGATGTGCGGCTCGCCGTCGTCGTCGCCGAAGCAGCGGTGCAGCACCTGGGCGCGCGCCCACAGGTCCAGGCTGCTCGGCGGTCCGACCGGTCCGGTGCCGGCGGGCGTGGTGGTCAGCACGGGAGCCGGTTCCGGCGGGACCTGCGACGTCACCTCGTCGGTCATGTCCGCCCCTTTCGTCGTACCCATGCTCGTCCGCGGGCGTTTCCGCCACGTCAACTCCGACGGCGCGGGCATGGACGCGGCGCGCCTGACCCACGCCGGCCCGTACTCCGGTGACGGTAGCCCGCCGGGCCGCCGAGCACAGCCGTATTCCCGACGTCGCCGCAGGTCGCGGCCGCTGATCACGCCCGGCGACCGCGGACGGCACCGCACGGCAGGTGGGGCGAGGTCGGGATCAACGGCAGGCTCGTCAGCGGCATCCGGGCGTCCGCCTGCCGCGACCAAGGCGCGGGTGTTCCTGCCGGGTGCCGGGCTTGCATCCGGTACCGGGGTACGAGCTTACCGTCGAGGCGTGACCGACGACTCCTGGGTGCCCGACGCCTGCACGCTGCCGACCACCGAGCGGCCGCTGCGGCTGGCCGAGTTCGACACGCTGTTCCGCGACGCGCTGCGCGGCGTCGACCGGCTGACCGCCCGGCACCTGCGGCTGCACCTCGACGACGCCGCCGAACCGGCCGCCGGCGACCTGGTCGCCCGCGAGTCGGCGTGCTGCTCGTTCTTCACGTTCGACCTCGCCCGCCCGGACGGCGGCACGCTGAGGCTCGACATCCGGGTTCCGGGCGCCCGTGTCGCCGTACTCGATGCCCTGGCCCTACGGGCCACGGCCGCGCGGGCCCGGTGATGGGCGAGCCGGTGCTTCGCAGCGGCCAGGTCGCCGACGCGGCCGGGGTCAACGTGCAGACACTGCGCTACTACGAACGGCGCGAGCTGCTGGCCGCGCCCCGGCGGTCGCCCGGCGGGCATCGGCTCTACCCGGCCGAGACGGTCACCCTGCTGCGGGTGGTGAAGGCCGCGCAACGTCTCGGCTTCGCTGCCCTTCGCCGGTCCGGACCACGGCCCGGCTACGGTCTGACGCATGACTGTCGTCCGGTCCGTCCTGCTGTTCCTGCTCGCCGCGCTCGCCGAGATCGGCGGCGCCTGGCTGGTGTGGCAGGGCTGGCGGGAGAACCGCGGGCTGCTCTGGATCGCCGCCGGGGTGATCGCGCTCGGCGCCTACGGGTTCGTGGCCACGTTCCAGCCGGACCCGAACTTCGGCCGCATCCTCGCCGCCTACGGCGGCGTGTTCGTCGCCGGGTCGCTCGCCTGGGGCATGGTGGTCGACAAGTTCCGGCCCGACCGCTACGACCTCGTCGGCGCGGCCATCTGCCTGGTCGGCGTCGCCGTCATCATGTACGCCCCGCGCACGGGCTGACGGCGCGGTGATGAGTTTCCGCGCCCGTGCCCGTCACACGTACGACGGGACACGACGACGCGGAAGGATGACGTCATGGGTACGGACACGCGGCTGCAGGAGCTGGGCGTACGCGACCTGGCCGAGGTCGACGAACCGGCGTTCACCGGGCTGGCGCAGCGGCACCGGCGAGAGCTGCACGTGCACTGCTACCGGATGCTCGGGTCGTTCGAGGACGCCGAGGACACCGTCCAGGAGACGTTCCTGCGGGCGTGGCGGCGGCGGGAGACGTTCGCGGGACGGTCCACGTTCCGGGCCTGGCTGTACCGGATCGCCACCAACGCCTGCCTCGACCTGCTCGCCAGGTGCCGTCCCGAGCCCGCGACCGGCGGTGAGGTGCGGTGGCTCCAGCCGTACCCGGACCGGCTCCTCGACGAGCTGCCCGCAGCCGGCGCGGACGAGCCGGAAGCGGTCGCTGTGGCACGGGAGACGATCGAGCTGGCGTACCTGGTCGCCGTGCAGCACCTCGCGCCGCGCCCACGCGCAGTGCTGATCCTGCGCGACGTGCTCGGCTGGCCCGCCAAGGAGGTCGCGGAGCTGCTCGGCGACTCGGTCAACTCGGTCAACAGCGCGCTGCAGCGGGCCCGCGCGGGCATGCGGGAACACCTGCCCCCGCAGCGGCAGGACTGGACCGGCGACGAGACGGACACCCGGACCCGCGAGCTGGTACGCCGCTTCACCGACGCCGCCATCGCCAAGGACATCGACGGTCTCGCCGCGATGCTGCGCGACGACGTGCGCTGCTCGATGCCGCCCACCCCGGGCCTGCAGATCGGCCGCGACGCGGTGGTGAACGACTGGATCGCGGACGGCTTCGAGAGCCTGGGCAGCCTGCGGGCCGTGCCCACCGCCGTCAACCGGCAGCCCGCCGTCGCGTTCTACCTCCGGCAGGACAGCGACGGCGCGTACCTGCCGCTCACCGTCGACGCCCTGCGCATCACCGGCGGGGCGATCACCGAGATCGTCACCTTCCACGCCGACCGGTTCCCGCGACTCGGGCTGCCGGAGCGCCTGCCGGCCGACCCCACGCCGTAGTGCCCGCGCGGACGCTCGCGCTGCCCGGCGGCGCGCGTGTTCCGGTGGTCGCGGACCGGTGGCACCACGCGTACGGCGTCGTCACGCGCGGACGCGTGCAGCTGGAGCTGCGTGACGGCACCCCCGGGCCGGTCCTCGGCCGCGACGCCGGTTTCTGGCTGCGCGGCACCGGCGTACGCGCGCTGCGCAACCCCGGCCGTCGCACCGCGACGGTACGCGTCCTCACCCCCGACTCCTGGAGGAACGACATGATCAGCAGCACCGACACCGCCGTCCGGGTGGGCCGTGCGCACGGCTTCCGGCGGCTCGCCGTCACCGGCCTGGTCGCCACGCCCGCCGCGATGGTGGTCACCACGCTCGCGGCCGCACTCGCCCGGACCGCCGGTGTGGACTTCGAGATCCCCGACGGCGGCGAGACCATCCCGTTGGGCGGGTTCGCAGTGGTGACCGGCTTCTTCTCGCTCGTGGGCGTCGTCGCCGCCGCCGTCCTGCTGCGGTTCAGCGCGCGTCCCGCGCGGCGGTTCGTGTGGACGGCGGTGGCGCTGACCGCGCTGTCGATGGTGCCGCCGTTCCTGGTCGGGGCGGCTGCACCGACTGTCATCGCCCTGGTCGGGTTGCACCTGGTAGCGGCGGCGGTGATGATCCCCGCCCTGACACGGAGCCTGGGCGCGCGGGCCGACTGACGCTCCACCTTCGGCGGCGAATCGAGGCCACCGGGGCGCCTGCTGTCTCCGGCCGGAGGCACGCGCTGTCCCGTCCGCAAGCCTCCCACCGCGCGACGGCTTCGATCGGGCGCCTACCATCCCCACCCGTGGAGGGTCTGTTCTGGATGGCCGTCGTACCGCTGTGCGGCCTTTTGGGCTGTCTGGTTCCGTGCGCCGTCCTGGCGGCGCTGGCCACGTGGCCGAGGAAGGGCGACCGCGGGTAGCCGTCCTCGACGTGTCACCCGTAGTCGGGCGGGCCATCCCCCCGGCGAGTGCACCCGGCGGTTACTCGGCCTTGGCTCCGCGACGGCGGTTGGCCACCGTGGTGCCGCCGAACGCGACGAGCCAGGGCAACACCAGGAAGCCTCCGCAGCCGATCACGATCAGCCACAGCGTCTCGCTCGGCTCTCCCTGGTGCTCGAGTTCGGGCCACGTGAAGGCACTGCCGAGCAGCGACAAGGCGTAGCACAGGACGATCACGATCGCGGCAGCCGCGCTGACCCGGCGGCTGCGCGGGCTGCCCGCAGCGCGGAGAACTCCAAGCACGAACATGACGATCGGGGCGACGTACATACCGGACAGGACGACGAGGGTGAAGTACCTCGCGCGGGGGCCGAGATCCGAGTCCGCCAACGGCGGCAGATCGGCTCCGGCCACGTGGACGACAGAGAGAAGGGCGGAGTTCAGCACCTTGGACTCCTCACGCCGGGACGCTCGCACGCCATCGGGATCGATCCCTCAGTCTGGCATCGGCCGCCCTGGCGCCACGTACCACCGGGAAGCGACACCACGACCGTCCGTGCCAGGCTCGTCGGCGCCGCGCTCGTCGGGACGCTCGCCACCGGTGCGTCCGCGCCGACCGACCCTCGCGTTCGATGCTTCGCCGTGGTGAACGACGCCATCTTCGTGCCACTTCATGCTGTGCGGGTCGGCTGACCGGGACATTTGTGCAAGCCACCAGCACCCGGGCGCGGCGACAGTGAGCCCATGACTACTTCGCCGGCGTTCGACGACCATCCGGACCACCCCGATCCGCAGGCCCCTGACCGGGAGCCACAGGTGAGACGCCCTCGCCGCCGAAACCGCCGCATCGTCGCCTCAACGATTCTTCTCGTCGTCGCCGGGGCGCTCTCGGCAAACACGGCAATGGTGAACTCGCAGGATGCCGACGCCACCGGGGACTCGACCCTGCCCCTGGACGGCGGAAACATCCACGTGAGCCAGGACGGCCCCCGCGACGCTCCTGCACTCGTCCTGATCCACGGGCTCGGCGCCTCGACCCGCTGGTGGGATCCGGTCGTTCCTATGTTGGCCAGGTCCCATCGCCTCATCCGGATCGACCTGCTCGGGCACGGCCGATCCGCCAAACCAGCCGGTGGCGGCTACGCCATCCCGCAGCAGGCACACCGGGTCGGACAGGCGTTGGACCGGCTGGACGTCGAGCACGCCGTACTGGTCGGCCATTCCACCGGCGGCTACGTCGCCACCGCCCTCGCCGGGCAACGAGGGGACCTGGTAACCGCACTGGCGCTCATCGACACCGGACCCCGCATGGACGCCTTCATCTCCGACGGGCCCGTCGGCAAGCTCATCGACGTCCCGGTGGTGGGACAACTACTGTGGCGACTGCGAACCGACGGCTTCATCCGCCGGGGACTGAGTACCGCGTTCGCGCCAGGATTCAAGGCCCCGCAGCAACTCGTCGCCGATACGCGCGCCATGACCTACCACGCTCTCACCGCCACGTCGCGTGCGTCCGACGACTATCTCGCGGAGCGTCCGCTCCCCGACCGGCTCACACCTCTCGGCAAGCCACTGCTGGTGATCTTCGGCGAGGAAGACCAGCGATGGCGATCCTCCTCCGCCGCCTCGTACCGCGCCGTAGCGGGTGCCAGGGTGGAGTTGATCCCCGGCGTCGGACACTCTCCCATGCTTGAGGATCCCCCGCGCACCGCCGCACTTCTCCTCACCTTCACCGCTTCCGTGCCCGGCGGTCGGTAGCGCAGGGCATCAGTTTTGAGTGACAGCGATCAAGCACGGGTGGCTACGTTCTCGCCTGCGTCAGGAAGGTTCGGGCGGCCAGCTCGCCGGAACGATCGCGAGCCCACATCGCCCACCGGACGCCGGAGCCGGGGAACACGGCGGCGAACGTCTTCCAGATGTGCAGCCGGAAGCCGTCCTGCTCCCACCAGCGCTCGGTGTACCCGGACGCCTCCGGTATCGGGGTGAGGTGCGCGGCGTGCGCCTCGACCGCCGCCAGGCCCGGCGCGTCGTCGAGCGACACCGGGATCCAGGTGGCGCACTCCTGGTAGAGCGCCTCCGCTTCGAGCAGCGCGTCGATGCCAGGAAAGACGGGCACCACCGGCGCCGAGTGCGGGCCGGTGAAGCAGTAGACGACAGCGCCGTCGCCACGCAGCCAGACCGCGTACGGGTGCGCGGTGTCGTGCGCGACAAGGTCGGCCATGGCGTCCCGGTCCTCGGGGCCGTAGTCGTCTGCCTCCCACGGAACCGGCACAAACGTGACGGCCTCTTCGAACGACCACGCGACGCTGCGGTACCGCAGGCCCCCGTACCGGGCCGCGGCCCGCCGGAACAGGGTCAGTGTTGCCTCAACGTCGACGCCTGGCAGACGGCTCAGCAGCGACCGCAGCTCGTCGGTCGTGGGCCGATGTGACACGTCGAGCGACGTTCGTTCGGCGGCGTGCCGGAGGAAGCGGACGGCTCTCGGCGACAATCCCGACGGATCGTCCAGGACGTGATGCACGACTCCATGATCGAGGACACTCGGCAGAACACGGCGTGCACGTCCGACGCCACCCGTAGGCCTCGGTCCTGCCCGACGCGGGGCGACGTCACTTGGCGTTGAAGTAGTTCGCCTCCGGGTGGTGCACCACGATCGCGTCGGTGGCCTGCTCCGGCACCAGCTGGAACTCCTCCGACAACTGCACCCCGATCCGCTCCGCGCCCAGCAGCTCCACGATCTTCGCCCGGTCCTCCAGGTCCGGGCAGGCCGGGTAGCCGAACGCGTACCGGCAGCCCCGGTAGTCGGTGCGCAGCAGACCCGCCAGGTCGGCCGGGTCGTCGTCGGCCACCGTGCCGCCGCCGGGCAGCACCAGTTCGGCCCGGATCCGCCGGTGCCAGTACTCCGCGAGGGCCTCGGTGAGCTGCACGGACAGGCCGTGCACCTCCAGGTAGTCGCGGTACTCGTTGCCGGCGAACATCTTCGCCGTGTACTCGCTGATCGGCTGCCCCACGGTGACCAGCTGCAACGCCACCACGTCGAGCTGGTCGCCCTTGGGCCGGAAGAAGTCGGCCAGGCACAGCCGCCGCTCCTGCCGCTGCCGGGGGAACGAGAACCGGGCCCGCTCGCTGTGCCCGTTCTCGTCCAGCACCACCAGGTCGTTGCCCTCGGAGTAGGCCGGGAAGTAGCCGTACACCACGGCCGCCTCCAGCACCTGGTCGGAGATCAGGCGGTCCAGCCAGTACCGCAGGCGGGGCCGGCCCTCGGTCTCGACCAGTTCCTCGTACGACGGGCCCTTCCCGCCACGGGCGCCGCGCAGGCCCCACTGGCCCAGGAACGTGGCCCGCTCGTCGAGCAGTGCCGCGTAGTCGGCCAGCGGCACACCCTTGACGACGCGGGTGCCGAAGAACGGCGGCTTCGGCACCGTCACGTCCACCGCCACGTCGGAGCGGACCGACGCGTCGTCCAGTTCGGGCAACGCCTCGCGCACCTGCGCCCGCTGCCGCTCGCGGCGCTCCCGGCGGGCCGCCAGTGCCGCCTCGCGCTCCGGGTCGACCATCGGCGCGCCGCCGCGCTTGGCCGCCATCACGCGGTCCATCAGGGACAGCCCTTCGAACGCGTCGCGGGCGTAGTGCACCTGGCCCGGGTAGATCGACCGCAGGTCGTCCTCGACGTACGCGCGGGTCAGCGCCGCGCCGCCGAGCAGCACCGGCCAGCGCTCGGCCACGCCTCGGGAGGCCATCTCGGCCAGGTTCTCCTTCATGATGACTGTGCTCTTGACCAGCAGGCCGGACATGCCGATCGCGTCGGCCCGGTGTTCCTCGGCGGCGTCGAGGATCGCGTTGATCGGCTGCTTGATGCCGATGTTGACCACGTCGTAGCCGTTGTTGGACAGGATGATGTCGACCAGGTTCTTGCCGATGTCGTGCACATCGCCCTTCACCGTGGCGAGCACGATCCGGCCCTTGCCGTCGTCGTCGGTCTTCTCCATGTGCGGCTCCAGGTAGGCCACCGCGGTCTTCATCACCTCGGCGGACTGGAGCACGAACGGCAACTGCATCTGGCCGGAGCCGAACAGCTCGCCGACCACCTTCATGCCGTCCAGCAGCAGGTCGTTGATGATGGACAGCGGCGTACGCCCCTGCGCCATCGCGGTGTCCAGGTCGGCCTCCAGGCCGTTGCGCTCGCCGTCGATGATCCGCCGCTTGAGCCGCTCGTCCAGCGGCAGCGCGGCCAGTTCCTCGGCCCGGGTGGCGCGCGCCGACGCCGCGTCCACGCCCTCGAACGCCTCGATGAACCGCTGCACCGGGTCGTATCCCTCGCGGCGCCGGTCGTACACCAGGTCGAGCGCCACCTCGCGCTGCTCGTCCGGGATCCGCGACATCGGCAGGATCTTGCTGGCGTGCACGATCGCCGAGGTCAGCCCGGCCTGGGCGCACTCGTGCAGGAACACCGAGTTGAGCACCTGCCGGGCCGCCGGGTTGAGGCCGAACGACACGTTGGAGATGCCGGCGGTGAAGTTGACGCCCGGGTAGCGCGCCGCGATCTCCCGGATCGCCTCGATCGTCTCGATGCCGTCGCGGCGGGTCTCCTCCTGCCCGGTGGCGATCGGGAACGTCAGCGCGTCGATGAGGATGTCCTCCCGGCGCATCCCCCACCGGCCGGTCAGGTCGTCGATCAGCCGGGCGGCCACCCGTACCTTCCACTCGCGGGTGCGGGCCTGGCCCTCCTCGTCGATGAGCAGCGCCACGACGGCGGCGCCGTGCTCCCTGACCACCGGCATGACCCGCGCGTAGCGGGAGTCGGGGCCGTCGCCGTCCTCGAAGTTGACCGAGTTGACCACGCACCGGCCGCCGAGCATCTCCAGCCCGGCCTCGATCACCGCCGGCTCGGTGGAGTCCAGCACGATCGGCAGCGTCGACGCGGTGGCGAACCGGCCGGCCAGCTCCCGCATGTCCTGCGTGCCGTCGCGGCCCACGTAGTCGACACAGAGGTCGAGCAGGTGCGAGCCGTCCCGGGCCTGGCTGCGGGCGACCTCCACGCAGGCCTGCCAGTCCCCGGCGAGCATGGACTCGCGGAACGCCTTCGAGCCGTTGGCGTTGGTCCGCTCTCCCACCATCAGGATGCTGGCGTCCTGGGCGAACGGCACGTGGTGGTAGATCGAGGAGACCCCGGCCTCCGGCTTCGGCTCCCGCGCCACCGGCGCCCGCCCGCCCAGCCGCTCCACCAGCACCCGGATGTGCTCCGGGGTGGTGCCGCAGCAGCCGCCGATCAGCGCGACGCCGTAGTCGGTGACGAACTGCTCCAGCGCGTCGGCCAGCTCGTCCGGGCTGAGCGGGAAGTACGCCCCGTCTGCGGTCAGCACCGGCAGGCCGGCGTTCGGCATCACCGAGACCGGAATACGCGAGTGCTGCGCCAGGTAGCGCAGGTGCTCGCCCATCTCCGCCGGGCCGGTGGAGCAGTTCAACCCGATCAGGTCGACGCCGAGCGGCTCGATCGCGGTCAGCGCGGCGCCGATCTCGCTGCCGAGCAGCATGGTGCCGGTCGTCTCCACCGCCACCTGGCAGATGATCGGCACGTCCCGGCCCGCCTCGTCGCGCGCCCGCTTCGACCCGACCACCGCCGCCTTGACCTGGAGCAGGTCCTGGCAGGTTTCGATGATCAGCGCGTCCGCCCCGCCGGCGATCAGGCCGGCGGCGTTCTCCTGGTACGCGTCACGCAGCGACGCGTAGCTCGCGTGGCCGAGCGTCGGCAGCTTGGTGCCCGGGCCCATCGAGCCGAGCACGAACCGGGGATGCTCCGGCGTCGCGTACGCGTCGGCTGCCTCCCGCGCGATCCGCGCGCCCGCCTCGGACAGCTCCCGGATGCGGCCGGGGATGCCGTACTCGGCGAGGTTGGGCAGGTTCGCGCCGAACGTGTTGGTCTCCACACAGTCCGCGCCGGCCGCCAGGTAGGCGTCGTGCACGCCGCGGACCACGTCCGGCCGGGTCACGTTGAGGATCTCGTTGCAGCCTTCGAGGCCGTCGAAGTCGTCGAGGGTGAGGTCGGCGGCCTGGAGCATCGTCCCCATCGCGCCGTCCGCGATCAGGATCCGATCGGCCAGCAGGTCACGCAACGAAATAGGCACATGCCCCAGGTTAGTGCGCCCGAGTGCGGCAGAGTCACCCGAACCGGGCCTTCCCACATTCTGCCCACCGGGCCGGCGTACACCTTTCCGCCGGTTCGCCGGGGTGGTCCGACCCGGCGACCGGCGCGGCCGACGGGCCGGGCCCCGCGGCGGCACGTAGGCTGACGGACGTGAAGGACAACAGGGGTGCGACAGTGCGACGGGGCGACGCCGCGCCCGACGAGCAGGGTGAGGTGACGGCGTGACCGAGTTCGACGGGCTGCCGGTACTGCGCTCGCCGGTCGCCATCGCGGCCTTCGAGGGCTGGAACGACGCCGCCGACGCCTCCACCGCCGCCGTGGAACACCTGGAGCAGGTCTGGCAGGCCCGGGAGGTGACCGAGCTGGACCCGGAGGACTTCTACGACTTCCAGGTGAGCCGCCCGACGATCACCATGGCCGACGGGGAGACACGGCGCGTCGAGTGGCCCACCACGCGGTTCATGGTGGCCAGCCCGGAGGGCACCGAGCGGGACGTGGTGCTGATCCGCGGCATCGAGCCGAGCATGCGCTGGCGGACGTTCTGCGAGCAGGTGCTGGAGATCTGCCACAGCCTGGAGGTCGAACGGGTGGTGCTGCTCGGCGCTTTGCTGGCCGACGTGCCGTACACCCGGCCGCTGCCGATCAGCGGCAGCGCGTCGGACGCCGACGCGGCCAGGCGCTACCAGCTCACCCCCACCCGGTACGACGGGCCGACCGGCATCGTCGGCGTGCTGCACGACGCCTGCACCCGGGCCGAGGTCGACGCGGTGTCGTTCTGGGTGCACGTGCCGCACTACGCGAACAACCCGCCCTGCCCGAAGGCCACCCTCGCCCTGCTGCACCGGGTCGAGGAGGTGCTCGACCTGCCGGTGCCGATGGCCGACCTGGCCGAGGAGGCCGCCGAGTGGGAGCAGCGGGTACGCAGCGCCGCCGAGCAGGACGCCGAACTCGGCGAGTACGTGCGTGAGCTGGAGGAACGGGTCGGCGACGCCGGCATCACCCCGTTGACCGGGGACGAGATCGCCCAGGAGTTCGAGAAGTACCTGCGTCGCCGCGGTGGTTCCGCCGGACCGACCGCGGGTTCCTGGTAGTTCTCCCGCTCTCCCGAAGCCGGGCTCCCCTCTGTGCCGGAGCCCGGCTTCTTCGTGTCCGGGGTGGCGCTGTCACACCCTCTAGGGCATCCTAGGAACCTAGCTGTTCTGAGGAGGCGGGCAATGCAGATCAATCCCGGCGCGGCCGAGTTCCCGCACCGGCAGATCGCCGCGCAGCTCAAGGCCCAGGTGCGCCGCGGCGACTGGGGTCCGGGCGAGCGGCTGCCGTCCATCCCGGCCATCGCCGAGATGTTCGGCGTCGCGAAGCAGACCGTGCAACGCGCCGTCGACCAGCTGCGGGTCGAGGGCATCCTGATCACCAAACCCGGCTCCGGTACGTACGTCCGGGGCACCCGCCGCCGCCTCAACCGCCTGTCCCGGGGCCGGTACGGCGGCTTCCGCGGCTACCACACCGACCTGGCCGCCCGGTACCGCCAGCAGCTCGTCTCCGTCGGCCGCTCCCCCGCCCCGGCGGAGGTGGCCGACGCCTTCGGTGTCGCCGACGGCACCGAACTGCTCTGCCGGCGACACCTGGTACGCACCGACGACTCCCCGGTCGAGGTCGGCGCGTCGTGGTTCCTGCCCGCCGACACCGCCGGCACGTCCCTGGAGCGGGCCGAGGCGTTCGGGCGTCCGCTCTACCAGGAGGCGGAGGAGGTCACCGGCCGGCGGTACGTCACCGCGACCGACACGATCAGCGCCCGCCAGCCCAGCCGGGAGGAGGCGGAGATCCTCCAGATTCGCCCGGACACCCCGGTGCTGCACCTGCTGCACGTCGCGTACGACGAACGGCACAAGCCGATCGAGGTCGCCCAGGCCACCTGGCCCGGCCCGATGACCACGCTGACCGAGGAGTACAAGATCCCCGCCCCCGCTCCCGACCAGGACCCCGACCCCGGCCTGGTCCTGGGCTGACCCAGGGCACCCGGCACCCGGCACCCGGCACCCGGCACCCGGCACCCGGCACCCGGCACCCGGCACCCGGCACCCGGCACCCGGCACCCGGCACCCGGCGATCTTGCACTTTCCGCCCCGGCACACAGGGCATTCACGGCATCCCCGGGGCCCCAACTGCAAGATCGCCGAGGACTGCGAGGGCCGGGCACGCCTGAGTGGAACACCACGGGTGTCAAACCGCCCTCGACACACCCATCACGTTCCACCCGCTTCCCCGGTTGGCGCGATCTTGCACTTACGGCCCTGCGAACCGACCCAAAAGGGGCGGAACGCGGGCCGCAAGTGCAAGATCGAAGGCGCGAGACGGGCGGGGCCGCGCGAAAGGGCCGGACTCGGCGGAGGCGGCGGCTAGAGGGCGATGCCGAGGAGGGCGTCCACCGTGTCGCGGAAGAGGGCCGGAGCGGTCTCGTCCTCGGTCACGCCGTCGAGGACGCCTTCGGCCCAGCGGTCGGCCGCCGCCAGGGCACCCGGAGTGTCCAGGTCGTCGGCCAGCCGCTCGCGTACCTCGGCCAGCAACGCCGCCCCCGACGGCCCGGCCGGCGCGGCGGCGGCCCGCCGCCAGCGGCCCAGCCGCTCCTGCGCCTCGGTGAGCAGCTCGTCGGTCCAGGAGCGGTCGCTGCGGTAGTGCCCGCTCATCAGCGCCAGCCGGACCGCCATCGGGTCCACCTTGTCGGCCCGCAGCCGGGACACGAAGACCAGGTTGCCCTGGGACTTCGACATCTTCTCGCCGTCCAGGCCGATCATGCCGGCGTGGACGTAGTGGTCGGCGAACGGCGCCTCGCCGGTCAGCCGCTCGGCGTGCGCGGCGGAGCACTCGTGGTGCGGGAAGATCAGGTCGTTGCCGCCGCCCTGCACGTCGATCCGGTCGCCGAGCAGGTTCAACGCGATGACTGTGCACTCGATGTGCCAGCCGGGACGGCCCGCACCCAGGTCGCCGCCGGGCCAGGACGGCTCGCCCTCGCGGGCGCCGCGCCACAGCAGCGGGTCGAGCGGGTCGCGCTTGCCGGCGCGCTCCGGGTCGCCGCCACGCTCGGCGAACAGCTCGATCATCTGCTCGCGGGTCAGGTTCGACTCGTAGCCGAACCGGGGCGCGGCGGAGACGTCGAAGTAGACGTCGCCGGTGCCGTCGTCGAGCCGGTACGCCGCGCCGTCCTTGAGCAGCATCAGCACCTTCTCGGCGATGTCCGGGATCGACTCGACCGCGCCGACGTAGTGCGCCGGCGGGATCATCCGCAGCGCCTCCATGTCCTCGCGGAACAGGGCGGTTTCCCGCATGGCCAGGACCTTCCAGTCCTCGCCGTCGCGCTCGGCGCGCTCCAGCAGCGGGTCGTCGATGTCGGTGACGTTCTGCACGTACCGCACGTCGAGGCCGGCGTCGCGCCACATCCGCTGCACCAGGTCGAACGTGATCATGGTGGCGGCGTGCCCGAGGTGCGTGGCGTCGTACGGGGTGATGCCGCAGACGTACATCGAGGCGGCGCCCTCGGGCCGGCTGGGGTGGGCGCCCTGCCGCGCCGAGTCGTACAACCTCAGCGACACGCCCTCGCCGGGCAGCCGTGGCACGTCATGTCCCGCCCAAGACTCCATGACCGCCAGCCTAACGATCCGTCAGACGCTCGGGTGCCGCCCTACGGGTGATCAACGCGACAGCAGCTCACATCGGCGGCCAGGGCATCGCCGGCCACTCCTGCGGCGGCAGCGGGAACCGGCCGCTCTCGCCCAGCCGCTCGACCCGTTCCGCCAGCGCGGCCAGCTCACCGATGGTGAGGTGCTCGGCCAGTTCCTCACCGAGCGGCCCGCGCAGCTGCCCGGCCAGGCCGTCGAGCATCTCGACCGCGTCCGGCGGCAGCTCACGGCCGGCCCAGCCCCACAGCACCGTACGCAGCTTCTCCTCGACGTGGAAGCTGACGCCGTGGTCGACGCCGTAGATCCGGTCGTCCGGGCCGACGAGCACGTGCCCGCCCTTGCGGTCGGCGTTGTTGATCACCGCGTCGAGCACGACGAGCCGGGCCAGGCGGGGGTCGTCGGCGTGCGCCAGCGCGTACGCCGTCCCGTCGTCGTCGCGGGCCGCGGCCACCGGGAACCAGCGCGGCGGGATCTCCCGCGCCGGCACGAACCCGACCAGCGGCTCGGCGTCGTCCGGCTCGTCGATCCAGAGCTGGCACGAGCCGGGACCGAACGGCCCGTCGCGCAGCACGGTCGGGGGAACCAGGTCCCAGCCGGTGGCCCGGGACACCAGGTAGGCGGACACCTCCCGGCCGGCGAGCGTGCCGTCCGGGAAGTCCCAGAGCGGACGCTCGCCGCGTACCGGCTTGTAGACGCAGTGCGCGGACACGTCGCCGAGGGCGATGACACCGCGCAGTGTCGCGTTGGAGGCGTCGACGAGCCGCCCCTCCAGGGTCAGCTCACCGTCGGCGAGCAGCCGCAGCGCCTCGGCGCCGTCCTGTCGGGGCTGCAGTTCCGACGAGGTCACCGGTGATAGCCGTTGTGCCGGGGGCAGAGGTGACCGGCCGGGTCGAGCGGCTGGCCGCACAGCGGGCAGGGGGGCCGGCCGGCGTTCACGACGCGCTTGGCGCGCTCGATGAACTCGCGGGTCGCCTCCGGGGTCAGCCGTACCCGGAGGCGGTCGAGGTCGTCGTCCGGCTCATCCGGGTCCTCGTCGGCGTCGTCGTCCGCGTCGCCCAGCTCGACCTCGACCTCCGCCTCACCGACGGCGATCGCCTCGATCACCACCGTGGCGGTGTCCACGTCGAAGGCCAGGCCCAGCGTGCCGACCCGGAACTCCTCGTCCACAGGCGTGTCGAGCGGCTCGTTGTCACCGGTAACCGTGGTGACCGGCTCCGGGAGCTTCACGCCGAAGCGGCGCTGCGCCTCGGCGAGCAGCTCTTCGAGCTTCTCGGCGAGCAACGACACCTGGACCTTCTCCAGCGACACGCTGACCAGCCGGCCGCCGCCGCGCGCCTGGAGGAAGAACGTGCGCTCCCCCGGCGGGCCGACCGTACCGGCGACGAACCGCTCCGGCGGCTCGAAGGCGTGCACCTGGTGCGTCATACCCACGACCCTATCCGGCGTGTGGAAGCACCGCGCAGCCCACCGACGCCGAATCCGCCCAGAGCGAACGCGCCGCGTACGCCCCGGCTCATCCGCCCGCGCCCGCGCCTCCGCCGACCGCCGCGTCGGACTCGGCCGCCCGCGCCGGGCGCCGGCGCCGCTTGCGCGGCGGCGGGACCAGCGCCGACAGGTCGCCGCCGGTGTCGTTGAGCCGGACCAGGAACGGCCGCAACGGGGTGTAGCGGATCGCCGTCACCGACGCCGGGTCGGCCACGATCCGCTGGAAAAGATCAAGGTGTACGCCGAGCGCGTCCGCCACGATCGCCTTGATCACGTCGCCGTGGCTGCACGCCAGCCAGACCGCCTCCGGCCCGTGCTCGGCGGTGACCCGCGCGTCCCACGCCCGTACCGCCGCCACCGCGCGCGCGGACATCGCCGCCATCGACTCACCCTGCGGGAACGCGGCGGCGCTCGGGTGCTGCTGGACCACCGGCCAGAGCGGCTCCTTCGCCAGCTTCTTCAGCGACTGCCCCTCCCAGTCGCCGTACCCGCACTCGATCAACCCCTCGTCGACGACCGGCTCGGTGCCCGGCAGCGCCAGTTCCAGGGTCTGCCGGCAGCGGATCAGCGGGCTGGTCACCACCGCCGCCAGCGGCAGCCCGGCGAGGCGCGCGCCGACCGCCGTCGCCTGCGCCCGGCCGGTGTCGTCCAGCTCGACCGGTTGCCGCCCGGCCAGGCCGCCGTCGGCGTTCGCGGTGGTCCGGCCGTGTCGCAGAAGCAGAAGGGTCGCCACGCTGACCACCCTAGGCGGTACGTCCCCCGATGATCGTCCCGCCACGACACCCACCGCCTACCCGCCCCGCGCACCGGTCCCCGCCCTCCACCCGTCAGCGTCGATCATGAAGTTGGACCGGACAAACCGGTCGGTTCGTGCCGTCAACTTCATGATCGCCCGTCGCGTTGCTTCGCTTGTCCGCCTCGGGCGGCGCCGACGCCTGCCCTGCGCTGATGCTGTTCGCCGCGGCCGGGTGGAGATCTCGCCCCGATGAGGGCCGTTTCGTACCAAGATCTCGCGCAACTCGGGGTGGGCCGGGGTGGGTGGGGTGGGGGCGGGTGCCGGCGGTGGGCGGGGTGTCCGGTTTCGGGGTGGTCGGGGACACCCGGGCGGTGGAATCGGTGGCGGGGTCGGGGCGTTGTACCTGGTGAACGACCGCAGCAGCGCCCCCCGCACCCCCGCAACGCGGGCGGCAGCGTCCGGGAATGATCCCGGGCCGGCGGTCGTTGGACATGTCTCCGGCGCGACCAGCGAACCCCCTCGCACGCCACCCCCGGCGTCCGCGGGCCGCGTGAGCAGAC